>CAZXVX010000046.1:0-20269 GCA_964644105.1 uncultured Occallatibacter sp. | reverse complement strand
GCAAAAAGGCATCGACAAAGGCCTTGGCTTCGGCGGGCGTCTTGTACATCTTCCAGTTGGCGGCAATCAGTGCTTTACGGGGCATTTTGTTCAATCTCCTCAGATCAATTTTAGTGGATGCCTTTGGGCTTCCGGGTGACGACGGGCACATTGCGAGCGAAACCTGTTCGATGAGGACTCTTTCCTTGAGCGCAACGTACAGTGTGTACCGGAAGATCGACTCAACAATCGACCACGAGGCTGGCGCTATCGATCTGTTGGCGCTATGGTTTGGCTGACTCTGCTATTTACAGATGCGCGCAACGTAGCAGGAGCCCGGCCAGCACCGCGCCCAGCAAAGGGCCAAAGATCGGGATTGGCGCATAGCTCCAGTTGGAGCCGCCTTTGCCAGGAATGGGCAAGAGAGCATGAGCAATGCGCGGCCCCAGATCGCGGGCTGGATTAATAGCGTAGCCGGTGGTACCTCCCAGCGAAAGACCAATGCCCCAAACCAGGCAGGAAACCAGCCACGGTCCCACGCCCGAAGCCGGTCCGGTCATGGAAACGCCTTTGGATCCAATGGCCGCGGCCACCAGAATCAGAACCGCTGTGCCGATGGCCTCGCTGAGCAAGTTGAAGGCTGGATTGCGCACCGCCGCATGGGTGGCAAAAACACCCAGTTTAGCCGCCGGATCCGGCGTCAGGCTCCAGTGAGGGCCAAAGTGCAAAGCGGCCAGTGACGCGCCGATGAAAGCGCCTAGCAACTGCGCCAGCCAGAGCGGAAGTACCTGCATATAATTGCCAGTGACCATGGCATTGGAGAGCGTGATAGCAGGATTCAAGTTGGCGCCTGAGGAGCCGAAGGCCTGTGCCACCAGCACGCCGCAGAGCACACCCAGCGCCCAGCCGATGGTGATCACCAGCCAGCCGCCATCGACCGCAAAGCTCTTGCGCAACGTAACGCCGGCATTGACGCCGCAGCCCAACAGCACCAGCACCAAAGTGCCCATAAACTCGCCCATCCAGACTGAGTGCATTCTTCATCCCTCAAATTGAAAGGGTACGGCATGAGCCGTACCCTTTCAAAGCAATTGATTTCCATTGTTCCACAGCGCCGGATAAAAAACCGGAACTACTTCGATGCAGGAGCCGGAGCAGGCGTAGTCTGATCGGAATTGCCCGCCGGGGTCACAACCTTCTTTTTGTCCGTTAAACGAGTTTTATCGCCTGTGGTGGTGGCCTTCTTCTTTTTCTTTGTGGAAGTATCCCCTGCCAATCCCAACGGGCCAGCCTGCGTCTGCTGGTCAGCCACCTCGGCGGCATCCGGCGCTGAAGGAGCCATGGAGTCGGTCTTGGTGCCTTTGGCCTTGGCCTGCTTTTCCAGCTTTACCTGCTTGGCGCGCGCGCTGAAGCGAGTTTTGTCCGTCGGCTTGTTGCTTGCCTCCAAAGGGTTGACCGGTTCTGGAACGGAAGCCTCGGTGTGATCTACAGCTCCAGCATCCTCAACAGCGGCCTGAGCCGCCTGGGGCAATGTCTTGGTCGGCGCCTGACCCAAGCGGATTTTTTCCTTCTTGCCCGGCTTCATAGTGGCCACATCCGCGCCAGAACTCTTCTTGCTCTTCGCGGCAGGCGCGGCTGTGGGAGCAGCGCCCTCGGCGGGAACAGCAGCCTCGGGCGATTTTTGACGAAAGCTGTGCGTATTCTCGCGGAAGCGCGTGCGCTCCACCTTCTTCTTCTTCTTGGGCGCGGGCGGCGTGTAGGCGCCATAGACCAGCTTGGTCTGCTTTGCACTGGCGCCGGTATCGGTATAACCCGGCTTGATCTCGATGTATGCATCAATGCGCATCTTGGTCAGATAATCGCGCATTGCCGGCTCCATTCGCTCCATGAAAAAGTTCTGTTCGACCTGCGAGCGAACATCCTTGAAGGCCGGAACGCCACCCGGAACGTGTTGCACAACCTTGAGGATGACGAAGCCTTGCTTGGTGCGAATGGGGGCTGTGAATTGGCCTGTCTTGAGCGAGAAAGTCTGATCTTCCAATACTTTAGCAAGATCGCCGCGCTTGTAACTCCCCAGATCGCCGCCCTCGGCGGCCGTCTGGCCGTCGCTGAAGCTGCGCGCTAGTTGAGCAAAGTCGCCGCCAGCTTTGAGCTTGGCTTCCAGATCGTCCGCCTTCGCCTTGGCTGCGGCCAGCTTTGCCGTATCGTCGGGCTGGAGCGCGCCTTGAGGTGCCACCAATGGTGCGGAGGCGGCTGTGGAAACCATGATCTCAGAGAGCGTCACACTCTCCGGCTGCGCGTACTCCTGCTTGTGCTGTTCAAAATACCGCTCCGCTTCGCCGGGAGTGAACTGGACCATCTTGCCCACTTCCTCGCGCATCACCTCCTGGGTGATGATACTGTTGCGGATGTTGGCTTTGAAGTCCTCAAAGGAGACACCCTGCTCTTTGGCGGCCTTCTCCAGGTCTTCCATCGAATCCATGTGATATTGCTTGCGGATCTCGTTCAGCCTGTTCACCAGCTCGGTCTCGCCAGTGATGCCAAGTTCCTTGCCCTTGGAGAGCCAGAGCTGCTGATCGATGAGACTGCGCAGCAGATCCTTGTGGCCTAAGGCGATTTCCTGCATAGAGGCTCCGTGCTGGCGCGCCTCGTCATCCATTTCCTTCATGGCGCGCTCATAGTCCGAACGCGTGATGATCTGATCGTTAACCCGGGCGATGATCTCTTCGACCACCGTGCCGCCATACGGGCTCTCGGGCGCAGCGGGATGCGTTTGCGCCAGGGTGAATGTTGCAAGCAGCACCGTCGAGAACACGAAAGCCGCGGGAGTGCGAAAGATTCGAAGATTCATAGGGTCTGAACACAGCAAGGCGACATAGGCTTGCTCACCTGTTGCTTAGACGTCATTGTAAATGGCTGGGGAGCAACCGCGCCATTCTGCGCGCAAATCCCGGCAAATTGGCGTTTTCTAGTGCTCGATTCATTCGGCAGACGGAGATGCGAAGCCTGGATGGCCAAAAAGAAACAGCGTGAACCCGAAGGTCCACGCTGCTGCCGAACAGGATCGGCGTCACTTTTTCATCCTTCGTATTGGTTAATGCGCCGGTTATTGCACGGTGAGGTTGATGATGTTGCTGGCTGAAACGCTGCCTGAATTGGCCGTCAACGTGATGGTGTAGCTTCCTGGAGTGGTGCCGGTATTGCCTCCGCCGCTACTCCCTCCACCGCAGGCAAGGAAGCCGCCAGAGAGAAACGCGAGAAACACCAACATTCCCAGCAATGCGCGCCACTTGCGCCGCCGCGCCGGAATGCCAAAGAGCAGCAGGCAGGCCAGCGTTGCGCCGCCGGCGGCGTACCAGGGCTCTCCGGGGAGTTTGGGATGAGTCAGAGCGCTGCTGGAGGCCGCCGTCGTAGTCACGGTCAGGGTGGATGTTACGGCAGTAGTGCCGCTGATCGTAACCGAAGGTGAAGAGAAGCTGCACGTCGCCGGATCGCTGGCGGCTGTGGGAGAAATGGAGCAGCCAAGGTTGACCGTACCGGTGAAGCCATTGCTGGGAGTCACCGTTATGGTTGAGGTGTTGCCTGTGGTTGCCCCGGGAGCGACTGTCACCGCTAAGCCAGTAATCGAGATGCCGGGTACAAGGGCAGGCGTAACGTAAACGCTCTCAGACGAATAAGAAGCCAAGTAATTTGAATCGCCGTTATACGAAGCATACACAATTGCGTATCCGAGGCTGAGGGAATTTGCCGGGATGGTGAAGCTGGCGGATCCGCCGCTCAACTGAACCGCCGATGAGGTATAACTTCCTCCCGAAAGGGTAACTGTTCCGGTCGCTGTTGCGTTGCCAATGACGCCGGCAACTGTAACTGTCACATTCAAAGCTTGATTGACGGCAACAGTTGGGTTGGCGGGTGAAAACGTAATGATCGGATCCATGAGCGTGTTGAGTGTTCCCGTGCCGCTTCCAGTTGTATAGTTCGAGTCGCCTTGATAGGTTGCCGTCAACGTACTCTGAATGCCATTCTGGCCACTCGTAATCGAGAAGGTGGCTGAGCCGTTGGTTAACATCTGGGCAGATGTGATTGTGCTACTGGGGTCGGAACTTGCAAGCGTCACAAGACCAGTGGGAGTTGGATCCCCTTTGGGGCCGCTCAAGTTGACTGTAACCAAAATCGGGTAAGTAACTTTGGTTGTGGGTGCGACCACTGTAACCGTCGGATTGATCGTACCGGAAGGATTGACTGTAATGTAAGATTGGGCTGAGTTTGACTGATACATAGAATCGCCGCTGTAGTTGGCCGTAATGTAATAGGATCCAGCCGGAAGAGTGTTGGCTGGAATCGTAATCGTGGCTGTGCCGCCAACAAGGTTAACGGCAGTCGTGGTGACGCTGCCATAACTCAATGTCACTGACCCAGTAGGCACAGGAAGCCCGGTTACAGGAGTTGGTGTAACCGATACTTGCAGTGATTGATTGGTTAAGAGGGTTGAGGAAGAGGGCGTCTCCGTGATGGGCGTATAGATCTTCCCAACAGAAAATGCAACCGCGGGCGATGTGCTTCCTCCATAGTTGCTGTCGCCGCCATACACAGCGGTAACGTTATAGGCGCCGGGAGTCAAGACTGAGCTAGTAAAACTGGCTGTGCCCCAAGCGAGCGTGGTATTGGTGGCCGCTATGCCATCCAGCGCTACCGATCCCAAAGATGTCGAACCGTTCATGAAATTCACCGTGCCCGTAGGCGCCACACCCGCGCTATTGGCCGATAAATTAATAGTAAAAATTACTTGATTGTTATACCCGATTGAATAAGCAGGCGTAGAAACGGTAGTCACGGATGGAATCACATTGATAACATTCGGAGCGCTGGTATTGGCGAGGAAGCTGGCGTCACCGGGGTATACAGCGGTGAGGCTGTCACTGCCGCCGGGCAGCAAAACAGTTTGCAACTCAGCGACGCCTTCACTGGAGAGCGTTGCGGTGCCCAGTGTCGATGTGCCGTTCTTGAAGGTGATGGTCCCGGTGGCATTGCCATTGGGATTGGCAGCCGAAGCGCTGTTGCCGTAGGGCTGGGCATCGAGCACGAAGATGAAGCCATAGTACGGGATGGTTGAAGGATAATAGGTGCTCGGATCGTAGTAGGTGGCCGTGAGTTTGGTGGTGCTGCTTTCTGCGGCGACGGTGACAGGAATAGCGTTGGAGTCGCTCTGCGCATCGGTGCTGCTGCCGCCGTAGTGTGCCGAGACGTTATAACTGCCGCCGGGAAGGAATGTGGTTGTGCCGTTGACCGCTCCGCTGGAGAGCGTAAAACTGGTGATGCCTTGGCTGTTGGGCTGGGTTGCGGGGCTGATGCTGTCCACCAGCGCGATGTCGCCCGTGGGCGTGCCGGAGGAACTGGTAACGCTGGCCTTGACTGCCACACTGGCACCGTGAGTGATCTTCAGTGCGCTGGTGGCGCCGTTCAATTCGAGTGTGCTGGCGGTGGCGGCGAAGGATGCGCTGGCCCATTTGCTCGCCAGTTGGCTCACATCTACGCTACCCCAGCCGCTGGCCAAGTCATATCCGGCGGCGGCGTTGTAGCCTGTCATGAAGTCGTAGCCAGCCAAATTCAGTGCGCAACCAGACGAACCACCTTGACAGACCACCGAATTATCGCCGGTGGTTACGTCGTGGAAGACGGTGGAGTAATTGGATTTGGCTAGATCATAGAGCACATAATTGGCCTGACCTAAGCGCTTGCCTGCTTTCTGCTTCACCAGGGCCAACATGCCGGCAAAGGCGGGCGACGAGGCTGATGTGCCGCCCACGCCGCTCAGGTTGAAGTTGTTTCCGGTCGTCGGGGAGGCGCAGTCGGTAATCGGATCCCCATATAAATCCGTATCCTGATCCGTGCAAAGGCCCCACAACGCTCCGTAGAAACCGTTGCCCGCCAAAAAGGAGACGTCGGGAATGTTGCGATAATTGCCCGTGGCTACGCTGGACTGCCAGTTTGGCACTGAATAGATCGAACTGATGCCGCCCGAGCCCGCAACGATATTGTTGTCGTAACCATCCACCGAGAGGGGCTTGTTCGCCGCAATATCCGTATTGACAAACGTGGAGTCGTTCCATGGCTCCTCGGGGATGTATTTGAGCGCGCTGCGGTGATTAGGCAAGGTATTCGTAATGTCGACATAATCGGTAAAGCTGGCGGGGAAGCTACTCGTATACAGGGCGTCGTAGTCGGTGCCGCCCACGGCGATGTTATAGGGCGTGGAAGCAAAACCGCTCACGGCCAAACCCTGGTAGGCCTCTTCTTCAGTATCGAAGTTGTCACAGCCAGCCGAGCCGCCATCGCCCGCCGAGACGGTCACGGAGATGCCCTGCGCCGCCGCTTGCTCCCATAGATTCTGAATGAATTGATTGGTAGAGGCGCCCAGTACCGATTCGCATTCGCCGAAGCTGACACTGAATATATCCGCCTGGTTGTCATCCAGGGCGCGCTGGATGGCCAGAAACACACCCGCCTGGTAAGTTGTGTCGGCAGCTGTGTAAAGAATCACATTGGCGTCGGGGGCAATGCCGCCGGAGACCTCGGTATCAAGATACGCCTCGAGAGCATCCCCGTTCTCGCCAGGATCGGCACCATCGACGACTACCGTGGTGGGGTTTGCGGCCAGTCCGAAGGTTGAGCGATAGTTGGCATTTTGGGTAACGTCAATGTTCGAGTCGCCGGCGATTCCGATGGTGACGCCGGAGCCGGTGTAAGCCGTACTGGGGGGAGTGGCGTTAAGGCTGGTGGGCGTGTCGTAGATGGTGGCCGCGTCCGCCGGGCCAAGATAGATGTAATAACCGTCGGTGGCGTCACCTGTTGTGTATGTGGGCTTGATGGTGTGCTTTTGGGTGTTGACGGCCGCACTTGGTCCGCGGATGATCTGCGCCATCGGCTTGAAGCTGTTCAGAGAGGAAACGCCGGCAACGACCGGAGAGAGAGCGCTGGGGATTTGCGGATCCGTGACGTTGGCCCATTGTTGCTTTCCGTTCACCAGATAGTTGTGGATCGAGGTGTGAAAGGCCTCCTGCAACTGTCCCACCGTACCGGAAAACTCGATGGCCATCCGTCCCTTGGCCACTTTATTCACTGTGAATCCGTGGCCCGTGAGCCAACTCTGAATCGTTTGGAGATCGGCGTCGCCAACCCCGAAGCTGCTGCCAAATTGATCCGGACTCAAAAATTTTTGGTAGTTGGGCGAATTGGCGTCCTGTACGGACTGAAGATATGTCTGCAGTGCCGCCTCCTGCTCGGTGCTGCGCGCCAGAACCAGAATCAGGCGGTTGGCCGCCATGGAGGCGGGCGCAGGGCCAAGGTCAGACTTGGATTGCGCTAGAGGGTGCGTGTTGCCCCGCAGCGGGGTCAGCGACGACTCATCGATCGCATGCGTGATGCGCGATTGCAAGGCTGAACCTGGCACCCCCTGAATCATGGCGGTGTCCACATTGCTGTTTTGGCCAAAAAGCGGCAGTGAAAGCAGGACGATTGAAAGCGCAAGGATCTTCACGGGGGGATTCAACACGAAAGACTCACCTTTCTGAGAACTATTCAGTCTAGCGGATTATATAGAAGCGAGTCGCGGTATGGATAAAATTTTTTATTTTTACCAACAAGTTGGCCCGTCTGCCGGCGGACAAGTACAAACCAGTCGCGGCCACCAGGCGTCTGTCCGTATGGACCGAAATTCCATTTCCGCTTTCAGGCTAGGCTGGCGTCGATGAAGCCGCTTTCCTCGCCTAGGCATTCTTGAATTCGATTTCTGGAATTTCGTGCAGCCTCAGGAAAAAATTTATAATTGTGTAGCCATGACCAACGAAAGAACGGAAACGCAAGCCGCCGCAGCCCCCTCCAACTTCCTGCGCGAGATTATCGCTGAGGATCTCCGCACCAAAAAGTACGGCGACGCCGTGATCCAGACCCGCTTCCCTCCCGAGCCGAACGGCTACCTGCACATCGGCCACGCCAAGGCCATCTGCATCGACTTCGGCCTGGCTGACGAAGTGGGCGGCAAAACCAACCTGCGCTTCGACGACACCAATCCCGAAAAGGAAGAGCAAGAGTACGTTGATTCTATTATGGAAGACGTCCGTTGGCTAGGCTTCGAGTGGGATCGCCTCTGCTACGCCTCCGACTACTTCGGCCAGCTTTACGAGTGGGCTTTGCAACTCATCCGCGCCGGCAAGGCTTATGTGGACGACCTCTCCGCCGACGAGATTCGCCAGCACCGCGGCACGCTGACCGAACCCGGCAAAGACTCGCCGTATCGCACGCGCTCCATCGAAGAGAATCTCGACCTCTTCACTCGCATGAAGGCCGGCGAGTTCCCCGACGGCTCGCGAGTTCTGCGCGCCAAAATCGACATGGCTTCGCCGAACCTGAATATGCGCGATCCGGTCATGTACCGCATCCTGCACGCCTCGCATCAGCGCACCGGCGATGCGTGGTGCATCTATCCGATGTACGACTACGCCCACGGCCAGTCGGATTCGCTGGAGCGCGTCACGCACTCCATGTGTACTCTCGAATTTACCGACCACCAGCCCATCTACCGCTGGTATATCGAGCAGCTTGGCATCTTCCCCACGCAGCAGATTGAGTTCGACCGCCTCAACATTACCTACACCATGCTGAGCAAGCGCAAGCTGCTGCAACTGGTGAAGGAAGGGCGCGTCAGCGGCTGGGACGATCCGCGTATGCCCACCCTCTGCGGCATCCGCCGCCGCGGCTTTACCCCGGAGGCCATCCGCGCCTTTGTCACCGCCAGCGGCGTCTCGCGCACCAACGGCTCGACGGATATCGAAATGCTCGAGCACTTCCAGCGCGACGACCTGAACCGCCGCGCCAGCCGCGCCATGGCCGTGCTCAATCCTCTCAAGCTCATCATTGATAACTATCCCGCCGGTCAGTCAGAGATGGTAGAAGCCGCCAACAACCCCGAAGACCCCAGCGCCGGGACCCGTGGGGTCCCTTTTTCCAGAGAGATATATATCGAACAAGAAGACTTCCGCGAAGTTCCTCCGCCCAAGTACTATCGGCTCTCACCCGGCAAAGAGGTGCGTCTGCGCAACGCCTACTTTGTCACCGCGCAGAGCGTGGTCAAGGACGAGGCCGGCAACATCGTCGAGGTGCATTGCACCTACGACCCAGCCAGCCGCGGCGGCAACTCGCCCGATGGCCGCAAGGTCAAATCCACCATGCACTGGGTCTCCGCCGCCCACGCCCTCAGCGCGGAAATCCGCCTCTACGGCAACCTCTTCGCCAAGCCCGATCCCTATGATCTGGAAGAAGGCCAGGATGTGCTCGACAATCTCAATCCAAACTCGCTGGAGATTCTCTCGACCGCCAAGCTGGAGCCATCTCTCGCCAACGCCAAAGTCGAGGACCGCTACCAGTTCGAGCGCGTCGGCTACTTCTGCCTTGACCCGGATTCGAAGCCGGAGCAGTTAGTCTTCAACCGCACGCTGCCGCTGAAAGACGCCTGGGCGAAGATCGAAAAGAAAGCGGGAGCGTAGAGTCCGACCTTCAAAAGTTCAGCTAATCGAACCACGAACGAAGGGCATCATGAACAAGCCTGACTTCTCGAAATGGACTAACGACCCACGCTCGACCAATGAGTTGATACGGCTCGCGCTCACCGAAGAAGACGAGAATGCGGCGGAGGAGCCTGTCACCGTTCTGCAGTTCCGCGCTTCGCGCGAAGTTCTTGAGGCCGCTGAAAGGCTCTGCTCAAGTGCCGCTCCAAAAGAGCGATTGCTCGGCACAAGAATCCTGGGTCAACTCGGCGTACCGTCCAGGACTTTCCCCAATGAGTGCTTTGATTGCCTTGCAAGAACGCTCGCAACGGAGTCAGATCCAGACGTATTGCAATCGATAGCTATCGCATTTGGATTCTTGGAAGAACCGCGCTGCGTTGAACTGCTCATCCCTCTCAAGGACCATCCAGACTCGGATGTAAGATACGGCGTAGTTCATGGGATGAGTAAGCAAAGTAATCCGCGAGCCATCCAGACACTAATTGGGCTTTCAACCGACGAGGACAGTGTCGTTCGCGACTGGGCAACATTCGGGCTGGGAACCTTGACGGATTTCGATAGTCCGGAACTCCGTGACGCCTTGGTCGCCAGATTAAACGACGCGTATGCTGACGCTCGTTTTGAAGCGATGGTCGGCCTTGCCCGGCGCAAGGACAACCGCGTCCTCGCCCCGCTTCTCGAAGCGCTGACGGCCAATACCGTGTTTATATTGGCGCTTGAAGCTGCTCAGGAAATCGCTGACTCAAGATTGCTGCCAGCGCTGATGGACCTGAAGAAAAGCTGGGCCGACGACGATGACCGGTTCGTGGCCGATCTCGATAGCGCAATTGCCGCTTGCCAGAGCCAGCCAGTTCCTTAGAATAGGATCGCTGGTTGGCCGAGTACCATAGGTTTCGCTTCTAGGGCTTAGGGTTCTTGTCAGCCCCCAATCGGCAAGGCCTTCCCTTGCACGAAGAACTCCCGCAGCTTCACCGTCGAGTGCGGAGTCTGCCCCAGCGCTTCTTCCATCCATGCCGGAAGCTCAGAGGCGAGGAAAGTAATCTCGCGTCCCAGGAATGAGGCGATCAGCTTCGGCGGCATCTCGAAGACTGCTGACTGTCCGCCCCCTCTATAACTCTGTCATCCTGAGCGGAGCGCAGCGAAGTCGAAGGACCTGTGGTTGCTTTTCGCTCCTCGCATTGCGCAAGCATTGGACAGGTTTCCGAAGTGCAACCGCAGGTCCTTCGACTGCGCAGTTCACAAAAGCGTGAACTGCTCCGCTCAGGATGACAGATTTGTGGAGGAATGAGCTGTAATATAAATGCCTATATAGGATCAGCATTCAACATGGCAGCGTAATCGTCCGCATTGAAGAAATCGCAGCCGAATTGGCTTCCAGGAAACGCGCTCGTCTTTCCACTGCCGGCTGGACCAGCCATCACGTACATGATCGGCATCCGCTATCCCCCGAAGTCCCGGTCCGCCCCCGGCTGCATATCTGCTGGAAGTTCCTTCTTGATGCGGTTGCCGTCCTTGTCGACAATGCCCAAGGCTTCAAGCCTCTCGCATGACCGTCGGATGCGTCTTGCGCCTTCTTCGCGCACACGCTGGTCAATGACCGCCTGCTCAGCCAGAAACTCCGGCGAGTAGGTTCTTTTTACATAAACCGCTTTAGGGGCTTCCACGGTGCTCTCGTCCGGCCTCGGAATCAGGGTTTCAGTTGCCATCGCGCCCTCCTGTTATCTGAATTGTAGTCCTCAAGCGTTTGCATCACTGACCACCGCTATCGCGTGTCGGCGTACTTTCGTTTGCTAAATGCTCACATGGGCAATCTTTTGCCGATGAGCCAGTAGGGGCAGCGCTTGGGCTTCGGCGGCATCCACAGTCAGACCGTATTTGGCGCGCAGTTCATCCACCTTGCCGTGTTCGATGAACTGGTCTGGCCAGCCGATGCGCACCACCGGAACCAGGCTGCCCAGTTCTTCCAGCGCCTCGACCACCGCCGAGCCAAAGCCACCCATCAGGACGTGGTCCTCGAAGGTGACAAAGGCCGCCACGCGCTCGGCGTAGTGGGCAAGCATCTCGCGGTCAAGCGGCTTCACAAAGCGCGGATTGATGACCGCCGCGGAGTAGCCCTCGCGCTCCAGGCGCGCAGCCAGTTCCATCGCCAGGCCGGTCATCGGCCCCAGCCCCAGAATCGCCACATCCGAGCCGTCCTTCAGCACTTCTGCCTTGCCCACGGGAATCACTTGCGGCTCCGGCTTGAGCATCGCGCCCGCTCCCACGCCGCGCGGATAGCGAATCGCGCTCGGCCCCGGAAGTTGGAGAGCGGTGGCCATCATGTCGGCCAGTTCGTCCTCGTCCTTGGGAGACATCAAAACCATTTCGGGGATGCCGCGCAGATACGCAATGTCGAACAAGCCATGGTGCGTTGGACCATCGTCGCCGCTCAGCCCCGCGCGGTCCATGCAGAAAAGCACAGGCAGCTTTTGCAGCGCCACGTCGTGAACGATGCAGTCGATGGCCCGCTGCAGGAAGGTCGAATAGATGGCACAAACCGGCCGCAGTCCTCTCGTCGCCATGCCGGCGGCAAAGACCACCGCGTGCTCTTCGGCGATGCCGACGTCAAAGTAGCGCTTGGGATGGTATGGGCGGAAGAGATCCAGGCCCGTGCCGCTGGGCATGGCGGCGGTGATGGCCACCACGCGCTCGTCCTTGTCGGCCAGCTTGACCAGCGTCTTGGCAAAAACCTCGGCAAACGTTGGCAGCCCGACGGGCTTGGTCTCGCCGGTCTCTGGATCGAAGGGGCCCAGGCCGTGGAACTTCTTCTGCAAGTCGAGCGCCGGCTGAAAGCCGCGGCCCTTCTGCGTCAACACGTGCAACAGAACCGGACGGTTCTCCGCCTTCAGAAACTTGAAGCTCTCCACCAGCAGCGGAATATTGTGGCCGTCGATGGGGCCAAAGTATTGCAGCCCGAACTCCTCAAAGAGGACCGAAGGCCAGAGCAGGCTCTTGGCCGCCTCTTCCGCGCGCCGCGCCACCTCAACGGCCGTCTTGCCGCCGATCTTCTCCACCAGGCGCTTGGCCGAGTCGTGCAGATGTTTATAGTGCTCATTGGTGACAATCTTGTGAAAGTAGCGGGCAATCGCGCCCACATTGCGGTCAATCGACCACTCGTTGTCATTGAGCACAATGATCATGCGCTTGGTCTGGGCAGCAATGTTGTTGAGCGCCTCAAAGGTTACGCCGTTGGTAAAGGCAGCGTCGCCGGCCACGGCGATCACGTGCTCCTTGCCGCCCGCCAAGTCGCGCGCCACGGCCATGCCCAGCGCAGCCGAGAGAGCCGTTCCCGCGTGCCCTGCGCCGAAGGCATCATGCTCGCTCTCAGTGCGCAGCATGAAGCCATTCAATCCACCCGGCTGGCGAATCGTATCCATGCGATCCAGCCGCCCGGTAAGCATTTTATGGATGTACGCCTGGTGGCTCACGTCAAAGAGCAGCTTGTCCTCGGGAGTATTGAAGACCGTGTGCAGCGCCAGCGTCAGCTCCACCACGCCCAGATTCGGCCCCAGATGACCGCCGGTCTTGGAGAGCGTCTGAATCAGGAACTCGCGAATCTCCTCAGCCAGCTCCGCCATTTGCGCGTAGTTCAATCGCTTCAGATCAGCGGGCGAGTGAATCGATTCCAGCAATATTCCCATTCTCTTCCCTTCTCCAAATCTATCTCCAAACGCCCGAAAAACGCGCTTCCATGAGCAGGCGTGAACCGGCTGCGCCTACCGATAGTATACCAATCAGGCGATTGCAGCAGTATTCATTTGGCTATCGTGTTCAGGGCAATCGCAGGATTGATTTAAAACAGAATGAACAAGTGCTCTGAATGGGAATCCACGTTCCAAAATCAGCTTGGTTGGTTAGGAGGCTTCCCTGGCCAGCATGGATTCTTCCGGCTCTTCCGCCGAGGCCAGCTTGCGCAGCCTTCCTTGGGCCATCAGTTCGCAAGGATCGCCGCGGTAGCTCAATCGCCGTGAACCGAAGTAACTTCCCACCCAGAAGCAGAATCCCATCAAGTCGCGGAGCGGGTAGAGCCATGCATTGCGCAAGGCGATGCGGTCGTTGACCACACTGCCGGCAACCAATCGGCAAAGCAGCACGCGATTGATCCATGTGAATGCCAGCAGCCCCGCGCCCAGAGCCGTATGGCCTGCCGCAGCCAGCACGGCCAGCCCCAGCAGTCCATACGGAACCGCAAAGGTCAGCAACGAGCCAAAGTGGCCCAGCGGCCTGGAGAAGCGCGTGCTGGTGGCCCAACCCTGCTGATGCGCCATGGAGCTTTTGAAGGAGCCGCTCAGCAGATGGTGCTCGATGATGCAGGTGGAGAGCACCACCCTTTCGCCTGCCTTGGCCGTCCAGTTGCCCAGTACAAAGTCGTCTGCAAAGAACTGGGCGACGGGCTCGAAGCCGCCAATCTTTTCGATGGTGCTTTGGCGCATCACCATCGACGGACCGAGAGCGAAGCGCATTCCTTCCAGCATCTCAGCCACCAGAACGCCGGAGGTCATCTCGACCGACATTCCCATCGCCTCCAGATCGCCCCAGACCCCGCCGCGAGCGACGCCGCGATAGAGGCAGGTGACCATGCCTACTTGCGGTTCGCAGAGCGGCTGGACCACGGTGGCCAGGTAATCGGAAGCAACCCGGACATCGCTGTCCGTAGCCACGAGGATCGGAAAGCGTGCCGCGCGGCGCATGACTTCCAGCGAAAAGGTGCGCGCATTGGGCCACGCCGGTTCGCCGCAGGTGAGAAAACGGCACGCCACGCCGGGAAATCGCGCAGCGACGCGGCGCGCCGCTTCGAGACCGGCATCCGAGGCCTGGCGCGCACAGAAGAGAATCTCGAAGTGCGGATAATCCTGCTGAAAGAAGCTGGCCAAATTCTCTTCCAGGTTTGGCTCGTCGCCATACAAAGGCTTCAAGAGGCTGACCGGGGGCAGAAAGTCAGCGGCTTCAGCCTCAGCGGCGCGACGGCGAAAGCGCAGAACGCCAGCAGCCACCATCAGGGTGTAGACCGTCGAGGTAACCGTTCCCAAGACGGCGACCGCTTGCAGCGCGGCGGATAGATTGGATCCAAAAGTCATGAGTTCGATCTGCCATTCAAAAACGCTCGCACTGGAGGCATGAAAAAGCATGGAATAAGTCAAAGAAACTGTCTATCCATTATCGCAGCAGAGAGGCGTATTTCGGGCTGGACTGGTCAGCGGTGCGCGGCTGGCCGGGATCCGGCCGTGAGAAATGGAGGGGGCCATTTTTCGGCTTTGATGCAGGAGACGATAGATATCAGACCTCAACCTGCCTCTCAAAGTAATTTCGCAGTGCAACCTATCCTGTTTGTGTACACAATGAATGAGACGGTTAGCGATGAATGTGGACAGGATCGGCCACCCGCGCCACAAGCGCCGTGCGCACCTCTTCCATCACCGCGTGCCATGCGCCCAGACTGGGCTGGCGGAAGAGGCGCATCGTCGGATACCAAGGGCTGTCGTCGCGGTGGAGCAGCCAACGCCAGTCCGCCGCATAGCCCAGCAGCGTCCAGACCGGCACGGCCAGCGCGCCTGCCATATGGGCGACGGATGTGTCCACCGTAATCACCAGATCAAGATGGGCCATCTGCGCTGCAGTGTCGGATAGATCCGAGGTAAAGGGCGCAAGATCCGTAACAGTACCCGCCGCAGCCGACAGTTGCCTGGATGCCTGTCCCATCTGCAAAGAAAAGAAGTGAACGCCTTTTGTACGCAAGAGTGGCAACAGGAAGGAAAACGCCATCGAGCGTAGGCGATCCTTGGCGTGGCTCGGACTGCCGGCCCAGGCGATGCCTACGCGCAGCCCCGTGGCCGGCCACACCAACCGGGACGCCGCCCGCGATGCATCCTCCGGGATGTTCAGATAAGGCACGCGCGCCGGGATATTCTCCAGGTTCGTACCAAAAACCAGAGGCAGGCTCATCAAGGGAATCTGGCAATCAAAGGGCGGAAGCGGCTCTCCGGTCACCCTTAGATCAGCCAGGCCAGGCAGCAGCCGTGCCATGCGCCGCAGTCGAGTGGGCAGGCAGAGCACCACCGAGCCGCCGGCTGCTTGCACCATCGGCAGGTAACGCAGAAACTGAATTGTGTCTCCCAATCCCTGCTCAGCATGGAGCAGAATGCGCGCACCGTTAAGCGGCTCACCGCGCCAAAGCGGTTGAGGAAAGTGGCGAGGAGAGCTTTGAGTGCGCCGCCGTGCCTCAAAATTGCGCCAGCCCGCGGCAAAGTCTCCTTGAAGCAGTTGCAGCAGTGAGCGGTTCCAGGCCGCGTAAGCTGAATCCGGCTGAAGCTCCAGCGCCCGCTCATAGCAGAGCTGCGCCGCCTCAAAGTTGCCCTGATCATGCAGGATTGAGCCAAGATTGCAGTGCGCTTCAACATGGTTGGGATGAGTGGCCAGAACCTGGCGATAGCTCTCCACCGCCGCCTGAAGATTGCCGCGCTTCCAGTCCACATTACCTAGATTGAAGCGTGCTTCGGCGTACTCAGGCTTCAAACGGAGGGCGAGATTAAACGCACTGACCGCCTCCTCGAGGTGGCCTTGCGCTTCCAACGTTACACCCAGATTGTTTTCCAGCTCGGCGCACTCCGGCCTGAGTACCAGCGCGCGGCGGTAGCAGACCATGGCTTCCTCCATCCGACCATGGCGATAGTGCTCGGCAGCTTCGGCTGTAATGCGCTGAAAATTAATGAGCTTGCTTTCCTGATCTGCAATTGGATTCAATGCAGGCGAAGCAATTTCGCAGCCAAAAGTGAGGCACGTTGTTGGAAACTTCTCATCCAAGGCGGGTTAAGACAACCTGTGTTGATTTCTTGCCGAGTGTACACCAGAGCCAACCCGTAAGAATAAACTGGAGAAGATGACTGACAAACCGCAACCGCCCATCGCCCGCATCGACCACAAAGAAACCACCCTGCACGGCACCGTCCTCGTTGACAATTACGCTTGGCTGCGCGACAAAGAGAATCCCGAAGTCACGGCCTATCTCGAAGCCGAGAATGCCTATGCCGAGACAGTGATGGCTCCGCTCGACAGCCTGCGCGAAAAGCTTTACCAGGAGATGCTCTCGCACGTAAAGCAGACCGACGTTTCGGTTCCTTACCGGGATGGCGCGTGGTGGTATCTGACGCGCACGGAAGAGGGCAAGCAGTATGCCATTCATTGCCGCAGGGCAGGAAATTCTGCCGGACCGGATAACAGCGCACCGGAGCAGGTCATTCTCGACGGCAACCAGCTCGCCGAAGGCCACGCCTTCTTTTCCGTCGGCGATACGGACATCAGCCGCGATGGGCGCTGGCTGGCCTACACCACAGACTTGACCGGCTTCCGCCAATACACTTTGCACATCAAGGACTTGGAGACCGGTGAGACACTGGTCGAAGAAGTCGAGCGCGTCGGCTCGGTAGTCTGGGCAGCGGATAACAAGACGCTCTTTTATACCATCGAGGACGAAGAGCAGAAGCGGCAGTTTCAGTTGTGGCGGCACCTGCTCGGCACGCCGTATGCGAGTGACGCGCTGATCTATCAAGAGAACGACGAGCGCTTCAATGTGGGTGCAGGGCGCACGCGCGATGGCAAGTTCATCGTAATGGAGTCTGCCAGCCACATCACCTCCGAGTCATGGGTGCTGCCGGCCGATCAGCCCGAAGGCGTGTTTACGCTCATCAGCCCGCGCGAAGACGATCATGAATACTCCATCGATCATCGCAACGGATTGTGGTTCATCCGCACCAACGATCAGGGGCGAAACTTCCGGCTGGTGACCGCGCCGGTCGAGAATCCAGCTCGCGAGCATTGGACGGAACGGATTGCGCATCGCGACGGCATCATGATCGAAGAGATCGATCTCTTCGCTGATTTCTTCATTGCCTGTGAGCGCGAGGATGGGTTGCCGCGTCTGCGCGTCTGGCGCTTCTGCGGCGAAGGGCCGGATGCAACGCTGGCAAGCGAGATCAGCTTTCCCGAGCCGGCCTACAGCGCGCAGCCGCACGTGAACCGCGTCTTCGATACGCCCGCCTTCCGCTACTCCTATCAGTCGCTGGTCACGCCTGCTTCAGTTTATGAATATGACGTGGCTGCGGGCTTATCCAAGTTGCTGAAACAGTTAGAGATTCCAGGCGGCTTTGATCGCACGCTCTATGCCAGCGAGCGCGTGCACGCCATTGCGCCGGACGGTGTTCGGGTTCCGGTTTCGCTGGTCTATCGAAAGGACAAACGCGAGCCGGGAAAGAATCCGCTCTATGTTTATGGCTACGGCTCCTATGGTTACGCGCTGCCGGTGGGCTTCAGTTCCAACCGGCTGAGTCTGCTCGATCGCGGCGTGGTGATGGCCTACGCGCACATCCGCGGCGGCGGCGATCTGGGCGAGCCCTGGCATGACGCGGGCAAGATGCTCGTTAAGCGCAACACCTTCACAGACTTCATCGCTTCGGTCGAACATTTGACTGCGGCGGGATTCGGCGATGCGGCGAAGGTGTCGATTGAAGGCGGCTCGGCCGGTGGACTGCTGATGGGCGCGGTAGTCAATCTGCGCCCCGATCTCTTCCGTGCGGTGCTCTCGCACGTGCCTTTTGTCGATGTGATGAACACCATGCTCGACGCTTCCCTTCCCCTCACTGTGCCGGAGTATGAGGAATGGGGCAATCCGAACGAGGAGAAATACTTCAACTATATGTTGAGCTATTCACCGTATGACAATCTAAAT
The DNA here is from genome assembly GCA_964644105.1 of uncultured Occallatibacter sp. Taxonomy (GTDB): domain Bacteria; phylum Acidobacteriota; class Terriglobia; order Terriglobales; family Acidobacteriaceae; genus Telmatobacter. The sequence goes on along the minus strand of CAZXVX010000046.1, from coordinate 1,966 downwards.
TCAGCAAGTTATCCGGCAATGCTTGTCAAAACATCTTTGCAGGACAGCCAGGTGATGTATTGGGAGCCGGCCAAGTATGTGGCCAAGCTGAGGACGCTGAAGACAGACGCGAATCCGTTGCTGCTCGTAACCAACATGCAGGCCGGCCACGGCGGCGCGAGCGGGCGCTACGACTATCTGAAGGAGATCGCGCTGGACTATGCCTTCCTGTTGCGCGAACTGGAGATGCTGTAAACCGGCAAAGGTGGGACATTGGCTATCCTTTGCCCGGTCAGCACGTAAAATAGAGCTAAGGTAGAACGAATGGCGCAGCTCCCCTTTATCGATCCGGCTAACGAAGCGATGTTTGCCCCAGCCGCAAAAGCTAGTGAGAGCCTCGATCCCGCGGATTGGGACGCCTTTCGCGTCCAGGCGCACCGCATGCTGGACGATATGATCGGCTACATCGAGAACATTCGGCAGAGGCCAGTATGGCAGCCGATTCCGAGCGATCTTCGCGCGCGCTTTCATACAGATGCGCCGCGCACTGGTGTTGCGCTGGCCGAGGTGCATGAGGAGTTCATGCACAGCGTGCTTCCCTATGCACAGGGCAATGTGCATCCCGGCTTTATGGGCTGGGTGAATGGCGGCGGCACGCCGGTTGGTATGGTAGCGGAGATGCTTGCGGCTGGACTGAATGCGAACCTCGGCGGCCGAGATCATATCCCGGTTGAGGTTGAACGGCAGGTGGCGCGCTGGGTTGCCGAGATCATGGGTTTTCCGCTGACGGCGACCGGGCTCTTTGTGACTGGAACCTCGATGGCGAATCTGATCGCCGTGCTAATTGCCCGCGACTCAGCGCTAGGTTTCGAGGTGCGCGCGACGGGTGTGGCCGAGCAGACGCGGCAGTTGAGGGCTTACACATCGAAGGCTGTCCACGGCTGCGTGCCCAAAGCGATGGACATTGCCGGGTTGGGCAGCGACGCCTTGCGGCAGATTCCCATCGACAGCCGCTTCCACATGGATTTGATAGCGCTCGAAGCTGCAATCCGGCAGGATCGCGCGGCTGGCCTGACACCGTTTCTGGTCGTTGGAACGGCGGGAACGGTGAATACCGGCGCGGTGGACGACCTTTCTGCGCTAGCTGATCTTTGCGCGCGTGAGGGGCTTTGGTTTCATGTGGACGGGGCCTTCGGCGCGTTGGCTCGGCTGGCTCCCGATCTGGCTCCGCTCGTCGACGGCATTGAGCGCGCCGATTCGGTAGCCTTCGACTTTCATAAATGGGGACAGGCTCCCTACGACGCCGGCTTCATTCTGGTGCGCGATGGAGAGGCGCACAAGAACGCTTTCGCGCTTCCGGCTGCCTATCTGCAACGCGCCGCGCGCGGTCTCGCCGCCAACTCGCCATGGCCCTGCGACTTCGGCCCAGATCTCTCGCGCGGCTTTCGCGCCCTGAAGGTCTGGTTCACGCTGAAGGTACTGGGCACGGAGGCACTGGGTGCATCGATCTCCCGCTGTTGTGCCCTGGCCCGCGCTTTGGAGGCTCGCGTCGCAGCGACTCCGGAGCTTGAGCTGATGGCGCCGGTCGAGCTGAATATCGTCTGCTTCCGCTTCCGCAGCAAAGATCCAGAAGACTCCAATCGCGTGAACGACGCGATTGTCGTAGCCTTGCAGGAGGCCGGTGTTGTGGTTCCATCAACAACCCGGATCGCCGGACGAACGGCCATCCGCGCGGCCATTGTCAATCACCGCACCAGCCGCGCGGAGATTGACTCGCTGGTAAACGGCGTTATGGATCAAGGGCGAAAACTTTGCGGAGGTAATTCGGTCTAAATGTACTCCCGGAAAAGTTCCGGCGAGGGTGCGGCAATGACGCATTTGCCGACCAACATTCCGTCCTCGGCGGCGACCTTTGCACCGACGGCCACGGCTGCTTGTACGCTGGCCACGTCGCCGGCCATCAGCAGAAAGCCCTTGCCTCCCAAGG
>CAZXVX010000045.1:0-20305 GCA_964644105.1 uncultured Occallatibacter sp. | reverse complement strand
TTTGACGATCATGCAAAATTGAATCGTCTTCTATTTCCCCAATGGAGGGTTGCGGGGTTGCAGTGTCTTGCCAAGCGCCGCCGATGGTATACTTGCAAGGTCAGGCGCGTGCCGCGCCGCTATCTTTCACTCTCACTGAGGTTCTCTTATGTCCGGCCATTCCAAATGGGCCACAATCAAGCACAAGAAGGGCGCGCTCGATGCCAAGCGCGGCAAGATATTCACCCGCCTGCTCAAGGAAATTGCGGTAGCTGCCAAAGGCGGCGGCAACCCAGATACCAACGCCCGTCTGCGAACTGCCGTTCTGGCTGCCAAAGCCGAGAATATGCCGGCTGACAACATCAAGCGTGCCATTCAGCGGGGCACCGGCGAATTGGAAGGCCTCAGCTACGAGGAGATCAGCTTCGAGGGCTACGGCCCCGGCGGAGTGGCAGTGATTGTCGAGGTGACCACCGACAACCGTAACCGGGCGGTGAGCGAGATTCGCCACGCCTTCTCGAAGAACGGCGGCAACTTGGGCGAGAGCGGCTCAGTGCGCTTCATGTTCCATAAGAAGGGGCTGATCGCGATCGAAAAGGATGCGGCCACCGAAGAGCAGTTGATGGACATCGTGCTTGAAAGCGGCGGCGAAGACCTGAACGACGAGGGCGATACCTGGGAGATCATCACCGATCCGGCAGAGTACGAAAAGGTGCTTGCGGCGGTCAAGGCGGCAGGGATTCCCACGGTGATGAGCGAGGTGACGATGGTTGCCTCCACCTACACCAAGCTGGAAGGCACGCCCGCCAATCAGATGATTCGTTTGCTTGAGGTTCTGGAAGACTGTGACGATACACAGAATGTCTACTCGAACTTTGACATGGACGCCGACCAGATGGAAGCGGCCGGATAACGGCTGGCAGGGCAGGCAACGAAAAAGCCGCCCGTTTGTGGCGGCTTTTTTGCGGGTTTTAAGAATTCAATCAGGGAAGGAAAGAATATTGACCCGAAATCGAATCATCTTGCCGCTGGTCTTTTTAGTCACCGCAATCTCAGGATTGGGTCAAGCGCCAAAGAGCATCGCGGCCGACAACCCCGCCGCTCAAGTGCGTCAGAGCAAGAGCTGGGAGTACGGCCCGTTCGTCAACTATGGCAACGGTATCGGCGAGCGTTCGCAATACAAGTTTCTCTTCGCCGGCTTTCAGTTCGGCAAGCCGCTGACGCCGGTCCTCCATGCAGGCATTTTCTCCGGCCAATTCGAGCTGGGCGGCAACATCATGCCCTTATGGCAGGCCTACACGCCGGCGCCCCATTACGCGGAATACACCTGTGACGGCAAACCGTGCAATCTGCTTGTGGGCGGCGGAACCTTCCGCGGAGTCAGCCTGACGCCGGTGATCTTTCGCTGGAATTTTCTCACCGGATCGCGGCACATTCAGCCATGGCTTCAGGGCGCGGGCGGGCTGATTTATACCACGCATGAGTTTCCGCCGAATTATATGAGTAATCCAGCCACCGGATTGGATGGCTCGACCTGCGTCTGGAACTTTTCCCCACAGGGCGGCGGTGGCATCCACTACTTCACCCGCGCCAAGCGCTCGATTGATCTGGGTGTGAATGCTGTTCACATTTCTTCAGCCTCGCTGGGAGACCACAACCCTGGGGTCAACGCCAGCGTCCAATTCCAGTTGGGCTATACGTTCTGGAGATGATTTTTTTGCGAAAGGAATCATGAACGAACCGTTAGTCGAATGCGTGCCGAACTTTTCCGAGGGCCGGGATGCCCGGCGTGTCGAGGCCATTGTGGCCGCGATGCGCGTTGAGGGAGTGCGGTTGCTTGACTGGTCAATGGATGCAGAGCACAACCGCTCAGTGGTGACGATTGCCGGCGATCCGGCGGCGGTGGTTGACGCGGCGGTGCGCGGCGCGGGCAAGGCCGCCGAGTTGATTGATCTGACCCGCCAGCAGGGCGTGCATCCTCGCATCGGAGCCGCGGATGTGATTCCCTTTGTGCCTATTCGCGGCATCAAGCTGGAGCAATGCGCGTTGCTGGCAAGGCAGGCGGGACTGGAAATCTGGCGGCGCTTTAATGTGCCGGTCTTCTTTTATGAGGCGGCTGCCGCGCGCCCTGACCGGGCCAATCTGGAAGATGTGCGGCGCGGCCAGTTTGAAGGGCTGATCGAGGCCGGCGGCAAAGACTCCGCGCGGCGGCCTGACATTGGCGGTCCACTGGTTCATCCCACGGCTGGAGCCTGCGCCGTCGGTGCACGCAAATTTCTGGTGGCCTACAACATCGATTTTGATTCGTCGGAGGTGGCCATGGTTCGCGCCATTGCCCGCGAGATCCGCTCGGCTTCCAGCGGACTGAAAGGCGTCAAGGCGTTGGGCGTTCTGGTCAATGGCCGTGCCCAGCTCACCATGAACATTACCGACTTTACCCTGACCCCGCTCTCGCAGGTCTTCCGCGCGGCCTCTGATCTGGCCGCCCGCCATAAAGCCAAACCCATCCAGGGCGAGATCATCGGGTTGATTCCCGAGGCCGCCTGTGAGCGGGATAGCGAGTGGATGCGTCTATTAGTTGGGTTCGATGCGCAAACCAAGATTCTGGAGCGCCGCCTGGAGGCTCCGTTGGCATGGCCTGGAGCTGCTTAACCGTCAAAATCGGTGCATCGGCGGGGCGCACCGGCGGTGTGACAGGTAAAATAACAAAGGATCAGGCGCGGCTACTTGGCCGCCCTTGTGGAGGATGAACTTTTGAGAGCGATTCTGAAGTGTGCAATTCCGGTAGTAATTCTGGCCGCGGGGCTCTCGCTGCATGCGGCCCAGTTGTCCGCCGACGCCAGCAGCGCCATTCCGCACTCGGTGCAGCAGTTGGTGGCCATCGACTATCACGCGATGGAGAACTCCACCACGGCGATGGATCTGCGCGCCCGCGTCATGCCCCCCGAGCTGAAGCGCTTTGAAGACGCGCTGAAGAGCTCCGGCCTGAATGAGAACCATGACGTCGAGCAGTTGGCCTTTGCCCTCTTCCGCGAAAAAGAGAGTGAAGAGAGGCTGAGCACCGTGGGAATCGCCCAGGGCCAGTTTCCAACCCAGGACATTCTGGCCAGCTTCCGCAAGGACAAGCTGAAGGCCACCCTGGTGCGCACCAACAAGGTCTACCCGCTGGCCAAGACGGGCATGGTGGTTTGCTTTGTCAACCCCGCGACGATGATCTTCGGCGACGCCGACGCGGTCAACAAGGCGCTCGATGCCCGCGACAGCATCTCGCCCAGTATATTGACCAATGTGGCGATGATGGACGCGATGAAGTCCGTCGAAGACGAGTCCCTGTGGAGCATCCTGGACAAAAAAGGCACCGAGACCATGATGAAGCAGATCCTGGGAGAGGCGGGTTCAGCCGGCGATTTTGACAGCATCAAGAAGCATCTGGAAGCCTCTTGGTACGGGATGGACTTCGTTCACGGCGTCAAATTCGATCTGACCATCGCCACCAGCGACAGCTTTTCCTCGGCCACCCTCCAGTCATTGCTCTCGGCCGGCCTGTCGCTGCGCAAAGCCAGTGGATCGGATGCCGAGAAGCAGGCGCTGAGCGCTACTTCAATCAGCTCCGAAGGCGGAAAACTGGCCATTCACTTTGCCACCGGCGATGCTCAGTTTGACGCGCTGCTCCAGTCTCCGCTCTTCAAAGGCGTTGTGCGCTAGCCAGAGCGAAACCTGCTGGTATGAACTTGTAGCGCTGGCTTTGCGGCCGGCAGTGGCGTGGACCTCCCGGTCCACGCCATTTTCTCTTTTGATCGATTCCATGCGTTTCGTAAGCCATTGATTATAAAAGATAAAGTTGTAAAATGATGCGATTCAACCCATTAAGCAAGTATTTGATTTGAAGAATTTTTTAATCTTTATATTCAATGCACGGTATCCGCCGCAACTATTTCCTCCAGGCGGTGTCAAACTGAGCAAAAGTGAACACTTTTCTCCGCTGGAGTCCGCAGGAGATCTGTGGTGTCCCGATCCAGACCAAGTAACTTCCCCGCAAGTATTTTTGAGAGATCGCGGCTGCGGGGCATCTTGAAAGGAATCGCATTAAGAACCATGGAGGATCGATGCCGGCAACGCAAAAACTGCGTATAACTGCATTTTCTTTCATCATCTTGATCCTGATGGCCTTGCACCCAGTACAGAGCAGAGCGCAGGCCGCGCTGTTGATGGAAGAGCCTTATGGCTTTTTTGGTTCGGTCAATCCCACCGGCCACAACGCCGTCTACTTCGAGCATATTTGCGCCGAGACGCCGATCAAGCTGCGCCGTTGCCGCCGCGGTGAAATGGGAGCAGTCATCTCCCGCTATCAAGGCATTGATGGGGTTGACTGGGTGGCCATTCCATTGCTGCCTTATCTTTATTCTGTCGAAAACGCCTCCGAGGTTCCGGCGCGTGTTGACCGCACGATGGTTCGCCGCATGCGCGACCGATACCGCGAGGCTCACCTGCTCGGCTTGGGCGGCAATCTGCCTGCCGGCGGATTCACCCACGGCGGTTGGAAGCAGTTGGTGGGCGTCTCCTATGAACGGCGCATCTATGTCTTCCGTTTTGAGACCACTACGGAGCAGGATGACGCCTTTATTGCGCGCATGAACGGAAGCGAGAATCGCACGCATTTCAGCCTTCTGCTCAACAATTGTTCGGATTTTGCGCGATTCGTCCTCAATTTATACTTTCCCGGCAATTTTAAGCGCAGCATCTTTCCGGATGCGGGCATGACCACCCCCAAGCAGATTGCCTACAAGCTGGAGCGCTATGCGCGCCTCCATCCAGAGGTGCAATTGAGCATCTCTGAGATTCCGCAGATTCCCGGCTATCGCCGCAACAGTCACTCGAACAAGAGCATCGCCGAATCGCTCGTCACCACCGTATACGCCATCCCCATCGCGATCGTGAATCCGTACCTGGCCGGAGGCCTCTTCGTGGATTATTTGGTGCGCGGCCGCTATCATTTAATTCCCAAGCATCCGCAGTTTTTGGCCCCAGACAATTTGCAACCATTGACAGCAGCCGCGGACAACGAGCAGAATCCTCTCAGTGCCGGGATTCAGGCCTCCGGCGCGGCTGCGATAGGTTTCGCCGATGCGGGCAGATCGGAATCAGCAAACTCCGGCCTCACAGAAATGAAGGTTGCACATGAGTAAATCCTCCGAGCAGAATCTCAAGAATCATGGGCGGCTTGACCCGCCGTTTCACGTCGTGCTGTTCTTCATCCTGGTCGCCAACCTGATTTTTTCCATCATTCACATGATTCGCCACCACCTTGACGCCTACTTCATCGGCCCCTGGTTTGTGGTGCTTTCGCTGATCGCCTTCATTCCCTTCTTCAAGCTGCGCACCTATCCGCTCAAGGTGCAGGACCGCGTCATCCGGCTGGAGGAGCGGATTCGCCTGCAGGCCCTGGCGCCCTCGGAGTGGCACGCGCAGATCTACAAGCTCAGCGAAGATCAGTTGATCGGCTTGCGCTTTGCCGCTGATGATGAGGTGGTGGAACTGGCCAAGCAGGCGCTCGAGCACAACTTGACCCGCAAGCAGATCAAAGAGCGCATCAAGAGCTGGCGCGCCGACAATTGGCGTATCTGAACATTTGGCGCCTGCGCCATTGCCAGCTCCGCGATTTATTCGCATACAGTCCATGGGCCGCTCAGCTCGCAAACACTCAAGCTCTGAGCGGCCATGGTTTTTCAGCTCAGTTCCCGGCGCTCAGCCGGCGTTGGAGCTTTTCCTGATCCGATCAATTTAAAATCATAAAAAAATGGGACGCCAAACGCATTGCAGGATTGAAATATCCAGCGAAGAATGACTACAATCAATTCACTTCCCCGAAATGGATTCGAGATGGGGTCGGCTGATCAACCGCAACCGGCAAAGGATCGGATTTTTACTTGCTATGCAATTGGGGGCGTCTTTCCTCTGTAGCTCAACGCAAGGCTTGGCAGGCAGTTCGGCCAACACAAAATGAAATCCGTCCTTTGAGTCCCTCAAATCGCCCGTGGTGTTCCCGGGGCAAAATCTGCGGGAATTCTTGCTGACACGCCCAAGGGTGCAAATAAACAGGAGTTGAATGATGTCAGAGTGCAACAATGCAATGCCGTTGGCGGCTGTCGAGTCTGGTGGAACGCCGAGTCACAAGCGGGGAATTCCGCATAGAATCTCTGATGCCCTCCACTACCTCACGCCTCTCAAGATTGTGAATATCGGCTTGATCCACCTGCAGAAGGCCCTGAAAACTGAGTACGTTTTTGGCAGGCCATACTGGGTGATGATTGAACCGACAAACATCTGCAACACGACCTGCCAGTTGTGCCCCACAGGCGTAGGCCACTTCGGCCGGACCAAGGGAAAGCTCGATTTTGAGAGTTACAAGAAGCTGATTGACGAGTGGTCTCGCTGGATGTACCGGTTGCGCTTAGCCCTTTGGGGAGATCCGCTGATTGCGCCCGATATCTATCGCATGATCAAGTACGCCCATCAAAAACGGATTTGGACTTGTATCGCCTCGAATCTCCATGCCTTTCATCCAGAAAGAGGAGACGACGTTGCCCTGATCGAAAGTGGGTTGGATGAGCTGACTTGTTCACTCCACGGAGCATCGCAGGAGACCTACGAGAACTACCAGCCCGGAAAAAAGTTCGAAGTCAATGTTGAAAAGATCCGGCGCTTGGTTGCAACCAGGGAGCGCATGAAGAGCAGGACGCCGCAGCTCAGGATGAACTTTGTTGTAACGCGTTTCAATCAGCACGAAATTCAAAAATTCAAGGATCTTGCCTATAGTTTGGGATGCATTCCGAAGATCACAGAGCCTTCTTTGAACCTGCGTTTTCTGCTGAAAAGTGAAACGCCGGAAGAGCGCAATCAGGAAGCCAGCGAATTGGCGGCCAAGTGGCTCCCTACAAATGAGTTGTACGCCATCAAACCCTATCAGGCGTTGCGCGACAAAACCGCCAAGCTGGAGGACTTCGGCAAGCAATTCAACGGGAGCAAGTTGTTTCCCTGTCCTTGTCCGTGGATCGGCATGGTGATTAATTGGGATGGCGGAGTCGCGTTGTGCAGCACACGCAGCGCCAGCGAGGATATGGGAAACGTGGCATCCGCGTCTCTGTCGGAGATATGGAATTCTCCCAGGTACCGCGCCTCCCGCAGGAGCTTTACTCATCCCACGGATCTGGATGTTCCATGCGCCAGTTGTTCGGGATTGCTCTTGTAACTGGCGGAACCTTTTTGGCGGGCGGCATCTCAATCTTCTGCCGAGATTGAGTGCCCCAGTGCTAGCTACTCAGCTCTGGGTTGCTTGATTCTGACTTGGATCAATGGTCAGATCCAGTTGCGGGCAATAGGATAGACCGGCAGATTTGGGTTTAGACCAATCTTAAATTGCAGGTGAGCTCTCATTTTCCGTCTGGATGGAATAGGAAAGCATCAGAATGCCGCTTGATAGCGCTTTGCTCTCTTCAAGATGAAGAGTCCGCCGCCCTCCTTCGGTCACGAGCGGCGTACCGCTACCCAGCATCACCGGCATCAAGGCAACTTCGACCGTATCCATAAGCCCGGCATCAAGCAGCGCGCGAAAGAGAATGCCTCCGCCGAAGAGCCAAATGTCTTTGCCGGGCTGACGCTTCAACGCGGCAACAGTTTCTTCAACGTGGCTATTGATGATGGTGATGCCCGGATAATCTTCCGGCTTCATGGTGCGCGAGACGACGATCCACGGCTGCCCGAAGCTCTCCCAGTTCTTGCCTTTCTCGCTGGCCACTTCGTAGGTTCGCCGGCCCATCAACAGGATGTCGTATTGCGCGAACATCGCCGCAAAATCAATCTCCGGATCGGAGACGATCCAGTCGTATTCACCGTTGGGTCCGGCGATGAAGCCGTCCAGGCTCATCGCTACGCCGTAACGCAGTCGCCGCATTATCCCTCCTCCGCTTCGCGCAGCTTGGAGACTATTACTGTATTCCTGACCGGTCGCGGGCACCATGGTAAATGTGGAGGATATGAATTGCCGTCATTGTCACACGGTAGACCATAATGTATGGCAACCGAGAAACAACGAGTTCACGGGTTCCAGCAATCCCTCCTTCACGGCCTTTGAAGGGAAAGGTACTTAGAGAGTCAGCCGCATCAAGGATAGCCTTGGCAACAGCCCGGGCTGCGGCAGGATTATCCTTGCGAATGTAACGGGTGATTCCCCGAATATCTTTGGATGCAGACTCCGTCCATCGCACCTGCATTAAGTCTGTCATCTGGATTTCTCAGGCCTGTAACTCAAGCTCAATCGCCGCCCATATCTCCTCTGTAGGGACGAAATTGCCGCGGTCAGCATCCTCTATTCCGGCTTGTACAGCGGCGCGAAACTGTGCTTCATCAGCGATGTAGCGCGCCACAACCTCACGAGCCAATTCATCCGCGCTCCGGCCTGCCTGTGCGGCCATCTGGGAGAGTTGCGCTTCCTGCTCGACACTGAGCTGAACGACCATATTATGAGATTAGGAGCATTCGAGTCCTGTGTCAATTGGTTTGGATTAGTCTTTGACGCGAATCCTTAATCTGGTCCAGTCTACAAAATGCGAGCATATGGCGCCACTTGGACACGATGTGATATTTTCTAAAACAATGCCTGACCACGAATTCCATTTTGAAGTAACGAACGAATACGTATATGTCCGTCGAAATGTGTCCGGCAAAACTAGGTTTCTCGCACTGGCTTTCTTTTCTGGCATAATGATCATCTTCATGTGCCTGCTCTTGATTATGCCGGGAAAACATGGCGCTCCGAGCATGTGGCACAGTATGTCGACAGCAGCATTTGGTTCATTTGGCTTTTTATTTCCATTCTTTTTGCTCCTTTGTTTTCCTTTATTGATTCTTGTTGGGACTAAACGCTACGTGAGGTTGGCTTACCCTTCTGATGAATCTTTTCGCTGCGATCAGTCAACTCTGTGCATCGCCAGAGTGCGTTGGTTTGATATTCATAACGAGCATTGGGAATCCAGTTCTTTTGCTTTGTCAGATGTGCAGGAAATAAAGTATAAAGCTATCGCGAGCCTGAGAGGAATGACAATCTACGGCCTTCGTCTTAAGGCAGGAGGAAAAACTCTGAGAATACTCCCGGAGTTAAAACCTGTCGACGCTGAAAGAATTTTGCTCGCTCTTAAAGCATTAGGCGCGGATGTCCCCGACGATCCCGTGGTTTCAAGCAAGCTCAAAAATGATCTATCTCTTCAATAAATCTGAGCGCTAAATCGCAATTACCGAGCAGTTGGTCTAGAACCCAGAAATTGGTCGCTTATCCCTCCTCCGCCTCGCGCAGTTTGGCGATTACGGTGAAGTCTTCCAGCGTCGTCGTGTCGCCTTTGATCTCGCCGTGAGTGGCCAGCTCGCGCAGAAGGCGACGCATGATCTTGCCGCTGCGGGTCTTGGGCAGGCCGTCGGTGAAGCGAATATCATCAGGCCGGGCGAGCGAGCCGATCTCTTTCGAGACCCATTTGCGCAGCTCGGTCTTCAGCTCTTCGCTGGGCTGGTTGCCGCTTTCGAGCGTCACGAAGGCAGAGATCGCCTGCCCCTTCAGCTCGTCAGGCCGGCCCACCACAGCGGCCTCGGCCACCTTTGGATGCGCCACCAGAGCAGACTCCACCTCCATCGTTCCCAGCCGGTGACCGCTGACGTTGATCACGTCGTCCACGCGGCCCATCAGCCAGAAGTAGCCGTCCGCATCCTGGCGCGCGCCGTCGCCGGTAAAGTATGCGCCGGGCACGTCGCTCCAATAAGTCTTCTGATAGCGTTCAGGATCGCCATAAACGGTGCGGGCCATCGAGGGCCAGGGCTTGCGCACGATCAGCAGGCCGCCATGGCCGGCGGGCACAGGCTCACCCTCTTTGTTCACCACCTCGGGCTGAATGCCGAAGAATGGCCGCGTGGCCGAGCCGGGTTTGGCGGCCACCGCGCCGGGAACGGGCGCAATCATGATCGCGCCGGTCTCGGTCTGCCACCAGGTATCAACAATCGGGCAGCGGTTGTGGCCGATCTTCTCGCGGTACCACATCCAGGCTTCGGGGTTGATCGGCTCACCGACCGTCCCCAGCAACCGCAGCGAGGCCAGCGAGTGTTTCTCCACGTGCTCGTCGCCCCACTTGATAAAGGCGCGGATCGCCGTCGGCGCCGTATAGAAGACCGAGACTTTGTGGTCATCGACGATCTTCCAGAAGCGCGAGAAATCCGGGTAGTTGGGCGCGCCCTCGTACATCAGCACGGTAGCGCCATTCTGCAGCGGACCATAAACCACATAGGAGTGCCCGGTAACCCAGCCGATATCCGCCGTACACCAGTAAACATCCTCGTCGCGCAGATCGAAGATGTACTTGGAGGTCAGGTAGGTCTGCACCGAGTAGCCGCCCGTGGTGTGCACCAGTCCCTTGGGCTTGCCGGTGGTGCCGGAGGTGTAAAGAATGTAGAGCGGATCTTCCGAATCCTGCCACGCGGCGGGGCAATCGGCGCTGGCCGTGGCCATCAGCTCATGCCACCAGTGGTCGCGCCCCTCCACCATCTGGACGGGCAAGCCCGTGCGCTGGAAGACCACCACGTGCTCGACCGTGGGGCAGGCGTTAAGAGCCTCATCCACAATGCGCTTGAGCGGAATCACGTTGCCGCGGCGATAACTGGAGTCCTGCGTGAGAATGGCCACGCACGCCGAATCGTTGACGCGGTCGGCGATGGCGTTGGCCGCAAAGCCGCCAAAGATGACCGAGTGCACCGCGCCGATGCGCGCGCAGGCCAGCAGGGCAATCGCCAGCTCCGGCGTCATGCCCATGTAAACGGCCACGCGGTCGCCCTTCTTGATGCCCAGCGCCTTCAGCACGTTGGCAAACTTCTGCACCTCGACGTGCAGTTCGGCGTAACTCAGGCGGCGGATTTCGCCCGGTTCGCCCTCCCAGATCAGCGCGGTTTTGTCGCGCCGTGCGCCCAGCGCGTGGCGATCCACACAGTTGTAGCTCAGGTTGAGCTTGCCGCCCACAAACCATTGAGCAGACGGAAGATTCCAATCGAGTACCTTCTCCCACGGTTTGAACCAATGCAGGTTGCGCGCCGCCTCGGCCCAAAAGCTCTCCGGGTCGTCGATGGACTGCCTGTAGAGCACCTCGTACTCTTCAAGGCTCTTGATGTGCGCCTTGGCAGCGAACTCCACAGGCGGCGGAAAGACGCGGTCTTCGCGCAGCGTGGAGTCGATGTCCTGATTGGCAACGGCCAGCACAGGCTTGGCGACGACAGAAACCGGGGCGGCAACTTCAAAAGCGGGCAGGGAAGTCATGCGAACCGTCCTTTGGGGAAGGGAATCGATAAACGGTGTACGGCAATGTGCGGGATTCCAATCCCGCGCTTTGCGTGGAACCACTCTAACTAGAGATGCAGACAGATGGCAAATGGACGGGATTTAGTTGCAACGAATGGTTGTGAACTGAGGTCAGGCGTAGGTTGCCAGTCCTATCGCCAGCTACAGGGCTCCCTTCTGCGCGTTCACGTACTCGCGCAGCGCGGCGTTGATGCGGCTTTGGTAGCGGCGTCCGGTCGCGCGGAAGAAGGCAATCAGGTCCGCGTCCAGCCGCAGCGTAATCTGCTGCTTGTTCTCCGCCGGAACCAGCTCGGAGACCCGCCGCCAGCCGGTGGTGGGCAGCGGCGGAATGTCGCTGTAGTCGATGTCCTCGTCGCGCAGATCGCGCAACGCCTGCATCTGCTCTGGCGTCATAGTAGGAGGATTCGCTGGATCGAGGCGAAAGAAAACGGTTTCAGTTGATCGCATCATACGTTGGTCTGAGATAGAAGCTGTTCCAACGCCTGGGAAACCACGGCATTCAGCTTCTGATTGTTCTGTTGGGCAAACAGAGCGGCCCGTTTGTGCAGATCGGGGCCTACACGAATGTTGAAGCTGCCCTTGAATGGCTGATCGGGAATCTTGCCTTCCTCCGCGCAAAATGCAAAATACTCGTCCACGGCTGCGCGGAAATTGGTCTCCAGGCTGTCCACATCAGATCCTTCATAGAGGATGGCATCGCGGATGCCGAGCAACTGTCCATGGAGAAGACGATCTTCGGAGCTGTACTCGACCGAGCCGTCATAGCCTTTGTACTGAAGCGTTTGGCTCATGAAATTCTCCTTTCCTTGTATAGAGACTGAATGATTGCGCCGAGTATGAGCGCCGTCCCATACGGGACTCCGAAGGAATTGTTAGTGGTGCCAACCCAGCGCTGAAGCGCTGGGCTAATAACCACTGCGCCTACGGCGCGGGTATTGCCGTCACCTAACAACCATTTTGCCATGGGCGCGGGTGATGGTGTATAGCGTCTCTCTTCTTGCTATTGAGCGGGGCGTGGACCGGGAGGTCCACGCCACAGCCGACCAGGAGGTCTGCGAAACCAATACCATTCGGAGAGATGCTCTAATGCCGACTTGGACGCGCTTGATAGCGTAGAATCCAGGCCTCCTGCTCTTGCGTGTCGGGAACGGCGAGGCCTCGAGCCTTCTCTATCGCCTCCAAAGCAGCTTGCGGCTGCCAGCCCAGATGAATCAGTGCACAGGCAGCGGTGACCGTTGCTCTGCCGATGCTTCCCCGGCAATGAACGCCGACATGAGTTCCGGCTTCGAGGCGGCTGGCCAACCCTTCCACGAAGCTCCGAAAGGAATCCAGGTCCGGCGGAACATGAACATCTGGAATGGGATAAGAGAGAAACTGCATTCCAAGCCTCTCCGCCACAGGGCCTTCTTCTGCAAGCCCGAGCACAGCGGCTTCATCCACTTCAAGGAGGGAAACCAGAGTTTGAATTCCGCGTTGCTTCATTCTCCGCAGTTCGCCCGCCAGCCAATCGTCCCCGCGCGGCCTCAGAACCACGGCCAGCAGCGGAGAGGAATCGCCCTTAATCCAGAAAATCTCGTCCATGTTCTCGCAAACCTGCGTATCCCTGCTTTATCGTCAGTTGAACTTTTAACTCAAGCGTACCGCTTCTGATGCCAAACCCAGGCGGTGCGGACGATCTCGTCGAGCTGCGTGTAGCGCGGCTTCCAGCCCAGTTCGCGGATGGCCTTTTCCGAGCTGGCGACCAGCACCGCCGGATCACCGGCTCGGCGGGGGCAGAGATCGGCGGGGATTGCGTGGCCGGTGACGCGGCGGGCCGATTCAATCACCTCCAGAACGCTGAAGCCTTTGCCGTTGCCCAAGTTGTAGATCAGGCGACCGGCGGATTCGGGAGCCGCTTCCAACTCTGCGAGAGCCAGCAGGTGCGCGTCGGCCAGGTCGGAGACGTGAATGTAATCGCGGATGCAGGTGCCATCGGGGGTGGGATAATCGTCGCCAAAGATTTTGATCGACTTGCGGCGTCCCAGCGCCACATCCAGCACCAGCGGAATCAGATGCGACTCCGGATCATGCGCCTCGCCGCGCGTGATGCCTTGAGGGCCTTCCGGCGCGCCGGCAACATTAAAGTAGCGCAAGGATGCCGAGCGCAGGCCATGAATGCGGTTCATCCAGCCCAGCATCTGCTCGACGAGCAGCTTGGATTCGCCGTAGGGGTTGGTCGGGAGCAAACGCGCATCTTCTTGAATGGGAACGATTTCCGGTTCGCCATAGACGGCGGCAGTCGAGGAAAACACCAGCCGCCGAGGCCCATGGGCCAGCATGGCTTCCAGAAGAGAGAGCGTCGCGGCGGTGTTGTTGCGGAAGAACTCCTCAGGGTGGATCATCGACTCGCCGGCTTCAATCAGCGCCGCAAAGTGGATCACGCCGTCAAAGGGCGCACCCTGCACATTGGCCGACTTGAAGATCTCTTCGATGGCTGCCCGATCGGCTACTTCTCCTTGAATAAAATCAACTCCCGGAGGCAGCAAATCCAGCCGTCCGTGGCTTAGATTGTCGTAGACAACAGCCTGATGTCCATTTTGAGTCAACAATCCGGCAACCGTTCCGCCAATGTACCCCGCGCCCCCTGTCACCAAAATTTTCATAAAAAATCTCCGTTAGAATCGCTAGAATGACGTCTTGAGTGTATTATAAATTTCAAGAGGGGCTGGCTCGGCTGCAAACCATCAGACCGCTGCATAGGCGGCTTGTCGGGCTGGTACTTGAAACTGCTTGTTTGTGACCGCGCCGGAAAGCTGCATTCAAAGGGTGTTGGTTGGCGGTAAGATATAGATGGATAATGTGATTCATTGCACATCTGCTTGATGCCTTGGACGGTTTTAGGGGACTTGTATGTTCGAGGTTCAAGCGGGCAAGGGGCTGGTTGGCGCTAAGGTTTTCAAAGCTGCGGGCTCCTGCTATAGAAGATCGGACACAGGACAGGCGCCAAAAGCAGGTGTGTTTTCGGCGGCTGGAGGTCTTTGTGTTCTCCTTTCTCGGCTTGAAAGTTTCGATGGGCAATTCCCAAACGATCAGCGAAACAGACACAGGGCGATCGTTTCCCCGATGACTCGAATCCGCCCATCGCTGCCCATGCGCAACGGAACGCAGGATCTGACCACTATTGCAAAAGCGCTCTATTCTGTCAAAATGTCTGCAGAGGGTTGGGGCAAGGATCCCAGGAATGACAGGAGCTTTTCAACCGCGAATGCACTGCGGATTGAGCTTTCCCAAGATAGATTTCTCTCGGATGCAAGACGCTCCGGCCACTACAGAGATAAATGGGGGTTAAAAGTATGCCGGTAAAACCATATCCAGAACAGGCCTCCTTCGGTTTGCTTCCCGAACCGGAGCGCAGTCCTGGTTCATTTATTACCAGTATTGTGGTCAACGGTGCGATTTTGGCCTTGTTGCTCTTTTTTAGCCTCACGGCCAAGAAGGTGATCGATCAACACAGGTACGAGGAGACGCTGCTGGTATTGCCCTCCAAGCCGACTCCTCCAGAGCCGAAGGTAAAGCTGCCTCCTCCGCCAAAGTTGGAGGAGTTGCCGCGTCCGCCGGATGTCAAGCTGGAGGCGCCCAAAATTGATATGCCCAAGCCGGAGCCCAAACCGGAGCCCAAGCCGGTTCAGCTCGAAGATAAGCTGCCGGCGCCGGTTATTGATACGGCCAAGCCGAAGGTGATTGAGGCGCCGCAGCCCAAGTCGGTAATGAATATCGACAACAAAAAGGTAGTGGTTGCTCCGCAGCAGACCAAGAGCGCGATGGCGGCGGCCATGCCCGCGCAAGACAACAAAGTCAAGTTCTCAACCAAGCCGGTTCATCTGGGCGATACCTTTGGTGTGACCCCCAATCCGAATGCCCGTGGGCCGGCCACTGTCGCGGCCATTGGCAACCCTTATGGAAATATGCAGGGACCGGCCATCGCGCCCCACGGAAAGGTCGGTTCGTCCGGCTTCGGTGGCGGAAGCAGAGTCGGCTCGGATGTGGGTCCGGTGGGCAAGGTGGCCTCGGCAGGGGTCAAGAACACTGTGTACTCTGCTCCCGCGGCATCCACCGGCAAAGTCGCCTCGGTGGGCATCTCCACCACTCCAACCGCCGGGACGCAGAATTCTCGTGCCACCGTTGGGCCGCCGCCTACAGATTTGGTGGTGGTTTACAAGCCACAGCCTCAGTACACCAGCGAGGCCAAGCAACTCCGTGTGCAGGGTGATGTGATCCTGCGCGTGACTTTTGCCGCCGACGGTCATGTGGTCGTGCAGGGCATTGTGCATGGCCTGGGCCATGGACTGGATGAAGAGGCGCGCCGGGTGGCGCAACAGATTCGCTTCCATCCGCCAACTCGCAACGGCCAGGCGGTCGACATCACAACCAACATCGTCATCACGTTTCAGTTGGCGTAATTTTTTGGTTTTTTTCAAGGACACCGGCTGCGTGGGCCGCACAATTCGCAAGCGAAGCACGCACCTGGTCGCGGTAAATGCCTCATCTTTAGGAGCCTGACATGACGTTTCGGAAGATCTTCCTCTCCCTCCTGCTCGTTACTCTGAGCGTCGCCTGTGCAAACGCAAGTAAGAAGGAACCGAAGTACTCGCAGATTCACCAGCTTACGCCGGAACAGGCGGCGCTGGTGGAAAAAGCCATTGGCCGAGAGAAGGTCCTGATCAAGAACATCCAGCAGCGCACTCCGCTGGTGGAGACTTACATTCAGAACACCAAGCCCGAGCTCAAGCTCTATCAGGTTCCGGTTTCGGATCAGTACATGTTGAGCCGCGTCGACTTCGGAAAGGTCTTCTTCGACAAGGGGTATACACCCAATGATGCGCCCAAGCGTGGTTATTTCAAAGGATCCGCCGGTGCCATGTCAGGATTGAGTAGGGCTCTTGGGCATCACCAATTGACGTATTTGCCCAACGGCTTTATGTCGATGATGTTCCTGGACTCTTCCAACTTTGACAACCAGCACTACGTATTCAGTTATGTGCGGCGGGAGTTTCTGGGTTCGGTGCGCACCTGGGTCTACGACGTGCATCCCAAGGTGTCTGGAAGAGGCCGCTTTGAGGGACGTATCTGGATTGAAGATCAGGATGGCAACATCGTCCGTTTCAATGGCACCTATTCCGCGCCCAAGGGCAGGGATGACGACAACTATTACTTCCACTTCGACAGTTGGCGCTTGAATGTGCAGCCGGACATCTGGCTTCCAGTGGCCGTTTATGTGGAAGAGACGCACACTCCGGGCGCAAAGTTGACCGGGCTGAAGGCGCAGACGCACTTCTGGGGCTATTCGCTCAAGCTGCCCACGCGGGAGAGCGAGAATGTAAGCGTGAAGGTCGATGACGCCGTCGACAAGAGTGACGACTCGCAGGATGTAAGTCCATTGCAGGCCTCGCGCGCCTGGGTGACAGAGGCCGAGAACAACGTCATCGACCGCTTGGTCGAGGCTGGCCTGGTGGCGCCTCTCACTCCGGGCGGATATGAGAATACCATTCTCGATCAGCTCGTCATCAACCTGCAAGTTCCAAACAATCTCTCATTTACCGATCAGGTCCACACCCGCATACTGCTTACCACTACCATTGAAGCCACCACGGTTGGCAACACCATACTGATCAGCAAGGGACTCATCGACACTCTGCCGAATGAGGAATCGCTCGCCTCGGTGGTGGCCATGGAACTGGCGCATATCGTGATGGGCCATCACATCGATACTCGCTACGCCTTTAACGACCGCCTCCTCTTCCCGGACGAAGCGACCTTTCAGAGGATTGACATGAATCACTCCGATCATGACAATGCCGAGGCCGCCAAGCAGGCGATGGAATACTTGCAGAACTCCATGTACAAGGACCGTCTGCCTTCGGCTGGACTGTATTACGCGCAACTGGTTCAACGGGAGAACGAGCTGAAGGCCCTGAACACGCCCAAGCTCGGCGACTCGCTGTTGAAGTCCGACGGAACGCCCTGGATGGCTGATCTGCAAAAGATGGCGACCAAGCTGAACTGGGATGATCTTGCCCAGATTCCCGCCCTTCCGCTCAACAGTTGGCTGAAGACGGATCCCTGGGACGACCGGGTCCATAAGATCAACGCCAAGTTTTACAGCTACATGAACCCACGCGACAAGATGCCGCTGGAGCTGACGCCGATCTTCTTCAAACTGCAGCGCTATGAGGCTCCCAAGCCAGCTTCCGCCCCCGCGCCAGCAGCCGCGCAACCCGCGGCTTCGGCCACGCCCGCGCAATAGGTAAGTTGAAGCACGCAAATCCCTTGGTCAGAGATGCCGTAGAGCATCCGGCCAAGGGATTCTTACTTTTGGCTTTGATCGCTTTCGGAAATAGTTCAGGCCGGTTTTCTGCCTGTGTCCCACCCATTCCGCTGGAAATCGCGGAATAGATGGGGTACGTGTGCCTATAGTAAAAGCGAAAACAATCTAAGTATGAGAGTTGTACTCCTGAGGTCCGGCAATCACCAATCCGCTATTCTGCCTCCCGTGAATATACCAGCAGCACCAGTTCGTTTCATGAGGCGGGCCTTCGGTGGCCGAAATTAAATCCCTGTAAATTACCTTTCCATACAGAAAGACCTTTTCTTCCCAGGTTTCGATGCGCTTGAAGCGCTCCTCCGAGTCGCAAAGCGCCTTCACATCCTCTCGGCTGAATGGCTTGATTGCCGTATACTCGCCGGGCAGCAGAATGATCGGCGCAAATGGAGTGTTGCGCTTCTCGTTGCGAAATTCAGGCGTGGCGGGAAGACGCTTTTCGTCGATGGCGATCTTGTATCGTTCCATGGTCTCGATGATCCGGGCCGGCGTTCTGCCGCGGTTTGTGGCCATCACCGTGAAGCTGTTTTCCATGCTCCGCGAAGGCTCGACGGTGATCAGAATCCAAGGCCGCTCGGCATGAATCACGGATTGCGCATTCAACAGCGCGGCATGCGCCGTGGACGAGGCCGCTTCGACAACCGCCTCCGCGTAGCCTGTCTGACGCTCAATCTTCCTGAGCAAAGAGATTGCCATCAGGATGCCGGCGTATCCCAGAACGACAAGCACCAGATTGGCAGCCCAGGCAACCTGCTCCTGCCAGGTCCAGGCCACCGGCGCAACCGGCGGATTGGCGACGGTGATGTGCTGCTGCGGATAATCGTGGAGGCTGCTCGCGCCTTCGGTCATGGAAGTGGAAGCAGTGCTTTGCGGCTCGGTGACGGTGGAAGCAGGAGCCGGAGCGCTTTGTGGTTTGGCGGCGGGATGATCAACCGGCTTGGCGGCAGAGGATCCACAAGCCAACAGGACGGCCAGCAACACCACGAACTTCGCTAACCCATTGAGTTCCATGGGGTAAATGTATCACACGAGAGGCTGAAACTCCATGCGCATCGAAGGCTTTAGTCCACAATCTCAATACCCCGCCAAAAGGCAACATGGCCCTTGATCTTGCGCGCCACTGGACGGGGGTCGGGATAATACCAGGCCGCGTCCAGATTCTCCTCGCCGTTGACCAGTACGGTCATATAACGCGCCTGACCCTTGATTGGACAATGAGAGGTGGAGGAACTGGGCCGAAAAAACTCCCGTTTCAGGCTGGACTCGGGAAAGTAGACACTTCCCCCCACACTCTCCGTCTTCTCGCTCTCGGCCAATACCGTACCGTTCCACACTGCTCGCGCCATGAGTTCTTCCGGTCCAATCTTCAATTCTTTCTATCGGCCCAATTCACAGTTCAATGAGAGCAATGTTCAGTCCTGAAGCTGTTACATCAATTTGGCAATCGAGTCGATGTGCACGCTCTTCTTGGCATTATCGGCGGTCACGGTCACCACCACATGGTCGCCATAAAAATCTTTTACCGCGTCCGGATTATCGATCGTCCAGACCATCTTTTTGGCTTCATCCACAAAAACAGGAGTCATGCCTGCCTTGAGGCATTTCTTCACGCAATCGGCGCCAGATCCGGCGTGCTTGGCGCCGCACATCGAGTCGGAGATCCAGCCGTTGATCTTGGATGAACCGGCGGCGCTGGCCGTCAGCGCGGTCAGGCTCAGGGCAGCCAGCAACAGGGGTAGTATGCGCTTCATGGAAAACCTCCAGGCGAGTGGGAATCTCGTTCGATTTCCATCATGCGCCCTCGGCCCGGATTCGGCAACAGATTTTTCACGGCTTGGGAGGATAAAAATACTGGCCGTGCGCTTCCTGGCGAGCTGGCAGGCTGTTTCGCCGCGCTTCCACGTTCTTCAGCACCGCTTCGTAACGTTGCGCGGCAGCCGAAAAACGGTTGATCAACTCCGCAGTTTTGGTCAAAAACCCCGGATTCTTCTCTCGAATTCCTTCCAGAATGGGCGCGAATTTGGCCAGCAGAAAAAATCCCTCGGCGTTGCAATCGACAAACAACTCCGCTGAGACCGCGCCATGCAGCACCATCGCCGCCGCCATTTCCCAATAGGTGAGCACTTGGCGCAGCCATGCGTTATGCGGGTCGGCGGGGTTCCCGGCCACGGCAAAAAACTCCTCCGCCGTTGCCGGCCAGAACTCGCCGGTCATCCACGCGCGCGCCTGGCGCATCACGGTTTCGGTACGCAGTTCATAGAGCCTAAGGATAATTTCCGCATCGGCCGGTGTGGCCAGCATTCGTTCCATCAGTTTTTACCCCGATGCTCATCG
Organism: uncultured Occallatibacter sp.; assembly: GCA_964644105.1. Classification (GTDB taxonomy): domain Bacteria; phylum Acidobacteriota; class Terriglobia; order Terriglobales; family Acidobacteriaceae; genus Telmatobacter. The sequence continues at coordinate 248 of CAZXVX010000045.1, read as the reverse complement.
TATCAGTTTGGAGCGGCCAAATGCTGAAGAGCTGCTTGAGAAACGGCCAACCGGCAGGACGCAAACTGCCGGGAAAAAAGAGTGGCTCCATCCCGTCTTCCCATTTCGTAATCGTATTTCACGCCTTTGCTCGTGCAACCGCCGGGCAAATGCTGTAGAATCCGAAGTTCTCCAGTCTTTTTAATGGCTGCGGGAAGAACACGAAGCGGAGGTTGACCATGGAAGTGGAGTACACCGCCCGGCAAGTG
>CAZXVX010000044.1:0-21443 GCA_964644105.1 uncultured Occallatibacter sp. | reverse complement strand
CCTGACACCGGGTCTGATGCAGATGGTGAGCGTGCTGGCGCTCAACAAGCTCGAGTTGAAGGAGATGATCGATGCCGAGATGGTGGAGAATCCCGTCCTGGAGGAGATTGACGAGACGGTTCCGATGCTGGATGAGGTGGCCGGCCGCCAGGAGCGGCTGGAGCGCGGCCTGGATGAGATCAGGATTGACGAACGCGTCCCGGAAGAGCCGGTGGCCGCGCCCAAAGACCCTTTCAACGAAATCGACTTTGGCTCTTACTTCCAGGATTACCTCGACCCTGGGTATCGCACACAGCCGGAGTTTGAAGAGAGCGAAAAGCCCTCGTTCGAGAACTTTCTCTCCCAGCCTACAACTCTGGCCGATCACCTGGCGTGGCAGTTGGGAGCTCTGAGTCTGGAGCCCAGTTTGCATCAAGCGGCGGAGTTCATCATTGGCAATCTGGACGAGGATGGCTACCTGGCCGGCAGTGAAGAGGAACTGGCCGAGGCCTTTACCAACGCTCAGGATGAGCTGAAGAATGGCTCGGTGCTGTCGCTTCTGCGGCGGGCGATTGAGCTGGTTCAGCAGCTTGATCCGGCCGGCGTGGGGGCGCGCGACCTGCGCGAGTGCCTGCTGCTTCAGATTACCGCTCAGCAGTCGGAGTTTGCCCAGCTATTTTCCAAGCAATCGGCTGATTCTGAAGAAGATATTCATCGCGGCTTCCGCGCCGAGGCCGAAGCTCAGTTGGAGGAGCGGCGGCGCAGCATGGAAGTTGCGGCGCTGATAGCGGCGCATCATCTGCCTCAATTGCAAAAGCGGGATGTGAAGGACTTGGCGCGGTCGGCGCAGATTACCCCGGCGGAGGCCGATGCCGGGGTGGCTTTCATTCGCACTCTTGATCCCCGCCCAGGCCGCCAGTACAACCGGGAGCAGTCGCGGCTGATTGAGCCGGATGTGGTCTTTATCAAGCGTGGCGCCGAGTGGGTTGTCTCAATGAACGAGGAGGATCTGCCGAGTCTGCGGCTTAGCCGCCGTTACCGGCAAATGCTCACCGCCCAGGACACGGACAAAGAGGTCAAGGATTATGTGAAGGAGCGCTTCCGCTCCGCGCTGCAACTGATGCGCAACATTGCCCAGCGCAAGAGCACGATCCTGCGCACCTGCGAGGTGATTGTCCGCCGCCAGCAGGATTTTCTGGAACAAGGCATTGAGGCTTTGCGACCGATGATGATCAAGGAAGTGGCCGAGGAGATCGGCGTGCATCCATCGACGGTAAGCCGCGCGGTGGCCAACAAATATGCGCACACGCCGCAGGGGGTCATCGAGCTGCGCTTCTTCTTCTCCGAGGGGTCGAATGGTCCGGAGGGCGCCGATACACCGCTGCTAGTGCTGAAGCGCAAGGTCCGCAAGCTGATTGAGGAAGAGGATTCGCGCCATCCATTAACCGACGACGCGCTGGCTGCCATGCTGCACTCTCAGGGCATTCAGTTGACCCGCCGCACCGTGGCCAAATACCGCGAGGATATGAATATTCCTTCAACCCACCAGCGTCGGCGGCGGGAGGGCTGACGCACACTTCAGGATATATAACCAGCCTTCTTTGCTGATTCTATATGCCTGCGAGGCGCTCCAATCCCTTGCGCGCCAGATCGGCGATGGCTTTGGCCAAAGAGACGGAAGCGTTCAGCGACTCAGGCCGTTCCAAGCGAAGAGGTAGCTTGCGGGCAAAGTCGCGGAAATAGATGTCTACGTCATAGAGAATCTCCACGTGATCGCAGAGAAAGCCGATGGGTTGAAGCAGAACTGTCTTTGCGCCGGAGGCGGCGATGGATTCGAGAGTCTGCTCGACGGTGGGGCCGAGCCACGGTCCGCCGCTGGCACCTTGGCTCTGAAAGGCGAAGAACCACTGCGGGATCTCCGACACACGTTTGGCAACCAATTCCGCAGTTCGTTTGGCCTGCTCGGCGTAGGGATCTGCGAACTGGTTATCGGTGGCCTCTACGGTGCGGACAGGAACGCTGTGCGCGGTGAAGAGAACAGGAACAGGCGCGCCGGCCTCCGCGCTGAGCTTGATCCAGGCGGGCTGAAGGCGCTCGGCAAAGGCTTCGATGAGCAGAGGATGATCGGCCCAACTTTCAGTGAAGTCGATGCGCAGGCCTGCTGATTCAACGGCGCGGCGATAGAGGCCTGTGCTGGTGCGCGAGTTCTGCGGCGCAAGGCAGAGGACGGCAGCTTCCTCGATGCCGTCGGCGCGCATCTGGCGGACGACGTCGGCGATGTATGGATGCCAATTGCGCATGGCTGCGTAGACTGGGACGCGATTGCCGCTGGCGGCTAACTCGGCTGCGGCGAGGCGCGCTTGTTCAAGGGTGATTTCGGTGAGCGGGCTGTGGCCAATCAGTGCATAGCGGCGCTGAATCTCTTCGATGACTTCTTGCGGAAGCGGGCGTCCGCCGGTGACGTTGCGTAGGTACTCCGGAATCTGTTCGACGGTTTCGGGCGTGCCGTGGGCGAGCAGGAGAACGGCTTGTTTGGACATAAGCGGCCTCACAATGAAATGCGTCGGCTGTTGAGGTTCGTCGTATCCCTAATACCAAAATCGGGATCTTGGGCCCCCAACTCAATTACTCATTTTGCGTCCAACCGGAACTCACGCACCATGCGGACGACAGCTTGCACATTTTCGACCGGCGTATTGGGCACAATGCCATGGCCGAGATTGAAGATGTGGCCAGGGTGTCCGCCCGCGGCGCGCAGGATTTCATGGACGCGCTGCTCCAAAATATCCAGTGGGGCAAAGAGCGTGATCGGATCGAGGTTCCCCTGGACCGCGTGCGAGTGGCCGACGGCGCGCCAGCCCTCGTCGAGCGGCTGCCGCCAGTCGAGGCCTATGACGTCCGCACCGGTGGCTGCCATTTGTGTGAGCAGGCCAGCCGTTTCGACGCCGAAGTAAATGACCGGCACGCCCATCTGCTGGACTGCTTGAACGAGGCGCTGCGAAGCCTCGAAGGCGTAGTCGCGATAGTCGGCCAGGCCGAGCGAGCCAACCCAACTGTCGAAGATCTGGATGACGTCGGCGCCGGCTTCGATCTGCTGGCGGCAATACTCCGTCAGAACCGTGATGATCTTGTCCAGCAGCAGCCGCCAGGAATCGGGGGCGGAGTACATCATCTGCTTGGTGTGGATGTAATTACGCGAACCGCCGCCTTCGATCATGTAGCTGGCCAGCGTGTAGGGCGCGCCGCAGAAGCCAATGATGCCCAGGCGATTGCCGAAGTGCGCAGCGACCTTTTCAATGGCGCGGGCGACGTACATCAAATCCCCAGCGCGGTCGGTACGCAGAGCGCGTACGTCGTCCAGGGTGCGGACGGGATGATGGACGTGCGGGCCTTCACCGGCCATGAACTCGAAGTCCAGGCCCATCGGTTCGAGCGGAAGCAGCAGGTCGGCGAAGATAATGGCCGCGTCGACACCGAGCTTTTCCGCTGCAGTGATGGTGACCTCGGCGGCCAGCTCCGGCTGCTTGCAGATTTCAACCAGCGTGTGGTGCTTGCGGATGTCGCGGTACTCCTGCATATAGCGGCCGGCCTGGCGGAGAAACCAGACGGGCGTGCGGTCAACGGGCTGGCGCAGGCAGGCGCGGAGGAAGCGGCTGCCGGCGAGGAAATCTCCGGAAAGGTACTTGGCGACGTCCGAGTGCGGTTTGGAGGTATGCATACAGATTTGATTCTAGTGCCGTGACGCTTCGATAAGGAAATTGGGCATGAACGAACGCGGGCGAGGACGCCCGCATTACAGCCGGTCTGGAGACCGGCGCTACATTCAAGTCGGCTTTTGCTCGCGCACGATTTCGCGATAACAGGCTTCCGTCTCATCGATCGTTTTGCTCAACAGAAATCTGCGATTGGCGGTACGGGCTGCCTCTTCACCGAGGCGGTGGCGGAGCGCAGGATCGTTCACCAGCAGTTGGATTCCCTTGGCAAGCGCGCTTGCATCCCGCGCCGGAAAGACGATCCCGTCAAAGCCGTTGGTGACAATTTCAGGGATTCCACCGGAGTCAGAAACCAGTGGAGCTTTGCCCGCGAACATTCCCTCGACGATGGAGAGGCCGAAGGGTTCGCGGTGCGATGGCTGGAGAATCACGTCAGAGGCTCTCAGCAGGGCGGGAACATTGGCCTGAAAGCCGCAAAAGACGACCCTTTCGCCGAGGCCGTAACGAGCAACCAGCGCTTGCAGCTTCTTTTTGTCTTTGCCTTCACCGGCGATCAGGCACTTGTAATTCAGCGTGCGCGGAAGCAGGCGCAGCGCCTCGATCAGGTCATAGTGTCCTTTGGATTTTGTGATGCGCGCAACCAGGCTGAAGACAACCTCTGAGGCCACGCCAAAGCGCTCACGGATGCGCGCGGCTTCCTCGGCGCTTGCCTTTTCAATCTTGGCCGGATCAACGCCGTTATGGATGACCCGCGCCTGCTGCTCGGTGACGCCAAATCTTTCCATCAAGCCGCGCTGGATAAAGGCGCTGACCGCAATCATGCGGTGAAGAAATCGGCCATGCAGGAATTTGAAGGGAGCGTGGTGCCAGATATCGTGAACGGTGATGACGTAAGGGACGCCGGTGCGGCGAAAGATTGCCTCGGCAAAGTAGCCGCCGGTGCGGTGATGCGCGTGGACAATGTCTATCTGATGCCGATGGACGATCCCGATCAGTTGCCGATAGGCGGTGATTTTGTCGAGCGGATTCAAGCTCTGAAAGGGCAGCCTGTACTCGGTCTGCACGCCTTGCGGGGGATCGTCGACACTGGCAGCACCGTTGGCCGCGACGAAGGTTATTTGATGGCCACGCAGGCTCATCTCCTTCATCAGTTGCAGCGCATGAGTCTCAGCGCCTCCCGCTCGGCCTCCGCGCCAAACGTGGGTGAAGAGCACGAGAATCTTCAGGCCGGCGGGGCTGGAGGGCAATTGCATACAGGTATGATTCTAGTGCTTGAGCCGTATAAATTGGTACCGAATCCGAGACAGGCGCGGGCGAGGACGCCCGCGCGACAGCCGGCCAGGAGGCCAGCGCTACAGTTTTGATTTCATGATCGAATCATTGCTGGCAGACCTTATTGTGCGCCGTGGGCAGAGTTAAAAACGTAATGCTCTCTGGGGGCAGGTTAAGGACGCCGCCTTTGACAGATTGACCATGGATCGACGGCAGAGTACCGTCCGGCTCAGCCCGCAGCCCAGTTCCGTTCAGCTTAACTTTATCGCTGGCGAGATCAGATGCGGTCAAAGTAAATTGCTCTCCAGAGACGGGAATCGTCAAGCTCTGCACGTTTTGGGTATCGGCGTTGAGCGCCAGCAGGGTGACACCGCCTTTGGAGTCCTTCATACACTGAGCGTAGATTCTGAGGCTCTGGCCTTTGGGCGAGCCGGGATCAAGTACAACCGTCCCCATGGTTCGCTTCCACAGCACCGCTGCCCAATAGTTGGGCTTGGGCTCCAAGTTGGCTTCATTGATGAGGCTGTAGTCGCTGGCTGCGAGCGTGTTGTGCATGACCACTTGCACGCCCTTTTGGGCGAGCGATCCCAACTGATTGAGGAAGCGGAAGCTGTCGGCAAACTGACCGGCGAAGCGGTCGCCGCCGCAGGCCGCCTGGGCAGTTTCCGTCAGCCAGATCGGCTTGCCGGCAAGATAGCGGTCGCGGAGCGAAGCATAATATGCCTCCACGGTATCCGTGCGGTCGAGCCACTCGGCAGAGAGTGCCTGATCGATCTTTGTACTCCCCATGCAACGCTGCGAGACTGCCCCATAGAAATGGTAGGAGAAAGCGTCATAGGCCGGTCCGGTAGCCTTCATCAGATCTTCAGTCGGCAGCAGCTTCATCTTGATTCCGGCGGGCAGCAGCGAGACTCCCTCGCCAGTGCCGCCTGGCCCAAGAAAGAGTGTGCTGGGCGACTCGGCGCGCAGAAAGGCGCTGAAGGCCTTGATGTCTTTGGCATAGGTCTCAGCGTCATATCCCTGCGGCGCACCGCCCTGGACGGGAATGGTTGGCTCATTCATGAACTCCGTTGCGGCAATGCTTGCACCGAGGCTCTTGGTGTAACGATAGAGTTCCTGCGCCTGAGCCGGTATCCAGACGCCATCGGCGCCTCTTGCGCCGGGACTGATGGCCACTGAAGTGACAATCTTCGCATCCACCGCACTGGAAAAATCGACGACGCCCTTCCACTGCGCGCGGGTCAGCACGCTCTTGAAGCCGGTGGGCGGCTGTTGCAGGGCGGGATCGTCATTGTTTTGAAAGTAGGTGCTGTTCTGCCATGTTCCGCTGACACGGATGTAGGCTGGTTCAAGAGCAACGGCCAGCTTCCGCAGGCGCGCATTGCTCAGATCAATCGGCGAGCGGTACTGAAAAAGCCCCGGATCGAGGCCAACTTCCTGACTGACCTGTGGGGAAGCAGCGGCCTTCGATGCATCCTTATAAGGCTTCCAGAAGCGTCCACCTGTCACTTCAACCATCTCAACATTGTAAGAAAGATAGCGGGAATCCACCGTGCCGAGCTTGGGCATTTTGGATGGAATGACCTTTACGGCTGTACTTTGCTGTGCCCAGATGCACCCAGCAGATGCAACCAAAACGCCAAGAGCCATCGCTTTACAGATTAAGTTGATACGCATCCTTGATTCCATCCGGTTTCTCCTCTTCCAACTTTGGTTTCGATCCGTCAACGCTCAAAAGCATTCTACGCCCGCGGGTGCATTGGCGGGCAGATCTCGCTGGAGCGAGGCGGGTAAGATGGAAGGAATGGAGCAAGAACAGTCTAATTCGAGAAGCGAACTTAGAGCGCTGCTGGCGCTAGCGGTTCCCGTGGTGCTGAGCGAACTGGGCTGGACGGCGCAGGGGATTGTGGACACCATCATGGTGGGCAGGCTGGGGCCGGCGGCAATCGGCGCGGTGGCGCTCGGCAACGCCGTCTACTTTACGCCGGTGCTGTTTTGCTTTGGGTTGCTGCTGGGGCTGGATACGCTGGTGGCGCAGGCTTACGGGCGCCAAGATCACGACGACTGTCATCGCTGGCTGGCGCAGGGCATTTATTTGGTTTTTATTCTGACCGTGCCGCTGATGCTGCTTCTGTTTGCGGCCAGCTTTGGCTTTGCTCCCTTCGGCATTACGCGGGATGTGGGTCTTCCGGCGGCTTCTTACCTGCGCATCCTTACCTGGGGAACGCTGCCGCTGGTTTTTTATGGTGCTACACGCCGCTATCTTCAGGGCGTGGGTCAGGTGCGAATCGTCACCGTAACTATCGTGGCCGGCAACCTGCTGAACTGGTTCGGCAACTGGGTTCTGATCTACGGCAAGCTTGGCTTTCCGGCGCTGGGTGTGAACGGCTCGGCGCTTTCGACGGTGATCGCGCGCATCTTCATTGCACTGGCTTTGATCGGTGCGGCGTGGCGTTATGAGCGCAGGCGCGGCCATCCGCTCTTCCATCATTGGGCGGGGCCGAGTTTGGCGCGGCTGCGGAAGCTGGCCGGTTTGGGATTGCCGGCGGGCGGGCAAGTGTTACTTGAAGTGGGCGCATGGAATACGGTGACGCTCTTTGCTGGCAAGCTGTCGGCGGTGGCGCTGGCGGCGCATACCGTCGTATTCAATTATGCCAGTCTCAGCTTCATGGTTCCGCTGGGGATTGGATCGGCCGCGGCGGTGAGCGTGGGCCACGCGGTGGGAGCGGATGACGGCGCGCGGGCGCGGCGGGCGGGATGGCTGGCCCTCGGGCTGGGCACCAGCTTCATGTTGCTGGCGGCGGCGGTTTATCTGGGCCTTCCCAAGCCTTTGGTAGCGCTTTATACTCGCAATCCTGAAGTGATGGCGCTGGCGAGCAAGCTGCTTTTGATCGTCGCGGCCTTCCAAGTCTTTGATGGTATTCAGACGGTCTCTACCGGCGCGTTGCGCGGGCTGGGCGAGACACGCGCGTCGATGCTGGCCAATCTTGTGGGCTACTGGGTGCTGGGTTTGCCGCTGGGGCTGACGCTCTGCTTTGTGCTTGGCTGGGGAGTCTACGGGCTATGGGTTGGGCTGACACTGGCACTGATTGTGATTGCGTCTACGCTCTTGCTGCGCTGGAAGCGGGATTCCGAGCGACTGATGGGGGCACGATAATGCCACTGGCGCAACTGCAAGGCCTGGGAGCGTTGGGCCGCACCATAGTCCCCGAAACTGATACCATCAATAACCGATGAGCAAACAAGGGAATCCACACGATCCAAATGAACCGGCGGCGCTGGTGCGCACCGAGGCGGCGGCGCTCGAGGCACTGGCCGAGCGGCTGGAAGGACCGATGGCCGCGTCCTTTGACCGGGCAGTCGAACTGATTCTGCGCTGCGGCGAGGAGCGGGGGCGCGTGGTGGTCACCGGCATGGGTAAGAGCGGAATCATCGCGCAGAAGATCGCCGCCACGCTCAGCTCCACCGGCTCGCCGGCGCTGTTCCTGCATCCGGCCGAGGCTGTGCATGGCGACCTGGGCGTGCTGATGGCGGGCGACGTAGTGGTGGCACTGTCAGCCAGCGGCGAGACGGAAGAGATTCTGCGCCTGCTCGCCATCCTGAAGCGCAAGGGCGATGCGCTGGTCAGCTTTTGCTGCCGGATGGATTCGACGCTGGCCGAGGCGAGCGATGTGGCGTTGGATTGTTGCGTGGAGCGCGAGGCCTGCGGGCTGAATCTGGCGCCGACGGCCTCGACCACCGCCATGCTGGCGCTGGGCGATGCGCTGGCCATTGCGGTGAGCCTGCGCAAGGGCTTCCGGGCGGAGGATTTTGCCGAACTGCATCCGGGCGGCAAGCTGGGCAAGCGGCTGGCCAGAGTGCGCGACCTGATGCACGCAGGCGACGAGGTTCCGAAGGTTGCCATCGCCACGCCGATGACCGACGTGATCTACGAGATGTCCTCGAAAAAGCTGGGCCTGACGACGGTGCAGGAGGCTGGACGGCTGCGGGGCGTCATCAGCGACGGTGACCTGCGGCGGCTGCTGGAGCGCGAAGGCGGCGCGGCGCTCGGCAGGACAGCCGGCGAGGCGATGAACGCGCATCCGCGAACGATTGCCGCCGATGAGCTGGCGGCCACGGCACTGGCGATCCTGGAAGAGCGGAAGATTACCTCGCTGGTGGTGGTTAACGCGGCGGGAAGCGTCGAAGGAGTGCTGCATCTGCATGATCTTTGGGGCGTGGAGTTGATTTAGAGGCAGGGGTCAGTGGTCAGGGATCAGGGAACAGAAAAACACGCCAGTTGAGGTTCGTGGATTCCCAGATTCCAAAAGCGGGAACTGGTATACCCAATCGTTTTAGGAAGGTCGGGCCAAGGCTACCTGTCCGCTCCTAGATATAATCAGAATGCCCCTTGGATTTAATTGGCAGCGGTCATGAACCAGTGCTTGTGTGGAAATTCGATTACCGGCGACACCACACTGTGCCTTCGGTGTATTGCGCTCCAGGAACTCGGGCTTAAATCAAACGCGACTGAAGCTGATATTAGGGAAGCGTACCTTTTGTACGTGAAGGCTTGGCACCCAGATCGTTTTCCGGGCGACGAAAAATCAAAAAGTGCTGCGCAGGAAAAGCTAAAGGCTATAAATTTTGCGTATAGCTACCTTAACTATTTATCCGCGAACACACAAGAGTCCGCCCAGAGGAACCAGACGACAGCGGGGAAAACTCCGCAAGCACAGCAACCTTCTTCATGGTCAAAAAGCAGTGGCCATACTTCACGAAAATCTACCTGGTTAAACAGTCTGTTATCAAAGTTCCCAGCGACGCGCCGCTGGGGATATCTGTTCTATTTGATCCCCTTGATTCTATTGGTAGTGGGAGTATTCAACTCGTCCACTTCAAATCGAGGTCCATCATCAACAACTTCAATAGAGACGACTTCTCCAGCCGTTCCACTACAGAATAACGCAGGCGGAAACATAAATCGACCATCGAGCAGTCTTACTCCGGTGACAATTGATCAAAATGATGTCGATTTGATACCGACAGTCCGCATCCGAAACGGCACAGAACTTAGCAAACAGAGGCGTCTCGATGGACTCGGCGGGTTAACTGTTGAAAATGGCACAGGATACGATGCCGTTGTCCTTTTGGTCGAACTGAACACAGGGAGAACTATTCGAAACTTTTATGTTACAACAGGAGACTCGTTCACCGAGCCTCGGATCGCTCCCGGCGTCTATACCATCTACTTCGTAACTGGAGCCTACTGGAACCAGGAATTGAAAACGTTCAATTCTAATGCGAACTACAGTCAATTCGGAAGGAATGTTGAGTTCGCTGAAAAGCCAAATGAAGTTACAGGAAAAATAGAATATAGCAACTATAAAATTACTCTTCAGCCGGTTATTGACGGAAACGCAACAATCTACTCGTCAAACAAAGACACCTTCAATAAGCTGATGAATGACGCGAGCACGAATTAAGAAGGTGGCTTCTCCCCTATTTTTTGATGTGCTACTCTTTTTAATGCCTGTCCAAGATATCTGGATAGGGGGAGGATGTCTGAAATGCTTCAAACCGAACATGGAAATTTTCGATTCAAAGTAAAGGAAGGCCTGCCCGACCCATATAGTGTATGGATCGATGCAGAACCGCAGTCAAGGGACGGAAAACTGCCGGGCGGAATCGCAGGATTGGGATTTACGCTCTACACCGATGACCTTGAGGAAGCAGAGAAAATCGCTGATTTTCTCAACGAGAAAGTCCGTCAGGTTTTTATTGTGACAAACTTGTTGTCAGGGGCAGATTAGTCAGATGGCCCATCACCCGACACGCCATTGCAATGGGCGAAACTCCTCGATGCGTGCGAAGACGGCCAACCGTCCGTCTACAATCAGTAGAGATGTCTGACACGCTTTATTTGAGTCTGTGGTATCCGAATCTGCGCCTGGCCGGGCTGGCTGAGAAGCTGACGGCGGTGCTTGGCAGCTTTGCCGCGCATGGCGGCGAGGCGCGCGTCTACTCGGCAACGGTCTGGCCGATTAGCTGGAACGAGTCGCCGGTCTTTCAACAGGTGTATGGGAGGCGGGTTGGGGCGGGGGCTGATGGAGCCGCAGCGCTGGGCGCGGAGCCGCGTTTGGCTGTCCAAGAGGCGCTGGAGCTTTTGCATGAGGATTACGCCTACGAGTTTCAGATTGGGTGGAGCTTGTGGGAGTTGGAGGATGCAGGTCCTTCGACTGCGCTGCGCTCCGCTCAGGATGACAGAGTACATAAAAACGCAGGTCCTTCGACTGCGTTGAGTGCAAAGAACGCGCTCAACTCCGCTCAGGATGACAGTCTAATCAATGAGGATGACAGAGCATTGGTTGGATTGGATGCGCGCTGGGCGCGGACGCCTCGGCTGGTGCGGGTGACGGGCTTTGGGCCGCTCTTTGACGACGGAGCTTACGAGGCCGACGGACACATCCGCGTCGAATTCGGCTCCGATGCGCCGTTTCTGGAAGAGGATTTGGAGCTGGATTCAGTAGCGGCGCGCCACGTGGAAGAGAATGTGCGGCAGTTGGTTGAGTTCACCGCCGCAGTCGAGAAGGCTTCGGGAGCCACGGCGCGCCTGTTGTGGAGCGAATTGGGCGAGAGTCTTGCGGAACGGCTGGCTGCGCGGCTGAGGGGAGCGAACTGAGCGTGCGACTGACGATAGAAAGAATGAGGACTCTGGTACTGGTGGCGGGCGGGCTGCTGCTCTTGTCGCTGGTAATTTTTCTGGCCGTGGGACGATGGAAGAATCCATTCAATCGTACCGATGTGCCGAGGAAGCTGGGCATTGACATCCAATCAGATTCCGGAGGTGTCACGTACACGGAGGCACACGGCGGGCACACGCTGTTCAAGATTCACGCTTCGAAAGTGGTGCAGTTGAAGAAGGGCAACGCGCTGCTGCATGACGTGAAGATTGAGCTTTACGGCGCGGACGGCAGCCGCGTGGACCGCATTGAGGGCGCGGAGTTTGAGTACGACCAAAAAGCGGGCACGGCGATTGCTGCCGGGCTGGTGGAAATTACGCTGATGCGTCCGGGGGTAGCGCCGGCGATTGCTCCCAAGGCAACGACGGGGCAAGTGGTGGGCGAAAAACGGAGGGATGCTCCGATAGGCGAATTGGCCGAGGCGGCGTCACGGGGCGAGATTCACATCAAGGCCAAGGGGCTGATCTTCAACCAGAAGAGCGGAGTAGCCACCACGAGCGAGCATGTGGATTTTTCCATGGTGCAGGGTGTAGGCAGTTCGATGGGCGCGACCTACGACTCTCAGCAGGGGTTGCTGGTGCTGGACCGGGCAGTTGAGTTGACCACTGAGCGCAGCGGAAAGACGGTGATGATTCACGCGCAGCACGCGGAGTTCGAACGTACAAGCGATCTCTGCCAGATGCGTGCAGCGGAGGTAGAGTTTCAAGGCGGGCAGGCGACCGCCGTCGATGCGAAGATTCTCTTCCGCGAAGATGGATCGGCGGTTCGGCTGGATGCGACCCAAGGCTTCACGCTGACCTCAGCGACCGGCTCGCATGTGGCTGCGCCCACCGGACAGATGGATTTCAATGAACAGAATCAGCCTCGGCACGGGCATCTGGTGGGCGGCGTGACGATGGATTCGGCGAGCGAGAGAGCGGGTGGGCAGCGGCAGTTGCACGGGACGGCGCCCACGGCTGAGCTGGAGTTCGCAGGGAAGGGTCAATTGCGCCATGTTCACCTGGAAACCGGCGTGGTGATGGAAAGCGATGAGCGGAGTTCGCAGGCCGGCAAGCCACTGCGCGTCAGCCGTCATTGGCGCTCGCCCATTGCGGATGTGGATTTCAGTGATTCCGGCCACAAGCAGATTGAGCCCAAGTCGGTGCATGGAACGGGCGGCGTGGTGGTCACCAGCGAAAGCCGGCTTGCCGGAGGAGCGGTTTCGCCTTCACGGCTTGCGGCCGACGATATGACAGGAGATTTTGGACCGGGCTCAACGTTGACGATGATGCATGGGGTTGGACACGCGATCATCGAAGAGACCACGGCCACAGGAGCGCAGCAGACCTCGACAGGTGATCGGCTGGAAGCAAAATTCGACGCGCTTTCCGTTCCAGTAGACGCGTCGGGAGCCAAGCAAAGGCAGGACAGCTCAGCGCAGGTTCAGTCAGCTGAGCTTGAAGGACACGTAGTGTTGACGCAGACGCCGGTAGCCAAGCCGGGGGCGCCACCGCCTGCGACACTGCGGGCGACGGCTGGTCGTGCCGACTACCAGGGGCAGGGGGAGTGGCTGCGCCTGACCTTGTCGCCGCGCGTAGAGAACGGCGCACTGCAATTAACAGCCGACAAGGTGGATGTGTCACGGGTCTCTGGCGATGCCTTTGCGCACGGCAATGTAAAGGCAAGCTGGCTCAACACGAAGCCGGAGACAAAAAGCGGGCAGATGAGAGGGCCCGCAGGGGGCATGGTTATGGATGGGCAGGGTCCTGCGCACATTGTTGCCTCTGAAGCGCAGTTGCATCAGGCGACGAATGAAGCAACCTTTCGAGGGCAGGCGCGCCTTTGGCAGCAAGCCAACTCGGTGACCGCGCCGATCATCATACTCAACCGGGCACTGCAGACGATGACCGCACAAACCACCAATGCGGCGGATCCGGTGCGGGCAGTGCTTGTGAGCGCGGGCGGGACAAAACCAGGGCAGAATATAGCCAAGCCTGGCCAGCCATCAGTGATTCGTATGCGCGGGGGCGATCTGTGGTACTCCGACGTGGAGCGCAAGGCAGTGATGCGCGCGGGCGTTTTGGGCAATGTTCTGGCGGAGACAGGATTGGCGAACTCGACATCGGATGTGGTTGAAGTGTTTCTGTTGCCGGCGGGAAAGGCAAATGGGCAGGCCGCGCCAGGTCAGGCGCAGTTGGATCACCTGACGGCGCGGGGTCACGTCGTACTGATGAGCGAAGGACGGCGCGGCACAGGCGAGCAACTTGTTTACAACGGTGCTACCGGCGAGTATGTGCTGACCGGTACCGCATCCGCGCCACCGAAGATGGCCGACCCGGTACGAGGGACAGTGACCGGCGAAGTTTTGATCTTCCGCGGGCGCGATGACAGTGTCCGCGTTGAATCGGCAGGCATCGGACAGAAGACGGTTACGGAAACTACCGCGCCCAAGTGAAGTTGAGCGCGATAAATTACACCCCGCAGAGACTGACTTCCAGCCCCAGCGCATGGAACATCGCAGCCTTAGCCGCCAGTGCTCGATCGGCTTCTTCCGCGCTCTCTGCGTAGGCGACGTTTACGTGGTTCGATGGATGGCGCGCCATGAACTGATTCTGATCCACGCCGTGCAGCACCACATGCATGACCGGCCATTGCGGCGTAACTTCGGCCCAGCGGCGATTGGTCTCCGCCGCCGGCAGAGCGATGGCCGTGGCGCGTCCCAGATCAACCTTCAGGCTTCCCTTTTCGACAAAGACGCGGCTCCAGACAATCTCGCCCGGTTTGCAGACGCCCTTGATTGTGCCTCCGCCCAGGCGGAAGTACATGGAAGGCTGGCGCTCACTGACCGCGCCTTTGTATCCGCCCACCAGATGCGAGGCCGGCACCGCGCCGGAGATTTGAAAGAGCCAGACAAACTCATCAAAGCCGTCGGCGGTGTAGCGCTCGCCCCAGCGCACGTCATGCAGCGTCGTCGCCGGGTCCAGTCCCATCGCCGTCCAAACACGATTGGTGACCACTGCGTCCACACCCACGCACTCGTCCACCTCGTTGAAGTGCGGCAGCGGACGGCCGGCATAGAGTTCGCGGCCATCGCGTCCAAAGACCGGCGGACGGTCCACGTTGTTGAAGAGGCCCTCGGCCAGATCGGAGGCGGGAACCAGATCTTTCAAGCCCTGCTGATACTGAATGCCGATGGCGTCGCAGCCGAAGTCGTCGGCGATGCGCATGGCGGCGATATACATTTTGCACTGGAGAAGAATCTGCGCGTCGGTCAACTCGGTTGCTTCATCCTTGCCGGTCAGGAAGCGCATACCGCGCCCATCCAGCCAGTAGCGCACCTGCTGCGCATCTTCGTCGGAGACTTCGCGGATTGCCGCATAGAGCGCCGACTGACTCAGCCTCTCTTTGAAGATACCGGCGGAGTTCATCAGCGCGTCTTCGACAATGGCGTTTGCCATGCCCATGCAGCCTTCGTCAAAAACGCCGAGCAGCGCCTTCTTGCCGCGCAACTCTTTGGCCAGAGCCTCGCCCAGCGCCAGCTCGGCCGGGCCCACTTTGGCCGGATCAAATGCATGAACGTGCGAGGTGTCGTGGGCAAAGCTCTTGTTCTTGATCCACGCACGCAGGCCGCGCTTGAAGAGCGGATCGGTAAAGTCCTTGCTCCACAATGTGGTGAACGGCACGCCGGCCTTGATGAGGCAGCCATTCAAATTCAACATACCCACCAGGCCCGGCCACTGGCCGCTCCAGTTGGCCACGGTGAGGATTGGCCCGCGATGCGAAAGTAGCCCAGCCAACACATGAGCGCTGTACTGCCAAACCGACTCGGCCACCACAATCGGCGCGTCGGGATCAATCTGCTCAAAGACCTTCATACCCATGCGCTGCGAGTGAATGAAGCCATGCTTCAGCACGGGATCAACCGGGTGAGCGCGGCGCAGCGTGACGCCCTCTTCGCGGAAGGCGGCGGCCAGTTGCGCTTCCATGGCCGCCTGCGCGGGCCAGCATACCTCATTGGCCGACTGGCGCAGGTCGCCACTGGCAACCAACAGGACCTCATTCGGCGCTACCGGGGTGGGAGATGAAAGTTCAGGAATTGCGTATGCAGCCATGGTGTTGTCCTCGATCATTTCCGGGCTTTCGCCCAATTCATATTTAAGATTCCAAAAGCACAGACTCCAGATTCCGCCCGAGCTTGACCAGAGATTGATACCGTGCAAAAGCCTGCTCCGTCGCCGCCGATGGCACAGGTTGGTAGTGGTGCAACTCGACCGATTGCCGCAAAGCTTCCTGGGCCTCCGACAAGCTCTTCAAGTGGCCAGTTGCCAATGCTTGCAAGCTCGCGTTGCCCAGTGCTGAAGCTTCGACTGGTCCTGCAATCACCGGCCGTCCGCAAGCATCTGCGGTCATCTGGCAAAGAAATTGATTGAGGCTGCCGCCGCCCACCACGCGAATCGTGCTGAGCGAGCGCCCGGTAATGCGCTCCAGTTCTTCCACTACATCGCGATAGGCAAAGCTAAGGCTATCGAAGACGCAGCGGGCAAACTCGCCTTTCGATTGCGGAACCGGCTGGCCGCTCGTTGCGCAAAATTGCGCCACTGCGGCGCGCATATCCGCAGGCGCCAGGAAGGCGCTGGCCGAGGGATCAATCAAGGAGCGAAAGGCCGGCGCAAGACTGGCTGCTTCTTCCAGATCGACCCAGGCGCAGGGGCTGCCTGCCGCCTCCCAAAGGCGAACACACTCCTGCAGAATCCACAGGCCAGTCATGTTCTTCAGCAACCGGACCCGGCCGTCCGCCGCGCCTTCGTTAGTGAAGCCACTGCGGAAGGCCGCATCACTCAGATTGGGCTCATTCACAATCACGCCCATCAAGCTCCAGGTTCCGCTGCTCAGAAAGATGCTGGCGTCGTCCAAGCCAGGAATCGCTGCCACTGCGCTAGCCGTGTCGTGCGAGGCAACGGCAATGCAGGGAACGCCGCTGGCTAGGCCGCATTCCGATCGCACGCTGGATTGCAACTCTCCCAGCATGGTCCCCGGCTGCACAATCTGCTGAAAGATGCAGTCGGGCAGCTCAAGCCGTTGAATAACCTCGCGCGACCATTGGCGCGCACGAAGATCAAAGATCTCCGTCGTCGAAGCATTGGTGTACTCCGCGCGCTTCTCACCGCAGAGCAGATACTGGATGAAATCCGGAATCATCAGAAGTGAGCGGGCGTGCATCAGTCCCCGATCATTCGCAATATTCATCGCAGCCAGTTGAAAAACTGTGTTGATCTCCATCGTCTGCGCGCCGGTTGCGCGGAAGAGATCATGCCCGCTCATCTTCGATTGCACGGCCGCGGGCACGCCGCTGGTGCGGCTGTCGCGATAATGATGAGGATTGCCAAGAAGGCGGTCCCGCTCATCGAGTAGGCAAAAATCAACACCCCAGGAATCAACGCCGATTCCAGCCGGTAGTTTGTTGCGTCCCGTGCAACATCGTCGAATGCCGTTCTGAATTTCACTCCAGATGCGCAGCACATCCCAGTGGAGATCAGCGCCGATGCGAACGCCCGCATTGGCGAAGCGATGCGCCTCGTTGAGCGAAAATCGCTCTCCGTTCCAGGCACAATCCATCACTCGGCCACTTGCGGCGCCCAGGTCCACGGCCAGAAAACTGAGATTCGCATGCATGCAGTTCTACCAGACGATCCAGCGGTTCAACTCCGGCAGAGCCAGCCTGTCAACTGCTGCTCCAGTTCGGTTGAATCCCTGAACAATTCTACAGCTTTAACCTAAACTTTAACGTTATTGAGCCGGTAATGCAATCATTAAGCCACCATTTCTGTGCAAATTGTTTTCCCGGCGAGGCAGCTTAAGAGGCGATCCGCTGCCCAAATCGCGCTCGTAGATTTCGCCATAGTTGCCCATTGTCGCAATCACGCGCACAACCCAGTCATTGTCTAGACCCAGCGTGGCGCCAACCTCGTGCGAACCGCCAAGCAAAAACCTCAACTTTGGATCGCCGTTCGCGCTGGCCCGCCTGGCTTCCACATTGGCTCGCGTCACACGGCTTTCCTCTGCCGCCACCAGCGCCTCCATCGCCCACATCACAATCGCCGCCCACTGCGGATCACCGTCGCGCACCGCAGGCGCCAGCGGTTCATGCGAGATGCGCTCAGGTAGCAGGCGTGTCGGATGTCCATGCTGCTGAAGCGCCACGCGCGTCTCGGCCAGCCGCGTCGATTCGCCAGACAGAGCACCGCAGTTGCCGGTCGAGAAAGCCGCCTGCATCTCGCCTTCCTCCTGAAATGGAAATGGAATAAAATCCAGATGCTCGCGGGCAAACCAGGCGCGCACGCTCTCTTCAACGTGGGTTTCGGCCAGAAAGCAGATCTTCTTGCCGCTCAACTGCCGTACATGAACAGCAGGACTTCCGGCAGGCGCAAGAAATCCGATTCCGTCCCAAAGCACCGGACGTGTGAAGCGCAGATTTGTCCCTGCCGAGTGCGTAAAGTCATCCGGCAGCGTGGCCACCAACTCCACTTCGCCGCTCTTGAGCGCGAGCATTGCTGTTTGATCGTCGGGAAAGCGCGTAACACTCAACCGAGCATCTTTTCCCAGCACGGCCACAGCCACGGCGCGGCAGAGATCTGTGTCGAATGCCTCGCGATTGCCGTAATCATCGGAGTTCGTGTACTCAGCTTCTTCGCTATCCATGCCGCAGCGCAACACGCCCGCTGCGCGCGCGCGAGCCAGCGTTGTTTGACCAGCACACGCAATACCGGAGACGAAAAACGATGCCAGCGCAACGGAGCAAACGAATCTTCGCATTACGGTGTCCATCCGCCCGCTGCAGGAATCCCAGGCGTCGTGTCGGGCCGTGGGTTGAAGTCCGCAGGGACGGGATTGGGAAGCGCCCAGTCCGTCGGTGTGGTTTCCAGCCGTTTACATCCTTCGCCGTTGGCGTGCGGAAAATGCATAATCTCAGCCTCAGGAATGGTTGCATACTCGGCGCTCAGCGGCGCGCGCTTGCCTTGAAGACGCAGCGTGTCGAAGGCTGAGCTCATGTCGCCCACGCCCTCCACGTTATCGTCCGCCGGGCCCAGATTCGGTTGCCCGAATTTCTCCGCGCCTATCTGCCGCGCGCGCAGTTCATCCGGCAGATCGGCAAGTGGAATCAGATTGAAGAGCTCATCGACAAATTTGATGATCGAACTGTGCTCCGAAGGCACGTGCGATACACCATGCGCCACCGAGTAAGGCGAAATCACAATCGCCGGGATACGCGGTCCCTGCTCCAACGGCAGCCCATTTGCATCGTGCGAACGCACGCGCGGCTGCGCATGGTCGTACAGCCCGTCCGACTCATCGTAGGTAATAATGATCGCGCTCTGACTCCAATAGGGGCTGGCCGCAATGGCGTTGACCTCCTCGGCGAGCAGCCCTTCGCTGATCTGCGTATCCGAGTAGCCGGGATGATCGTCGTTGCCGCTGAAGACCTCGGCCAGCTTATAGTTCGGATCCTGCGGCTTCCATCCGCGAATGTTTCCGTAGCCGCCGCGCACATAAAACACGCCGCTATCCGGCAACTGCTTCTTCGCTACCGCATCAAAGAACTCGCTGAGTCCATGCAGATGCGTGCTAGCTTGCGGATTGTTAGCCACATAGCCGAAGTACTGCGGCGCATTGTGATGCGCCACGTAACCCTCATGCGATGCCTTCCACGAGGGGTCGTTGATCTCATGGTCATAACCCTGCTGAAACCACCCCCAGTTGACCGCTTCAACGCCGTGGCCCGCGATCTTCTCGATGTCGTTCTGCACGTCGGGCAGATCAAAATCAAAATCATAATCAGCCGCCGTCGTCTCCTTGATCGCGCTGCCCATGAACGAGAGCGGCAGGCTGGCAAAGGTCAGATTCTTTGAGATGCTCTTCCCCGGTGGCACGGCCTGTGGCTGATGCAGCTTATCTGTCGCGTCCAACACCGATCCCCAATAGGGCGCGGGATCGCTGACCATCGGCACCACTGCTTCCCTGCCCCGTCCGCCCATCGAGGCCAGTTCTGGATGCAGCATCCACTGCGTCTCACCGCCCTGACCGCTGATCATGGCAATCGCATTCGGCGTCGAGGGCCCAATGATGGTATCCATGAAATGATCGAAAAGTGTAAAGCGATCCGCATAGCGCCAGAGAAAGGGTGCGGTGTCGCAATCCACATGGGCCATCACCAGCTCGCCGAATTGCTTGCGCTCAAGCGTCGGAGCCTTCGACGGCTGGCCATTCACCATGGTCACACCCTCTTCGGAAAGTGCATACTCCGAGTTCTGCGCCACGCCATTCGAGTCCAGCGCCAGCTTGCGCGCAATTGCTGTATGCGAGTGATTCACGCTGGCAATATCTGCCGGGTAGAGCGGCACCGTTTTGCCCTTGGTGTCGACAATCGTCGCCGGAATGCGGAAGGGCGTAATGATCCCCAGGCTTCCATCGGTGTTCACTAGCAGTTGCGTAAATCCTGGCGGGTCAATGTTGCCGTTGGGTCCATCCGGCCCTGCATAGAGCCCGTCCGCTCCTGGATAGCTCCCAAAGTAAAAGTCAAAGGAACGGTTTTCCTGAAAGAGCACAAAGACGTACTTGACCTTCTCGCGGATCAGCCGCAGCTTTTCTTCGCGCGAGACGGCGGGCTCGGCAGCCGGGTCAATGATCTGCGCGCTCACTGCGGCGCTCGATCTGGGCGCTATCGTCACCTCTGGCACGGCCTTCTGTTGCGCCGCGCCAACCCCAAAGCTCACGCCGCTGAGCGCCAACAGCACAGCCAAACTTTCAATGCAGTTCCTCTTTCGCATATCCCTAACCTATGCTGTCCAACCCGGTACAGGCAACACCAAATCCGGTGCGCCAAGCTCAGTCACGAAAAATTAATTTAAATGGCGCAAGCCGACTTCAATTCAGCCCGGCTTCAGAAATCGCTCTTGAATGCCGTAGGCTGATCCAGAGCAAAAACTGCGGTTCAACCGTCTATACTCGTAGTGGAAGTACGGCCAGTTCCCCTTGTGTTCAATGGATGAGAGGTGAAGAGATGAAGGCAGATCAATCAGCTCTAAAGGGCCGCAAGCCGGAGCGGGGCGTGTCGCTCGCAGAGTTGATCGTGGCTGTGACCATTCTGCTCATTCTGGCCTCCGCAGCCACTCCCATCACCCTGATGGAGGTGAAGCGCGAGAGAGAGCGAGAACTGCATCGCGACCTTTGGGAGATGCGCACAGCCATAGACCACTATAAGGACACTGCCGATCAAGGCAAGATTCAGATCAAGGTAGATAGCCATGGGTATCCTCCAGACTTGGAGACTCTGGTCAACGGCATAGAAGTACAAACCAAGAAGGTAAGGTTTCTGCGTCGTATTCCGGTGGATCCAATGACCGGCAAGCCAGAATGGGGTTTGCGTTCCATGCAGGACGATCCCAAGACTGACTCATTCGGCGGACAAGACGTCTTTGATGTGTACTCGAAGTCAACCGGGACAGCGCTTGACGGAACAAAGTACTCCGATTGGTAGCGGGAACCGTTGCCATGATCTCGGTTTACGCATCGGACAGTAAGAATCTAAGATGGAAAGCGAACGAAGGAGTATCCATGGCGCAGAATTCTCGCAGAACATTTTTGAAGGCCGCGTCGGTCACCGCCGCCGCGCTGGCCGTTTCGAAGACCATTCCGGCCTGGGCCGCCGGCTTAACCAGTCCGGTACGCCTCTGGTCCTCCTATCGCGATCTGCGCTATAAAGAGTCCGCGCCGCTTCAGT
>CAZXVX010000043.1:0-21679 GCA_964644105.1 uncultured Occallatibacter sp. | reverse complement strand
TCTCATAGCGCGTACCGAGGAATGAGATCGACGGCATATGGCCGACGAGCGGGTGATGGGTGATGGTCTGGCCAACGACGCGGTCGGCGGTTACTACCTCCATCACGTTGAGGCCTTCGACGACGGTGGTGGTCAATGTATTCCAGCCCTCGCCCTCCTTGAGGCTCTTGTTGCCGGCAACATGCGAGTAGGCGTAGTCGAAGGAGATGATCGACTGGAGCGCGTAACCATCCGAGGTTTGGTTGTAGTAGCCACCTTTGGGGTCGAGTTTGGAGTGAGCCTGGGGCTCAATGGTTTGCGCGACTGGAAGCGTCAGCTTGCCGGAGAGAACGGTGGCTTCCGCATTGTAGATGTGATCTTTGGCTTTCACTTCAGGCATAGGGGATTGATCCTTTTCTGGGTTGAGGAGTCGGGAGAATTCTAGGATGTGGAGGCGGGTCTGTCAATCAGTTAATTTGAGATTCAATGCGTACTGGTCGTTGACGGTGTGTTCGCCCTGGGGGGTGACACCGGCAACGGAGAGCAAATACGTGCCATTCCGCAGCATTGCGCCGGGAATGGCCAGAGTGAGGCGCTGTTCCGGGCTGGCGTCGTCTGTGGGCGCGGGCACGGTTCCGGTCCAGACCGTCTTTCCCTGCGGGTCGACGAGGCTGAAAGAGTAGGAAGCATACGCACCGGGCGTGGGTTGCTGCGGCAATTCGATGGGCAGCGCGACTCCGTGCTTACGGTCGGCGGTGATGGCCAGAGGCGTGCCGCGCGTGCTGCCATGCAGCGGCGTCCAGGAGAGAAGCCGCGGCTGGGTGGCTGCATCGCGCAGGCCAGGAAGGACGACTAGATTCTGATAGCCGATGAACAGAAGCATGGTGGCGAAGACTGGAGCGGCAAAAGACGGCTGGAGCCAACTGAACCAGCCCTCGCGCTTTTCCCGAGCCGGGCGGAGGCGAACCGGAAGCGGCTTTGGCGCAGGCACCGCCAGCTTGGCCAATTGGATTTTAGCTTCATCCACAAACGCAACGCCGGCGCGCAGGTCAAGGGCGCACTCGGGACAGTCGAAGAGATGCTCTTCGAAGGCTTCACGCTGGTCGGGCGTCAGTTCGTTCAGCAGGTAACGCTCGGCGGCCATCTGTTGGTTTGCTTCGTTGTGGTCCATCGTTTCAATCCTCAGTGCGGCCTAACGTGTGGATAGTGGCCGCGGCCGAACAAACGTTTCAATTTATTATGAATTTTCGCCCTGTAGGGTTGGATTTCCCATTCGCTTGACAAATTCCGTTTTGAATTCCTGCTTGGCGCGATGCAGAAGCACGCGCAGATAGTCGCGGTCCACACCAAACTCGCGGCAGACCTCATCGCGGTCGCGTTCGTCCAGAAACACAGCTTTGAGCAGAGAGCTGTCGCGGGTCGAAAGATGCTTCAGAATGGCGCGAACTTTCTCCTTCATCTGCTTTGCCGCCACCAGGTCCAGCGCGCTGGCTGCCTTGTCGGGCAGCTCGGGACGCCCTTCCACGTCGAGGGATTCGCCGCCGCTCGATGAGCGATAGTGCTCACTGAGCACATGGTTGCAAACCATATTGACGAAGGCTCCCAGTCGATCCGGCTGACGCAGGCCGTCTTTGCGCAAGACGGAAAAGACACGAGCGAAGGTCTCTTGGCGCACGTCCTCGATGGCCTGGGGAGACTGAAGGCGACTGCGCAGTTTTATCTGGAGTAGTTCCGAAAAATAGGAATAGAAATGCGATTGCGTCTGGGGGTTATCCGCGCAGAGATTACTAACGTAATTAACATCGAATGATGTAAATTGCAACGACGGCTCCGCCAATGTTAGAGGAGCCAAGTATAACATTTTAGATGTGCTGAATGCATAAATTCCGCAAGAGCCGGCGGGGCGATCATTGGAGAGCTGAAATCCAGAGTTGGAATCCATGAGGGATTTGAAAGGGCGAGGTTGAAGTTTTGCCCTTTCTCACCCCAAGATTGATCACGAGCTGCTACACGCCGCGGATGACCTTATCCAGATACACAGCGGGCAAGGGGTATAGGTGGAGTTTTCCGTAGATCTTCTCGGTCGCTTTCTCGAGAAGGCAGGCGACCGCGGAGATCGCCATCCACTGCATGAAAAATTCCATGCGGTCGGAACTCAACCACAACGCCGGAGGCAGCGCGACCAGGAGGCTGAGGCCATAGAAGCAGGCCATGGGATGGCTGGAACCTTCGAAGCCAAGAGCCAAACGCAATCTCAAAACCAAATTCCACGGACCATTCTCGTTGGTGAACAGGTGGGCGATCCGCCAAACGGCGAGAGAGCAGAGTGTAAAGCACCAAACAAGTTTGAAATCAACCATTGCAGTATTACTCCCTTCTAGTGGGTGGCTGCAGACGGAACCCGCTGTACGAAACAAGTTCCGTCTGCTTCTGGGGGAAGCCAGTCAAACATTGGGTGTTGCGCCAGTCGACATCGTCTAACTAGCAGTTAAATCAACAAGATGTTGTATTGCGGACCCAATCGATGGAGTTGGCGTAAAAGCGCGTAAACGATAAGCCGCGGTCGGTCAGGTTCTCAACGCGGAGGGAGAAGGAAGAATCTGGGCGTCGCGAGTCAGAGAGATTTTTCGCCCATTTTCCGGTGTACATTTCGGGGTGAGAGACGGTCACGATTCTGCTTTCCAAACTGTTTCCCCACACCACCTGGGTGTTTGGATGGGTGGTCGACGGCGGGGTATTCCATGAGAGCACGGCGCGCACTTTAATTGCCGGAGCTGCCAGACACTCCGCTTGCGCGTGGCGGGAGAGATCAGCGGGCAGACTGACGGTGATTTCCAGTTCGGGAGCAGCGAGGCTGGTGGAGTCAAAGACCGCAGCCGATGCGGTTCCCTCATATTGGAATCCAAAGCCCCAATCGACCCAAAAGGCGACGTACTCGCGACTTCCAGCTGTGGAGGGTCCTCCCAGGTATCCGCAACTCTGCTTGATCGCCAGCACTGCGGTCAACTGACTGGTGTGCGGATCGAGGGAGACGGCCTTCAACTGCTCGAAGGAACTGTTGTTGTTGGTATGCAGCCAGGCGTCGACCAAGCTGAAGAGCTGAATGTCTTCAAGTCCGGCAAACCACTTTGCCGGATCCAGTGCAATCTCTGGAGAATGGACGGCGGCCAGCAGCGCGGGGGCCAGATAGCGATGCTGCGGAACCGATGTCCCGGCGTAGAGCGCGTGCAACTCGGCGGGAGAAAGCGGACTGAAAGCCTGCGCGAGCCGATCTGGAGTGAACGATAATTCAGGCTCACTGACAGGCTTGACCTCATCATTCTTCAAAAACGTCAGCGGGTGAGAATAGCCTTTCGCGGCAGACGATGTTTTCCAGGGCAGAACACTCCGGCGCCTCCGGCGATTCTGCTCAAAGCAGAATGAGCCGCCGCTCCCGGTTTTGTCCTCTTGAAAGACCATCCGCGCACCCTCCCGGCAGAACCCCGGATTTGCATTACAGGGGATAGTGCAAGTCGCGCGGAGATCGTTTCAGACGGATGTGAAAAAAACCAGGGGCTGGGCGTCGATGGGGAAATCAGGCTGAGTCGTGCGCTGGCAGGCATCAATCCCCGGCCAATTGCTCCAGCAGCAGATCGAAGTCTTCCAGTTGCGCGTATTCGATGATGACTTTACCGTGGCCGTTTTTGTCTTCGATGTGGACTTTGAGGCCGAGGGCGCGCTGCAAACGTTCCTGGACGGCGCGGACGTTAGGATCGACAGATTGCTCCGGCTTGGGTTCATTTTTGACGGCGCGCTCCGGGTGAATGAGGCCTTGGACGTAGCTCTCGGTTTGGCGAACGGAGAGCGAGAGAGCGACGACGCGCTGCGCGGCCTTCTCCATCTCCTCGGCGTGTTCGAAGGCCAGCAGTGTGCGCGCATGGCCAAAGCTCAGTTCGCCGGACTCGACCCTGGCCTGCACGGACCCTGGTAACTTCAATAAGCGCAGGAAGTTAGCGACTGTCGCGCGGTCTTTTCCGGTGCGCACGGCCATCTGCTCCTGGGTCATATGGAACTCACGCGAAAGGCGTTCAAAGGCACGCGCCTGCTCCATTGCATTCAGATCGGCGCGTTGCAGGTTCTCGACGATGGTGATTTCCATCGCTTGTTCGTCGGAGACTTGACGCAGAATGGCCGGAATGGTGGCTTTTTTCGCCAACTCCGAAGCTCTCCAGCGCCGTTCGCCGGCGATCAATTGGAAGCGGCCACTGGGCAGAGGGCGAACCAGAATCGGTTGGACTACGCCGTTTGCGCTGATCGAGGCAGCCAACTCCGCCAACTGCTCCTCGTTGATCTGAGAGCGGGTTTGGAAGGGATTGCGATCAATTTGATCGAGAGGAATCTCGCGGGGCTTTCCGCCTTCCGACTCAGGGGATGAAGGCGAAGCGGCGGAGGGAACCCTCGGCAGCAGCGAATCAAGCCCTTTACCCAAGGCGCGGCGTTTCATGTCAGGAGCGGCGATCATCATGATTCATAATCCTTTAACCCGAAAATGGAGACGGGATTTTCTTCACTGCGTTGACTGGATAGAGTGTTTTGCGCGGCGATCTGCATGGAGCCATTGATCAAGAGCTTGGAGAAACACTGACCTCAGCTTGCCTTTCACCGACAATGCAACCCTTCCTGGAAGGAAGCTCGATCTGGTTGCGCGCCACAAACTCGCCCGCCAACTCGAAATACGCCTCGGTTCCGCGCGAGCGGGCATCATAGAGCGCGACAGGCTTGCCGTGGCTGGGCGCCTCCGCCAGCCTCACGTTGCGCGGAATCACGGCATGGAAGAGCCGCTCCTTGAAGTATTCGCGCAGGGTTTGCGTCACCTGCTGGGCCAGGTTGGTGCGGTCATCGTACATGGTCAACAGAACGCCTTCAATAGTCAGCGTCGGATTGAAGGCTGCGCGCACCCGTTCGAGAGTCGAAATCAACTCTGAAATGCCCTCCAGGGCAAAATACTCCGCCTGCATGGGCACGATCAGCGTATCTGCGGCGGCCAGCGCATTGAGTGTAAGCAGGTCGAGGGCCGGCGGACAGTCCAAAACGATCAGGTCGTAGTTGTCCTGAATAGGCCTGAGCGCAAGGCGCAGACGAATGGCGCGATCGTCGAATCCTGCCAACTCGATATTGGCGCCAGTCAGATTCTTCGATCCGGGCAGGAGCGAAAGTAAATCAATCTCCGTGGGCAGAATCACCTGCTCGGCCGGCGCATCGCCCATCAGCACGTCGTAAATGGAGCGGCGGTTATCGTCGCGCTGGAAACCGATCCCGGACGAGCAGTTCGCCTGCGGGTCGCAGTCCACCAGCAAAACGTTGAGGCCTTCTAGCGCCAGACAGGCGGCGAGATTGATGGCGGTCGTTGTTTTGCCGACGCCGCCTTTTTGATTGACGATTCCAAGTATCTTGCCCATGGCTTGAGAGTATAGGGAGGAGCTGTTTGATGGGTAGGAGCTTGCGCTGTGGAGAACTTCTCCCGGCTGTGGAAAGCCTTCTTTGCGGGAGATGTTATCAAGAAGGCAAACAATAGCAATGCAAGGGGTTCCACGCTGCATAGAGTGATCTGCTTTCGGCGGTGGCAGATCGGCAAATCGGTGGAAAACCTCCCAGTGTTTTCCATGGAATCGCGCGATTTTTTGATTATTATTTCTCGTGGTCCAGAGTGATACAGTGCCCGATTTGGGCTAGGGGTGAAATTGTTTCACGTGGAACTTTTCCTGTTTTGGGTGGCTTCCCAAAATGTTTCACGTGGAACAGCGGGTTTGACTGGTCTTCCTCCTCGGTTTGCGTTTACAATTCTTCTCAGAATTTCGGAATATTTTTCTTCTACTGTCACGACGCGCAATCTATTCACCGAAGACTCCGACGGCCTGACAGAGGAAGAACTTGTAATGGAAGCGAAAACCAAGGACAAAGACCGGCTTGGGAGAGTACTTGCACGGCATTTTCCTTAAGGAACGAAATGGAGATCATGGACTTTCCCAACGCATTCATTGGCCGAAGCGATGCGCCTACGCCTGCTGAAGTCTCTGCCGCTCTTGGCCCTGCCGACGAACTGTGGGATCAACTTGTTGGCTGGCTTGCGGAACAAAAAGTTGTTGAGCAAGAGTGGAAGTGTTCGGGGAAAAAATACGGCTGGAGTCTTCGATTCAACGTCAAGAAGAGAAACATTCTCTATATGAGCCCTTGCGAGGGCTGCTTCCGCGTTGCATTCATCCTGGGAGAAAGAGCCGTTGCCGCCTCGCATCAGAGCGATCTTTCCAAAGACACTCTGAATCTACTCGATGAAGCGCCTCGTTACCCGGAGGGAACCGGCCTTCGGCTGATCGTCCGGCCAGCCGATGATTTAATTGAGATTTGCAAGTTGGCCCAAATCAAGCTGGCGAACTGATTGCGCGTGATCCCAATGCGAGGATACGATCTTCGCCGCCGGGCAAAGCAACGGGGACCATCCACGTAAAAGCTCTTCCAGCAGCTTCCTTGAGCTTCTCCACTTCTCTTCCGGTCGTCATTAAAGCCATCGATCCGCCAGGCCGGATCAACTGAGTTGCTGATTGAACCGCTGCTTGCATCTTGTCCACAGCCCTTAACGTTACACAATCGAAACCAGACCCAAGCTCCTCTGCTTTTCCAGAATGTACTTTTGCGGCGATTGCCAATACGCGGAGTGCCTCGTTTAGAAAAGCGGCCTTCTTGCCCTGAGACTCGGCGAGGGTTACGGAAATCTCCGGGCGGCAAATGGCGATAGGAATTCCAGGGAAGCCAGCTCCGGATCCAAAATCAAGTAAAGTATTGATTCCACTCGGAATTAGGCGAGCGCAGAGGATCGATTCGACAAAATGGCGGCGAAGAATCCCCTCTTCGTCGCGAATTGCAGTCAAATTCATCCGCGAATTCCAGCGGAGCAACAGCGATAGATACTCTCTGAAGGCATCCGCTTGCGACTGCTCCAACGGCTGCAAAGACAACTCGGTCAAAATGAGATTCAGCTTGTTGCCGGCGAACTCCGTCCATTCGCTCATGCGGAGACTACCGACTCGGCGATCCGCCTTGGTTGCCACACTGCGGCTGCCTCGACAAACGCCGCGAAGATGGCGCGTGAAAATGCGCTATGGGTGTAGCTGCGCTCAGGATGCCATTGAACGCCGAGCACAAAATGCTCCCGAGAGTAGAGCTCCACTGCCTCGATGACGTCATCGTCCGGAGAGACTGCGCTGACCATTAGCCCGTCACCCACCTGGCGAATGGCCTGATGGTGGCTGGAATTCACAAAAGGATTGGACGCGCTCTCACGGCTCAGCAATCCGAAGAGTCTGGTTCCCGGCGTTATTTGGACCGGGTGCGCCTCTAAGACTTCCCGTCCCGGCCGGTGATTGACCTCAGTTTTCAAATCTCGAATCAAAGATCCATTCAGCCAAACGTTCAGACTCTGCACACCCTGACAGATGGCCAAAATTGGCTTATGGAGGCTAAAGGCATCTTGAAGCAGAAGTTCATCGACTGCCGCGCGGGCGGGATCAACCTCACCACAGGCTGGGATTGGAAGCTCACCGTATCGTTGAGGGTCAACATCGTATCGGCTTCCGGGCAGCATGATCCCTTGCACGCTGGAAAGCAGGCGAGCCACTCGGTCTTGCCGCTCATGAAGCGGAACAAGAATCGGTGTAGCGCCGGCGGAGCGCAACGCTGCAAGGTAGGGAGGCAAGGAGCGCTGATTATATTCAGTGTCTTGTCCAGTAGGTTCCGGGATTGCAATATGAACACACATAGCAGCAACAGTGTAATCATAAAAGCGTTGGTTGCGATAGTGGCCAGAAGCGGAGACTCAAACGACGGTACATTCATCGGCAATCCGTCTCTCTTTCGTAGCCGACTCGTTCGCAGTTTCCAGCAGTTCTACGATGGCGACTCGCAAGCGCGCGGTCAGTTCATCCATTTGCCGCAAGCTCATTCCTTTCGTCTCGATCGGCCTTCCGATACTCAGCGTCAGCTCGCCTGGAAAGAAATGCCTGGCATGCATGGGCAACAAATCGAAGACACCACGCAAGGCCATCGGCACAAGCGGAACCTGAGCGCGAATGGCCAGATAGGCAGCTCCAGAAAGAAAGGACTGCAATTCTCCACCCGCGGTACGCCGGCCCTCGGGAAAGACAAACAGAGGCATTTTGGAGCGCAGAGCCTTTGTGGCTGTGCCCAGGCTGGAAAGGGTAGCGCGCGGGTTATCGGTATCGATCGGCATCTGACCAGACCGATCTAAATACCACCCTATGAATGGTATACGCCACAACTCACGGCGCGCAAGGATACGAAACTGAAATGGCAGAGAGGAGAAGATCACTGGTGTATCCATGTACGAAGTGTGGTTGGAAGCGTAGACCGCAACTTCGCATCGATGCAGGTTCTCTGCTCCAACGAGCCTCAGTTTGGAGCCGGAAGCCCAAACGCAGCCACCTGCCCAAATCCGCGCAATGCGATGCTGGAGATTGCCGCTTCTTTCGAAAAGAGAAATCGCCAGCGCGATGCTTCCAAAAAAAGCGGTAATCAAGCCAAAAAGCGGGGTCTGAATCAGATCGGTTCGCCAGCGATAGAGCCATGGCAGAGGGTCAGGGCGCACTCGAATCATCCAATCCCTCCATCCTGCAAAAGCGAACGGATCTCACCAACCAGATAGACGGAACCGGAAACAACGACACAACCGCCCTTTGCGCGCTCGCTTGCCAACGCGAGCGCCTGTTCAACAGAAGCGGCGGATACCGTCGGCGTGCCAGTCTCCAAAGCCGCAGCCTCTAAATCTTCCATATTTGTTGCGCGAGTGGAATGAATCGGCGCCAAGATCACTTGATCAAAAATAGGAAAGAGAATGTGCGCGATTTGCCGCAATGGCTTATCTCTTAAACAACTGAAAACAAGTATCTTAACGTTACTTTCCGCAAGGATTTTGGAGAGCGCTGATTGGAGCGCCTCAGCTCCTGCCGGATTATGCGCCACATCCAGAATCCACTCTACTCCGTCTTTCACAAAGCGTTCCAACCGTCCTGGCCAGCAAGTTTTCCTGACGCCTTCTTGAATCGATTCCGCGGTGACGGAAAATCCGTGCTCCTTGGCCAATTCGACGGCCGCTGCGATTGCCAATGCAACATTCCTTCGCTGATGATCCCCTTGCAACGGCGAAGCAACCTCAACCGAAGCACCCAATACCGTAACAGAGGGATGAACCTGATCCGGGCAACCTCCCACGGGCATCCAGACGGACGCATCGACTGAGTTCACGCCCAACTCTTTTGCAATTGAACTGAGCGTTTCATTCACCTCAAGATTCTGCGGCAATGTAATCAATGTCTTCCCTGGCCGTAAAATCCCCGCCTTCTCTTTGGTAATTGCCGCCAGTGTGGAACCAAGCCACTCTGTATGATCGAGTGAAATGTCGGTGATTACGGAGAAAAGCGGATCAACCAGGTTGGTTGCGTCCAGCCGGCCACCCATCCCAACCTCAAGCACAGCCAGTTCAACCTTCTGCTCGGCAAAGTAGAGCATTGCCTGCGCCGTCAAAATCTCAAAAAAGCTGGGGAACTGGGGCAGTCTTTTTGCTTCAACCAACGTTTGCGCAACATCGTATGCTCGAAAATAGAGATGCGCAAAATCGTCATCGCCTATCTGATTGATTCCAATTGTGATACGCTCATTCACCCGCTGCAGGTGCGGGGATGTATATAAACCGGCACGCACCCCGGAAGCGTTCAAAATGGAGGCCAGGGTAGCTGCCGTCGAGCCTTTTCCGTTGGTTCCGGCGATCAGCACGGATGGAAAGAGCTTCTGCGGGTCTCCTAGCGCTTGAAGAAAAATGCCGAATTCCTCCAGAGAGAACTTTCTCCTCGGCTGACCGGGGTTGGTGTGCAGTTCTGGGGTCATTCCGAACAGGGATTGAATGGCGGCATGATAAGACATTGAAAGACTAGTATAAGAGTTTGATCCATACCTTGCTTGAAAGGAATCACTTGCTCAGCAGCAATTGAAGCGCCTCGCGCGCACTCTGCAAACAACTGCGCGCTTCATCTTCAGACAAAAGCCCCTGATGGACTGCCTTTTTTCCCAGATCATTCACCTGGTTCGCCACACGCGGAAAATCGTAATCAAAACCGGTCATTTGAAAGTTGTTGTTCACCTCGTGCAAAAGATTACCCAGAGTGGCGGTATTCCTATAGCGAGTACGCACCTGGCGGTTCAGGCCAGTCGGCAGCTTTTGTTTGATCGCCTCCTCGAGCACGGAACGGCACATGACCGCACAGGCGGTAAACATGCCCAGAAAATAGCAGCGTGTGGCCTCATCCAGATACCTGTCGGCATCCTCCGAACTGGCTGCCGCAACCACGCACTCTCGCAAATGAGTCGCGCGCTGGACGGCAGGTTCCACCAATTCCAACAATTCGAGAGCGAAAGCCGTCCGCAGCAGGTCATTCTGCTGCCCATCCAACGCCCTTTGAATCTCTTGCCAGGCCGGCGTGGCACTTCCATTTCCCGCCTGCTGCAACCTGGTCAATGAAGTCAATCGCTGCCGCGCATGCTGAATGAAGCCTTGCCGCATCTCTTGCGCCAATCTCTTCCATCCACCGATAAACGCGGCTTCATCCTGCCGATACCGAGCCAGAAGCTCATTGTAGACAATATCGGGAAGCACATCTTTCAATTGTGAAAATCTGCCTGTGCGGGCCAACTCGGAAATAGCCTCACAAAACTCCTGGCCAGGCGATCCCTCGGCTGACATCTGCATCAATTGATCTTCCAATCGACCGATGTCGATTCCCATAATTCCACCTCATTTTGAGAGTCTAATCTCGCGAAGCCAGAAAGCAACCTTGAATCGCATCTCAACAGCAATGTATATTACTGAATTGGGAAGCCTTACTCTCCTTTTTCGGAGCCGGGAATGCCTTTCCCGCCAAACTTCAATTCAAGCTCTCGCGTCCAAAGCCGCAGGGTCTGGCCGTCAAGAAGCCTCTCTCGATGTGCAATTCCAGATCTCCTGAACCCCCGATCATTCGTATCTTCGGACCCTCTTTACACACAAGAAGCACTCTTTACACAGCCCGATACACTCCTCCTGTGAAAGGCGTGGAAAAGAGAGTACGCTGAAGCATCAGTCGCCAAGGTTATCCAAAATCCCTCAAATCCACAGCCACGATTTAGAAAACCGAGCACATGGTTAAAGATTTCTTTTTGAATCACTTAAGCATAATTTCCACTTTTCCTGCCACAACGGTTAGGGTTACTGTCTTTTTCTTTATCTATACCCATATTTCAACCCTCTTCCGTACCGTACTTTCCTTTGCACGTTTCTTGAACCCACAACCTCTCGCTCCATTTTTTAGGCGCGAAAGTATCGCCTGATTGCGGCTGCGTAATCCAGAATTGCAACCGGGTTTTCCACGAGCGCGCCATGGCCAAGATGAATACAATCAAGAAGAAGAAAAGAAACCTCTTCCGTCTGGCGGCAAGATGTTGTACAGTGTGGCCAGCGCGGATTCTGCTTCCAAAGCCTTTTCTCTCGCAGCACTCACGAGGATTTGTTCATGCCAAACGTTGAAAATGAAATTGAGAAGCCGAACGCGCCGGGGGCAGCAATGGAAATTACCGTAACCCGCCAGGATCTTGTCAAAGAGCTGACCGCGACTCAAAGCGTTGTTGAGCGCAAGACGACCATTCCCATTCTTTCTAATTTTTTGATTGAAGCTGACGGCGAACGTTTGAATATTACCGCGACGGATCTCGATCAAGCGATTCGCACGAGCGCATCGGCGAAGGTGAAAAAGCCAGGAGCTTGCACCATTCCTGCTCGCAAGCTCTACGACTACGTCAAGCTGCTTCCTGAGGGCGAGATTTCGATCAAACTTTTGGATAACCACTGGGTGCAGATTCGTTCCGGCCGCTCGAATTCCAAGATGGTTGGCATGGCTCGTGCCAATTATCCTCAAGTTCCCGAGTTCCCCTCGGTGGCTATCACGACCATCTCTTCTCCGGCATTGAAAACGCTTATCAACCGCACCATCTTCGCCATCTCGAGCGAAGAATCACGCTACACGCTCAACGGCGCCTTGCTTGTGATAAAAGCTGAATCGCTGGCTATGGTTGCTACCGACGGCCATCGGCTGGCGTATGTCGAAAAACCCAATGAGATTCTGGAAGGCATCAGCGGCGAGAAGCGCGTTCTCATTCCGCGCAAGGCGTTGCAGGAGCTGCAACAGTTGCTCTCGAACACCGAAGCCGAGAAGGTGGAATTTGCCGATGACGAGCACACGCTCTTCTTCCGTATCGGCCATCGGACGCTCAGCACGCGCAAGCTTACCGGCCAGTTTCCCAACTTCGAGGCAGTCATGCCGCGCGACAACAACAAGTTCGCGGTGGTTCGCTCGAGCGAGCTGGCGGCGGCAATCGAACGCGTCTCCCAGTTTGCCGACGACCGCTCGGGAGCCATCCGCTTGCGCTTGGAGAGTAACGAACTCAAGCTGAGCGCCAACTCCAACGAATCGGGAGAGAGCGACGATGTGATCGACACGCCGTATGCGAACGATCCGATCTCGGTTGGCTTCAATTCTGCCTACATACTTGAATTTCTGAAGGCTTTGAGCAACGAAGGCGAGGTTCGCCTCGAATTCAAAGACTCGCAGTCCGCCGGCCAGTTGCGCCCAGAGGATCCGGACGCCGAGTACAAGTACCGCTACGTGCTCATGCCGATGCGCATCTGATCCTTCGATTCAGAAAAATAGAAAAGCCCCTGCCACTCTTGAGGTGATCTGGCGGGGGCTTTTCGTTTCTAGAGACTTTCCTCTAATCCATCGGGAGATCACGCGGCTCTGCCGGGGCTCCAGAGGCGCCGTCCCTACGGGACTCCGGTGACCTTCTTGGTGTTCCTTCCCCACCTTTACCACCCCAAGAAACAAAGATCGTTTCTTGGGGACCCCGTTGAAGCGGTGGGCTAATTAACTCTGCGCCTACGGCGCGGGCTAGCTGGGGCTCTGTTGCTTTAGTGAACTTCTGATTTATTTCTTTCTTTGCAGCAAAGATTCCCTCGGGGGCTAAAGCCCCGTTCTTTATTATCATTGTTTTGCGGCACGACTGAAGTCGTGCCCTGATACAAAGCCTGCACTTGCGGCACGGTCGAAAACGCGGCCTATCTCCTTTAGAATCTTTGGGGAATTTCGGTCGCCCCTCCGGGGCTAGTACACGTATCTCTGTATCCTACCCAGGGTTCCGCTGCGCTCCACACTGGGCTATTCTCATGTCGCCCCTCCGGGGCGAATGCCGCAGATGTGTATTTATCCTCTTGAGTGGGCCGAAGGCTCATGGAGACACGACTGAAGACGTGGCCTTTCAAAACATCAACTTATTCAGAGGTTCCTTAGCAATGCACTACATTTGATGGTCCTTCAAAGAGAGTAACAATCAACGACGGATGAGTATCAAAAATTAATTGGGTGCTCCGACTGTCTGCTCGCTGTAAAAGGTACATTCGGGGCACTGGCAAACACGGCGCAGATAATCCCAGGAGTAGATTCCGCCTGAGTGGCCGTCTTGCCAGTTGAACTGAATGGCATACCGGCCCACGGCGTGGGCGCTGGCGGGCTTGGCGGGCGGGGTGTACATGGGCAGAACGGCCGCGGGCTTTGCCTTGGGCTGGCCGACCTTGCGACCGTCCTGCTTGCGCTCTTCAACGCAGGTAGCGCAGGGACAGGCATCGCGCAGCCAGGGAAAGCTCCAGGCACTGCGGTGACCATCGACCCAATCGATCTCCAGACCTTTGCCTTCGGTCAAGAGCACGCGGACCTTCTCTGGCGTCACGCTTATGCGGGGCAGGGGCTGAACTTCATCATTCTCGTCTTCCTTGCGGGTGATGCGAATGCCTTCGTGGCTCATGAGATCAGTTTACAGTGGCCGCTCATCATGACTGATGCAGAAAGAACCAAGCGGCCATGGACAGCCCGATGAGAACAACCAGGCCTCGCAAAAAAGCTTGAGGAATACGCCGCGCCAGGCTTGCTGAAGCATAGCCGCCGATGGCGCAGGCGAGCATGGCCAGCAGGCAGTAGCGCCAAACAACCTGCCCGCTCACGGCAAATATAATGCAGGCAATGCCGTTGGCTAGAGTGGTTGCGGCAACCTTAAAGGCATTGATCTGATGAAGATCCTGGTAGCCAAAGAGCGATAGAACGGTGATGATCAGAAATCCGGCGCCCGCGCCAAAGTAGCCGATATAAAAGCAGACGGCAGTGATCGCGAGAAAAACGGCCAATCCTTGCGCGGGAGGGCGTTGCGCGGCTCCTGCTTGTTTGCGCCTCTCCAACCAGCGTGAGACCGGACCGCTGAGAGCAAAGATAGAAGCCGCCGAAAGAAGCAACCAGGGCACCAGATGCAGAAAGGTCATCTGCGGCGTGTTGAGAAGTACAAAAGCGCCAGCCGTGCCGCCAAGCAGTCCGGCGGCGGCCATCCGCAGGGCGAAGCGTGGATTCTTGAAAATCTCTCCTCGGTAGGCGGCGACCGAAGTAAGCTGGCCTGGCCAGACGGCCACCGTATTTGTGGCGTTGGCCTGAACGGGCAGAATCCTCATCCCAAGTATTGCGGGAAAGGACAAAAAAGAACCACCTCCAGCAACGGCGTTCAGTACCCCAGCCAGAAAAGAAGCCACGGAGAGCCAAAGCCAGTGCCAGTCCATGAATAGAGGAAGTGCGGAAAGATGCGGCATCTTCCATTATTGTAGTCGGCGTTCAAAAGCGGGAAGGGCGCCGGTGGCTCACCCAGGCCCTCAAGCCGGAATCGTTTTCAAAAAAGTGTAGACTTTGAAGATGAAATCTCGTCTTTTGTTTCTGATTCTTCTGATTCTATGGACGTCAGGCGCAGGCTTCTCTCAACAAGCCGCGCCACCGCCGTCTACAAAGCCGCCATCCGCAGCAACGCCCGCTCCTGCCACTCCAGATCCCTGGCTTGGGGTGCGCTTTCTGATTGGCTCCTGGGAGGCAAAGACGACGGGCGGCATTGCGCAAGCCAAAGCATCGGCCGGTTACACCTTCCGCTTTGAACTGCGCGAGCATATCCTGGCACGCCACACGCGCAGCGGCGCCTGCCTTGCGCCGGAGGATTTTGATTGTCAGCACAGCGATCTTCTCTACATTTATCCGGCAACCAATGGCGGCGCGCTGCAAGCCATCTACTTCGACAACGAAGGCCACGTTATCCACTATGAGGTCACGGCGCCGACGCCTAACTCTGTGATGTTTCTATCCGATCCGGCCCAGCCAGGACCGCAGTACCGCTTGAGCTACGAAATTGTCGACGGCACGTTGAGCGGGAAATTCGAAATCAAAATGCCGGGCGAACCGGATTTCCAAAGCTATCTGGAGTGGGCTGGAAAGCGCCGCTAGCCGCGCAACGCTTTGCCCAGCCCATCTTCGTAAGCGGCGATAATCTTGTCCCAGGCTTGGTTGGCGGCTTCATCGATCAGCTTGCGCCGCGGATCGGCATCGAACCAGGTGATGGTCTTTTGGACGCCGCGCACCAGGGGAGTTTTGGCGCAATAGCCGGGAACAAAGCGCTTGATCTTGCTGTTGTCAAAGACCACGCTGACCGCTTTGTCGCCGGTCAGTTCCCCCACATAATCCGGCTGGCAGGCGCTGAGAAAATCCGACGGAATGTGAATGATCCGCGCCTCGACGCCCGCCGCCTGCGCGGTGATCCGATAGATCTGATCCCAGCTTAACGCCTCGTCACTGGTGATATGGAAGGCATGGCCGATGGCCTGAGGATGGCCGAGCAGGCCGACAAATCCCTCGGCAAAGTCGGTGTTGTGCGTCAGAACCCAAAGCGATGAACCGTCGCCTGGGACGATGACTTTTTTGCCTTGCCGCATGCGCTCGACCGCCGTCCAGGAACGTTGCCAGGGATTGACAGCCAGCGCGATCTGCGTGTCGCCGTAGGTGTGCGAGGGGCGCACAATGGTGATGGGAAAGCCCTCTTCGCGGTAGGCCTTCATCAGGCGTTCTTCACAGGCGATTTTGTCCCGCGAATACTGCCAGTGAGGATTGGCGAGGGGCGTCGATTCGGTGATCAGGTAATGCGTGGACGGCTTTTGATAAGCGCTGGCCGAACTGATAAAGATGAACTGGTGTGTGCGATTGCGAAAGAGGCGGATGTCGCGCTCGATGTGGTCAGGGGTGAAGGCGATCCAGTCCACCACGGCGTCGAAGGTCTGATTGCCCAGAGCCTTGTTTGCGGCTGCTTCGTCGTGAATGTCGGCGGTGATGGTGCGAACACTCTCCGGCAGATGGGCCTCGCTTTGACCGCGGCGCAACAGCGTCAACTCAATACCCCGCCCGGCCGCCAAAGCGGTCACCGCCGTGCTGATATTTCCGGTTCCGCCGATGAAAAGAACTTTCATATTGCCTCCACAAATGATTTTGATAAGAAACGAGCGTGGACCATACGGTCCACGCTCGGCCGACCGGGAGGCCGGCGCTACAATTTAATCTCTCGCAGGCAGCTTCGCTGGAGCGGAAGATGGAAGCAAAGAATCAGTTTGCTTTGTGGTCATCCGGGACCGCGATGATCTTTGCCGTGGAGCCAAAACGCCGATAGTTTCTGAAGACGATGTTGTTCTTGGCTGCCACGTGCTTACCCTGCAGAACGCTGACCTCGGAGCTGACCGGCACTAAATAGTCGTGAGAGCCAATCAGCACGGTGTCGTAATCCACGGCCATTGAAGTGGCGTGAATAAAGAAGGTCGGCGGAATATCGTCGGCCACCAAGGTGACGCGGCGAATGCTGCCGGTGGCGGTGTCAATGAAGACCAGGCCGTGGAAGCCGACTGTAATCTCCTGATTATTCCGGTCGGAAATCTGGAAGGCAGAGGTGTCTTTGGAGACTTTATACTCAAAGACTTGCACAGTTCCGTTGCCCAGTGTATCGGTTTCCTTCCAATGGAATTCGGTTTTGGAGGTGGAGACAAAGATCTTCTTCAGGATGGCGCCAAATTCACCGGAAGAAAGTGTGCCGCGCATGGTTTCGCGATCTTCACTGACGGGGTTTCCATCCACTTCCAAAGTCTTGTGAGTTTCAACCTTGTCGACATAACTGAGCGACTCCGTAATGGTGTCGCGCTGCTTCCAGTTTCCGGTCGCGGTTAAATCGATGAGGCGATTGGTGATCTGAATGCAGATGATGTTGGGCAGGGAATCGGCATAGCTGATGGCGCGCGCCGTGGCGTCCGCAAGGTAGGAATCGATCTCCTTTTGCGAGGGCGGAGGAACGGGGTTAGTAGGGACGGCAATGGCCAGCAGGCCGGCCTTGTAGGGATCGATCTCCGATGCCTTGAGATTCTCCGCGGACGGCGCGGAGGCAGAACTCGCGTCTGTTGTTGGGGCGCTGCCAAGCACAAAAAACGAGATTGTCTGCGAGGCTGATTTTCCGCCTTGGGAGATTGTGGCCTTGACTTCGTAGTGGCCTGAGGGAAGGTTGCCGTTGCCGAGCGTTGCCAAATAAGGAACGGCTTTGCCTTTGAGGTTGTTATGCAATGGCACATCGACGGCATGGCCGGGGCGGCTGTTGAGGCTGACCTCCATTTGCAGTTTGGGTGGATCGAATGCCAGCGGGTCGGGATGCAGCATCAAAAACAGGGAAAGTGGCTTGCCACTTTGTACGGCAAGGTTGGAGAGATTGGCCGTAACTTGAGCATTTTCAAAGTGCATTGGATCCAAAGGGTCGGAATCATCATGAATGGCATCCAATTTGCGCACCAGGACAATGTCGCCCAATGATGGAGTGGAAGCTACCGGAGGAATCTCGAAGCTGATGCGCTGCGCACTCTGCTTCTGATTGTTCAGATCGACAACTGCGACGTTCAGCGTGTATTTGCCGGGAAGGGCTACGAAGTGGCGCTGCATGGTCAGAACTGCAAATTTGTCCCTGGCGTCCTTTTCGACCGAACTCTTCTGACTGAAATCCTCGCCAAAATGCTCCATCAGCGTGCCGGTGCTGTCTTTGATCTCAGCCACGAAGGCAATGTGAGCGGTGGAGATGTTGCTGTGGGTGTCGTCCTTAATCTCCAATTCAGTAAGCGGAACCTCGACCACCAGCGCGTTGGCGTTGCCGTTGGGGGTGTCGCCAAAGCACAGGATGGAGGCTTTGAAGTTGAAATCAGAAGGCAGTTGCGCCTGCGCAAAGAGATTCAGCAATGGAACTTCAAAGGGACGGATGCCGGATTCAGCGCCGGGAGGCAGCGCAAAATAGCCGGAACGGGTATGAATTTGAATGCCGGGGCGGGTTGATTTGATCGCGATGGTATGAAATGAGCCGTCGTATTCCTTGACCGGAGAGACATACGTGGCTTCGTAATAGGTAGTGATATCCTCGAGCATCTGCTGCAGCGGCTTGTTCAAGCCTTCCTGGGCATCGATATACAAACCGCCAGTATCATGGGAGAGATCCGCAATAGGGTTCTTAATCGCCCCAGACGAACTGTAGGCTTCCGCCTGACTGTCCAAAGCTCCCTCATCGCGGGGGGCCTGCGGTCCAGTGGGATGGTTCGCCTGAGTGGCAGTGGCTGGGCCAACGCTCACCGGATTTGGATTGTTGTGCATGATGCCGAGAATCTGGGCGTCTTGTGATCCGCCACTCTGGTTATGCAGGGTATCCATATCGAAGGTATAGACGCTGACATCGGCGCGGGCGGCCGCTCCAGCGATCGAGTGGACCATCTCTTTGGCGGCGGAATCCATCACCTCGTTTTGAGTGAAGTAGATGAGGGTCTTGCGCTGAGTGAGCTTTTGCTGGGAACGGATCAGAGCCATCAGGCCGGCGAGATTCAGCCGGGCATGCTGGTCGCGAATGATGTGCTGCGTCTCTTCGAGCGCCGCCAGCAAGGTCTGATCGAGGGCTCTATCTGTAAGGTTGAAATGCTTTCCGGAGACGTCTGCGCCGGTCTGCGCCACCGCGATCAGATCCTTTTCTGCCTTGTCCACGGCAGCGGTCCGGGTGGCTTCTGATTTGTCGGTGATCGCGACAATGGCTTGACCGACCTCGCCCGAACCAAGGGAACCGGAACCCCGATCCGCCGTGAAACCCTGAACCAAACGCATACGCTGATCGAAGTTCAGCACAGCGAATCGATACCCCTTGGCAGAAAAAAGCTGGATAACCTTTGTGGCGACATCGCGCGCATTCTTCGCCATGACTCCACTAAAATCGTCGAATACCAACGTCACAACATGTTCTGTGCTGGGATCGCTTTTGACCAGACGAAAGGCGGAAAGCTTGACGGGAGAATCGTTGTCGGTGACGGAGATCTCCTCGGGCTTGAGATCGAGGACAGGCCTGTGCTTTTTATCCTGCACCGTCAACTCAAGAGGGACTTCGTCCACCGTAGCGTTCAGGGAGGGTGGTGTTGCGCTGGTATCGGCGGCGGGCGCGCTCCCGGCGACTGCCTGGCCGTGCAGGCTGCAAACAAGCGGTAAGCTCAAAATCAACACAACCAGGAAATGGGTTGATTTCAATTGAAACTTGAGAGAAAAGATACTCAACTTCTGAAATTTCATGTCGCTAGCTTCTCCTAAAACCGGCTGCAAACCGATCAACAAAAACGGTTGCAAAACGCCGGAGTGAAAAAAAATTCAGGACGTTTGCGGTCAGTCCTGACTATCACGGGTATTTTACTCTCAGAGACTCGGTTCTGGCCGACGAAGGCATTCCGGAGCTCTTTTTTTCTCCGGCCATTCCTCAGGAGTGGTCTGCGAAAATAGGAGCAGATGCTCTCACTGCAAAATGCCGGCAAGCGGTATGGACCGCGGGTCTTGTTCCTGGAGGCCAATTGGCTGATCCGGGCGCGGGAGAAGACGGCGCTGGTGGGCGCCAATGGCACCGGCAAATCGACGCTGATGAAGGTGCTCTGCGGGCAGGAGTCGCTGGACTACGGGCAGGTGCAGCAGACGCGCGGCATGAGCATCGGCTACCTTCCGCAGGAGGGGCTGGCGCTCGCCGGGCGCTCGGTCTTCGAAGAGTGCCTGACGGTCTTTGACGAGCTGCGCGAGATGACCAGCGAGGTCGAACGGCTGGCGGGGCAGCTCTCTGTGCTGGACCACCAGGGCGCGGAGTATGAGGCCGCCGCCGAGCGCTACTCGATGCTGCAAGAGCGCTTTCATGCGCTGGACGGCTACGCGCTGGACGCGCAGGTGGGCGGCGTGCTGACCGGGCTGGGCTTTGGCAAAGAAGATTGGACGCGGCAGACGGATGAGTTCAGCGGCGGCTGGCAGATGCGCATTGCGCTGGCCAAGCTGCTGCTGGCCAAGCCGAACCTGTTGCTGCTGGACGAGCCGACCAATCATCTGGACCTGGAGACGCGCAACTGGCTGGAAGATTATCTGAAGAGCTACCCCTTCGGCTATATTCTGATCTCCCACGATCGGTATTTTCTGGATGTAACGATCGATCGAACGGTGGAGATTTGGAATAAGCGGCTGAATATCTACCAGGGGAATTACACAAAATATCTGAGCCAGAAAGACGAGCGGCGGACGCAGTTGCAGGCGGCGTATAGCAATCAGCGGCAGCAGATTGAGCATCTGGAGGCTTTCATTAACCGCTTCAGGGCGCAGGCCACCAAGGCCAAACAGGTGCAGTCGCGCATCAAGGAACTGGAAAAGATCGAGCGCATCGAGATTCCTGAAGAGGAGCCGGCGATTCACTTCAAGTTTCCTCAGCCGCCGCCCTCGGGGCGCATGGTGGTTGTGGCGGAGGGGCTGTCCAAGAGCTACGGGACGAAGCTGGTGCTGGACAAGGTGCGCTTCGGCATTGAGCGCGGCGACCGCGTGGCGCTGGTGGGCGTGAATGGCGCGGGCAAATCCACGCTGATTAAACTTCTCACCGGCGTGGAAGCGCCGACCTCGGGCGTGGTCAAGCTGGGCCATAACGTGATCAGTGAATACTTTGCGCAGGATCAATATAAGGTGCTGGATCCCGATGCGCGGATGCTGGACGACATCAGCCGCGCGGCGCTGAAGGTTCCGGAGAGCGAGTTGCGCTCGCTGCTGGGCTGCTTTCTCTTTCGCGGTGACGACGTCTTCAAGCCGCTGGGCGTGCTGAGCGGCGGCGAGCGCAACCGCTTTGCGCTGGCGCGGATTCTGGTTTCACCATCGAATTTTCTGCTGCTCGACGAGCCGACCAACCACCTGGATATGCGCGCCAAGGATGTGCTTCTGGAGGCCATCGCGGCCTTCAGCGGGACGGTGGTCTTTGTTTCGCATGACCGCTACTTCATTGACCGGCTGGCTACGCGCGTGTTGGAGGTGGAAGGCGGCAAGGTGACCAGCCATGAGGGCAATTACGAGGATTATCTGCGGTGGAAACTGGCGCAAACTCTGAATCCAATCGATTCGGAGGGAGGCGGTGGTTTTAACCCCCGCATGAAGCCGGCAGATTCAGAAAGGGCTTCAGCCCCGGAAAGAATCAGTCAAGTTACATCTGATGATGAGGGTTCAACCCAGGCAACCAGCAACCGCCCGCGCCGCCTGAATCCCATCAAGCAGAAGCAGATGGAAGAGCGCTGCGGCTTTCTGGAAGAGGAAGTTCCGCGCATCGAGGCTTCCATTGCGCACACCGAAGAGCAGCTAGGCGTCTACGTCAGCGCCGCCGAGACGCAGCG
>CAZXVX010000042.1:0-21817 GCA_964644105.1 uncultured Occallatibacter sp. | reverse complement strand
AGCTTCTTGATGCTTGGCTTTTTCTTTGGGCTGTCCACCGCTGAGGCGCGCGCGCTGCGTCCGTGCGGCGTGCGTTCAGAGCGCGCGCTCATACTGCTTATTCCACCGTGTCCCATGCTTGCCATGCGTTAGACCTTCCCTGAAAGCCGCGCGGCGATGAAGGAGCGCACGCAGAGGACGACATAGAGGAACAGAAGCACTTCGAGTGACCACTTCGAGTACATGGCCCAGAGATCCGGCGCTCGGTGCGCCAGAAGATTCGCGTGAGCGCTACGAATCAACTCGGCAGCTGCACCGATGGCGCCCAGCAAGCCGATGGTCACATTGATATGCATGAAGAGCTTGCGCCGCCGCTCATCGGGGCTGATCGCCAGCCAGCCAAAGAGGCCCAGCGCAAGGCCGATCCAGGCGGGAATCAACGCGGTGGGGTGCGCGCTGCCGGTGCCGATGTAGCCAACCAACCCTAAGGCAATCAAAAGAACCGCAAATACCAGTGTGACCTTCGCCATCTGTAACCTCTCTCTTTCATTTATGTTTGATGTCTCGTTCTCGAAAACTATCTATAATTATTTATCGCCCTCCTTCGGCTGCGGGTCGGTATACGATTCACAACTAGTAGAAGTGTCAGCGGCGAGGAAATCTCTTACAGAGACAGTAAACCTGGGTTGCTTCTCAATCTGATCGATAGCATTAGCGAGACGTTCCTGCGTCCATCCGCCTCCTAATGGCGGATTTACAAAAGATACGCCATGCACATCATCTTTGGATAAAACAAAACTGGCATTGTTTTGAATATTAAAAACTTGATGATTGTTGTCTTGCGATAAAAAGAGTGCAAAGACCAATCCATTTGATCTGGTTGGAGAAGCGAAGTTTACTACATAGAGAACTTTCTCTCCTGGATAGGATTTTTCATCAAAATAGTACCCGAAACTTAATTTATTAGTCCCGGATGATGGGAGAAAACTTTTGACAGCTAGACAATGTATAGCCTGAGTCAAGAGTTGTGGCGCTGGCTCCAGAGAGCGAACGTTTGGGCTCAAGAAGATTAACAACAATACAGCAATGCTGGTCTTCTTAATGGCTAACCTCCTCATGCTTACTGAGAATCATCTATTGAATATCAGTTTTATGGCGTTGCACGCCATCCCACACTCACGGCGTACTTGAGGACCGCAGGGAAATCGGCTGCTTCCAACTCCGGGTAGTCGGCGAGTATTTGCTTTACACTGGCTCCCTTCGCCAACCAGTCGAAAACCTCTCGGACCGTAATACGTAAATCCCGGATGCATGGTTGGCCGGAGCGCTTCCCAGGCTCGATGGTGATGCGGTTCTCATCCATGGCAACCTCACTTCAAATCATATCGCTGGTTATCAAGAGCACCCATAGAAAGATGATTCAGTAAATCTCCGGCCCGAGCAGGTCGGCCATCGTCTCGCGGCGGCGGATGAGGCGAGCAGTTGCGCCCTCCACCAGCACCTCGGCGGGACGCAGGCGCGTGTTGTAATTCGAGCTCTGCGCCATGCCG
Organism: uncultured Occallatibacter sp.; assembly: GCA_964644105.1. Lineage (GTDB taxonomy): Bacteria > Acidobacteriota > Terriglobia > Terriglobales > Acidobacteriaceae > Telmatobacter. The sequence continues at coordinate 20,288 of CAZXVX010000042.1, read as the reverse complement.
TAAGCTCCGGCGTCGAGGATCGCAATCAGATCCCCCGGCTCCAGCGGTGCGAGCTTGCGGTCGTGGGCAAAGAAGTCGCCCGACTCGCAAATCGGCCCCACCACATCCACGGTCAACTGCTTCCCTTCCCTCTCGCGCACCGGCACAATCTCGTGATGCGCTTGATAGAGCGCCGGCCGGATCAGGTCGTTCATCGCGGCGTCGGTAATCACAAAGGTCTTTTTGCCGTTGCGCTTGACTTGAAGTACGCGCGTAACAAGCGCCCCGGCCTGAGCCACCAGGAAGCGCCCCGGCTCCATCATCAGCTTGCCTTCAAATCCGCCAAGAGCTCTTTCAACCGCGGCTGCGTACTTGCGCACGGCGGCCGCCGCGTCAAATTTACCTGCGTGATAATCAACGCCCAGGCCGCCGCCCGCATCCACGGCTGCTACCTGAATGCCCGCGCGCTTCAGTTGGCCCACCAGCTTCATCACCCGTTCCATCGCCGCGCCGAAGGGATCAGCCGAGCGAATCTGCGAGCCGATATGCACGCTGACGCTGTGCGCCTCTAGCCATGGATTGCCGACGGCGCTTTTGTAAATCGCCAGAGCCTGCTTGATATCGACGCCGAATTTGTGCTCTCTGAGTCCGGTCGAAATGTAAGGATGCGTCTCGGCAAAGACATCGGGATTGACGCGCAGGGCAAAGCGCGCCTTGCGTTTGAGCCTGGCCGCGCGAGCGGCGAGCATTTCCAGCTCCGCCGCGCTCTCCACGTTGAATTCGAGAATGCCCAGCTTCAGCGCCCGGTCGATCTCGGCCTCGGTCTTGCCCGCGCCGCTGAAGACTACGCGGCTGACGGCCTCGGGCGCGGCGGCCACTACGCGCTCCAGTTCGCCGCCCGAGACAATGTCAAAGCCCGCGCCGGCATCGGCCAGCAGTTTCAGAATCGCCAGCGACGAATTGGCCTTCATCGCATAGCAAACCAGATGCTCGCGTTGGCCAAAGGCCTGCTGAAAGAGGCGCAGCCGCTCGATGATCTGATCGGCGGAATAAACATAGAGCGGCGTCCCGTGGCGCTTGGCGAGCGCCTCCACGGAAACTTTGCCGCAATGCAGTGTGCCGCCGAGTTGCGGCACTAGAAAAGGACGCGGCGAGGATAGCGTTTGAAGAGACAAGAGCATCTTCCTTAAAATTGAATTCACTCTTGAGATTACATCATTTATCGCGGCGAATCTTCATTTATCATCGGCATAGCCATGTACTCACTTTTTCGTCTCCTCTTCAAAAGTGCCTATTGGCGCACCATTCTGCGCAAAGCCACTTGGATTGAGGCCAGCCAGAGCCTGATGCGCGCGCACAAAGACAAGCGCGCCCGCACACATCTTCTGCGCCTGGGCCTTCTCGTGATGGCGCCGGCGCTGTGCATCGGCTACCTGATCTGGATTTGGGGCTTGGGCGCATGGTTCATTCTGCCCATTGTGATTCCCATCGCCTGGTGGTTCAACCGCAATTCCAAACAGGCCGGCGAAACCTTGCACATTGCGCCCGCTCCGCAGCCGCCGCGGCGCACATTGACGGAGGAGGAACTGAAGGCTTTGCGCACCGGCTTTGCCGGGATTGCGCTGATCATTGCGGCCATGGTGGACCGCGCGGGAAGTGAAAAATACCTCAAAGAGAAGGTGCTTCCGCCGGGCTTTGAACCCACCACCCGCAGGACCCATCTGGAGCTGTTGAAGAAGTTTGATCTTTGGGACAAAATGACCCGCGCGGATCGCGAAGCAATGATGATGCCCGACGGCCATTGGGAGTGGCCGCTCATCAATCGCGTCACCATGGCCATGGAGCCGCTGCGCTTGCTGCGCTGGATTTTGCGCATCGATTTTCATCTGCCGCTGATCGGGCAGCAGCTCAAAGGCGACTTCAATCTGGCGCACGAGCTGGTGCAGGCGCCGGAGAAGCTCTTCGAGGGAAAGAAGCTGGCCACCGAAGAGATGATGGAAACCGGACGGGCAGCCGCCGACCACTTCTTCCAGCGCTGTCTGGCCGAGGCCATCTATCGCGGCTATTACAATCCCAACGATGAAGGGATGACCGAACGGGCGCGGCGTTTGGCGCAATCGCTGGCCGGCAACCAGAACAAGGATTTTGTGCTGGGCACGCAACTGGTCAGCGAGGCCGGTAAAGACGAAGTGCTGTGGGCGACCAACCTCTCGCAGCGTCGCCGTGATTTTCTCCACTGGATGCTCGGACAATGCAGAGCGGCCCAGCCCTCCGAATTGCCAAAGGTCTGCATCGTTGGCGAGTGACAGGCTCAGCTTTGGCGCGCTTCCGCCTCGGCCAGCCATCCACGGCGCAGCTTCTCTGCGGGGATGCTGGAGAGGTAAGGCTTGATGTCCAGGATAGGCGTGCCGTCCAGCATATCGATACCTCGCACGTGCAGCAGAGCGCCTTCGCGGCGGAGCAGTTCAACCACGGTCAATGCGATGGGATTGGGACGGCGCGGCGAGCGCGTGGTGAAGAGGCCATGCGGGCGGCTGTCGGTAGGCGGCGTAACCATCAGATCAAAGCCATCAGAGCGGTCAAAGGCCCACAGAACGAACAGATGCGAGTAGCCCTCAATGTCGGTGAGCCCGGCGGCAAATTCTGGCAGAATCTCCAGCACGCCTTCTTCCGGATGTTGCGCGCCTAGGCCTTTAGGGATTTTGGCGGCATCGTTGAAGGGTGAGCGGACAAATCCTATCGGTTGCGGGGTGAACATTTGCGCCTCCAGGCTCCATCTTACGCGCTCACCGCGCAGCCAATTCATCCACTCTTCACTGGCAATTGCTTCGTGCATGGAGCGCATCAATTGGAAATAAATCATGATGAGGACGTCCACGCCACAGCCGGCAAGGAGTTGGGCGCGCCACTCCGGTTACCAGCAAATCATGCGGACATCCTGTTAATTTTTGGGCGCGGCATCCGCCACCATGCGCACCAACTGAGCCATCTGCCTTTTGTGAACCGTGCGCTTGGTCTGCCGTTCGTCCACACGATTGACGACAATCAGATCGAGCGACGGAACCACCACGGCATATTGCCCCAGATGTCCTTCGGCCCAGAAGCTGCCTTTGGGAAACTGGTACTCCGGGCGCGCGCCGCTGGCCGAGTCGCCGGTCCACCACAGATAACCGTAGCCGCCCGACGGCGTATCCGAATAGGGCGTAATGCTGGCCTTCACCCAATCAGCGGGAACCACCTGCACGCCATTCCACTTGCCGCCATGCAGATAAAGCAGCGCAAAGCGCGCAAAGTCCCGCGCGCTCATATCAAAAAGATAGGCCGGAAAGCGCGTCTCTGAACCGCCGAAATACTCACCGTCGCGGGGCGTAAAATCCTGCATGCCAATCGGCTGCGCAATCCTTCGATAGAACGCGTCGAAGATCTTCTCGCCCGTAGCTTGTTCGTAGATGTATCCAAGCGTGTTGAAATCCCAGTTGTTGTAGTACCAGAATGTGCCGGGAGCATGAGAGCCGCGCGGCGGCTTCTGTTCTTCCATTCCTTTGGTCTCATAGACGGTTGGATGGTAGACGCCGGAGCGCGCTTCGAGCAGATCCAGCACACGAGCCTGTTTCTCTTCCGGAGTCAGTGATGGCTTCTTGTCGTCAATGCCCAGCTTCTCCAGCGTGTCGTTGAGATTGATCTTGTCTTCCGCCACGGCAATGCCGATCAGCGCGCTCAGCAGGCTCTTGCGGCAAGAGTGCAGATTCGATTTGCGCTCCGCGTTTCCATATGCGGCCACCACCACGCCATGCTGCACGATCATGGCCGATGTGGAGCCGATCTGCTCAATAAAAATATGAATGTTATCCAGGTCTTTGGCCGACCAGCCAGCCTTCTGCGGCGCAATCAATTGCTGCCACTCTGCGCCCGGCACGCCACTGGATTGGCCGCGAAGTTGAACGCCGGCGGCAAAAACCAGAATCGCAATAAGAATCCACAGCCTTCTCATACAAACCAATATATTGCATGAATGCGGCTGAACTGATTAGGAAAATCTTTCATCTCCCGGTGAGCCGGTTAAGCCAGGTGGGGAAGTTCAAACTGGCGCAGCCACTCATCAAGGAACGCGGCAACCTTCTCCGGCTGCTCATAGGCGGCAAAGTGGCCGGCGTCCGTCAGCAGATGAAAGTCACAGCCGCCGGGCGCATCTTGGAAGGCGTCCATCTCCGCGGGAAAGGCGGAAGAGTCCTCACCGCCGGCGATGGCCAGCACCGGAACGGTGATGGTGGGAACGGTGGGCAGCGAGTCAGGGCGCGTGGCCAGTCCAGCCTGCACGGCCACCAGAGCTTGCGCGGTCAACGTCATTCGAGCGCGTAACTGGCTCACAATTTCCAGTTGTTGCCTGAGAGCCGTGGCGCCGATCAGCGTCAAGGCCATGCCGTCAAACAGCGCCGAGCTTTTGCCGGCCCGCGCCTGGGCGATGGTCGCGGCGCGGCGGGGCAGGTTGGCCTCGGCGTCCGGCTGCGGCTTGGAACAGACAAAGGCCAGCCCGCGCACACGTTCCGGCGCCTGGCGCCAAATCTCCAGCAGCACATAGCCGCCAATGGAGCAGCCCGCAAAAACCGCCGTGCGCACTTTCAGGTGATCGAGGAGCGTGAGGACGTCTGCCGCCAGGCGCTCCATGGTCAGAACAGGCGCATCGGGCACCAGCGTGAAGCCGCCCTTGGGCAACTGGCCCAACTCCGAGCCGCCGTGACCGCGCAAATCAGGAACGATGGCGCGCACGCCGGCCAGCCTCTCGGTGAGTGGCTGCCAGAACGCGCCGTCAAGCGGCGTGGGATGCAAAAAGACCACCGGCAAGCCAACCCCGTTATCGCTGTACGCCAGTTTCACTCCGTCGCTTTGATAGGTAGCGTTCATACCAAAGAGAATAACCCAGGGAGCCTCTGAACAAGTCGCTGTTTTGAAAGGGCACGGCTTTAGCCCCCGAGGGAATCTTTGCTGCAAAGAAAGAAATGAATCAGAGGTTCCCTAGGCCAGGGGAATACTCTCTTCGGGAATGCCGATCCAGCAGGCCACATAGCCTACAAAGATCATGCCGCCGGAGCAGAAAAACGTTACCACCGCAAGGATGCGCAACAGCGAAACATCCCAGCCATAGGTACGCGCCAAACCCGCGCAGACTCCGGCAATCTTTCGGCCGGCAATCGGGCGCACCAGCGGAATGCCTGGAATAAAAGGAATTACAGGCACAACCGCGCCGCAGACTGAGCAGAAGCGCGCGGTGGGCGGCAGCCCGCTCCCGCAATGTGAACAAAAATTGGCCATCGTCAAACCCTCCTCCAATGCGTAAACATTGTGTAGATACGCAGGCGAAGCGGTGCCGGTTCCATTCCAGCCTGTTGGCTAATTTTCCTTGTAGGGCGCGCGCAGATGTCTCCGTGCGGTGTCGGCGCGGCTGGTGTTCGGTCCTGCGTCAATCGCCCACTGATAGTCCTTGACGGCGAGCGAACGCTCGCCATTCAAGTCGCGACATTCGCCGGCGGCAAGCAGCGAGCGAATCTTCAGCTCCGGGCTGACGTTCTTCGTCCAGGCTGCCTGCTCATAGGCCTGCGCCGCCTCGCTGTAGTGGCGCTGGCCGCGCAGCGCATCGCCCAGGCCAAAGTAGGCCAACTCCAGCCGCGCCTCGGCAAAGTAGCCCGGTTTGGCGCTACTGGCGAGCAACTCCCGGTAAGATTCCACAGCCGCCATGCCCTCGCCCGCATCCTTGCGCAGATTGGCCTCTTCCAAACAAAAAAGGAAGTCGTGCGGGTACTGGTTCTTCAAGCCGCGCACCACCTGGATCGCTTCTTTGTAACGGGCTTCGCGGCGCAAAAAGAGGGCAATCACCGTGCGCGCCTCAACCGACGTGACCACGCCGCGCTGGGCGGCATCGTTCAACATGGCCAATCCCTCGGTCTTCGAGCCGGTGATGCCGGCAAAACCAATCAGAAACTTGAAGGGCCAGGGCAGCGCGCCCACTACGTACTCATAAACCCCGGCCACCAGCTTGGCATCCACATACTCCGGATCCATTTGCAGCACGCGATTCTCGTCGTCTTTGGCCTTGGTGGCCAATCGGAAGCCCGCGCCATAGCCCCGCTCGACCATCGCCAGATAGGTGCATTTGAGGCTGTAGACCCAGCCGCGGGCGTAGAGCGCATCAATGTCGTTGGGATTGCGGTTGAGCCGCCAATCGGCCTCGCGAATGGCCTCATCGGCTAGCGAAAGAATCCGGTCCCGCGTTTTGGGATCCTCCTCGATGGCATGGCGTCCGGTGAGAAAGCCGTCATTGGCATAGAAGGTTGTGTCCAGCAGATCGAGCCGGTAAAGCTCCTGAAAGAGTTCGGCGTCGAGCAGCAGCGCAGTGGCCTGCGGATCGCCGGGATGCGCGGCATGAAAACGCTCAAAGCGCTCCACCGCGCCCGGATAGTCGAGGTTGTAGAAGTGCTGAAAGGCCTCGCGCACCAGCGGGTCGCGGTTCAGCGGATTGCTGTGCACCTCGGCTTGGGCAGCAAACGGCCAGCTCAGGCTGGCAACCGCCACAAGCGCCATTCCGCGGATACGCATCCAGCTCAAGGCACCCTTCAAAGCAGACCCCTCCAAGGCTTATGGTAACGGATGCGGAGTCTGATGCCGCGTTCAACCACTCATCCTCTAGAATAGAGCCATGCCTATCCCCGACCGGCTCAATCCGTCCTTTGCCTCCGCCCGCATGCCTGAGGTGGATTATCTTGAAGAGGCGCGCAAGCGTCTGATCGTTGCTTTGGATGTGCCCGACGCGGCCTCCGCCGAAGTGCTGGTTGGCCAGTTGGAGAATTCCTGCCAGTGGTTCAAGGTGGGCTTGGAGCTGTTCGTCGCAGCGGGGCCGTCCATCGTGGAACTGCTAACGGCGCGCGGACACTCGGTCTTCCTCGACCTCAAGCTGCATGACATTCCCAACACCGTGGCCGCGGCAGTGCGCTCTGCCTCGCGCCTGGGTGTAAAGATGATGACCCTGCACGCCGCCGGAGGCCCGGCAATGCTCGCCGCCGCGCGTGCCGCGCTGGAGGGGGTAGCTGATCCGCCGGAGCTGCTGGCAGTCACGGTCCTCACCAGCATGGATCAGGATCAGGTACACGCAATTGGAGTTGACCGTGCGCCCGCCGCGCAGGTGGAGCTACTGGCGCGCATGGGACTGGAGGCTGGCATACGCGGCTTTGTCTGCTCGCCGCAAGAGGTGGCCGGGTTGCGCGCACTCACCGGGCCCGAGGGCGTGCTGGTGATTCCCGGCATACGCCCCACAGGCGCCGCCGTCGGCGACCAAAAGCGCATCGCCACTCCGGCTGAGGCTTTGCGACAAGGCGCGAGTTACCTGGTTGTGGGCCGCCCCATCACTCAGGCTGCTGATCCGGCGGAGGCCGCTGAAGCGATTCTGCGAGAGATGGCCGAGGCGAGGAGCGGGTTTTAGGATCTGTTCACAGTTCCAAGTTCACAGTTGTCTGGTCTCAATTCGCGCCGTCCCTACAGGACTCCGTGTGAATAAACTGGATGATCCATCCCCACCGTTGAAACGGTGGGCTAATTCACATTGCGCCTACGGCGCGGGCGACAAACGCGACTTGGCATGGTGGCAAGGTAGAAACCTTTGCTGTTCATTTCATCTGCCGCAGATTCACAAATTCAATGGGCTGTTCATGGCGATAGACTAAGAACTGAAAACTGTGAACTGTGAACTGTCCTTACCTTCTTGGCAGCGCCTCTCTATCCCGCGAATTCATGAAGGACCGCCCACCGCCCTGCGCGCGCAGATTGGGGTCGTGGATCGGCGGACGGCTCTCCTCGGCGTTGAAGCCGCGCGCCAGCATCGGGTTGGGTTTGAACTTGGGCGGACCGCCGTAAAACTGCCGCGCATGGCTGACCACCATCCCCGCCCGCCCGTGCATGGGCCGCACAATCCCGCGCACCTGCACGTCCATATCGCGGTACTTGCGCAGCTCGCCCACATCCTCGCGATCCTCCCACAGGCTCACGATGGTAAAGCGGCACTGCTCATCGGGCGTCTGAGGCGGGCAGACATCCAGGTAGCGCGTCCCATCCGGCAGCTCGACCACGTCATAGACGTGCGCCGTGACACAAACGTCTTTGTCGATGAGTTTGCTGGCCTCCTCAGCAGTCACGCAGGGCTTCTGTTTACCCGCCAAAGCCACCGCGGGCGCAAGAGCAATCACGAGCATGAAAAAACCAAACCGGCGCAGCCTCACGCAAAGCCTCCCAAACCAACTGCCGCAATAGTAGCGCGAAATGGCGTCGATGGGAAGCGACTCTGCGGAGAGGTTGACGGGGCAGGAAGCGGAGAATACATTCGTCCTGAGATACATTGAAACTATGCCCACCACGCGCCCATTCGATGCGGCTTTGCAAATCATCGCGGAGTTGCGCAACGCGGGCTATGAGGCGTATCTCGCCGGCGGCTGCGTGCGCGATCTGCTGCTTGGCCGCGAGCCGCATGATTACGACGTAGCCACCAGCGCCACGCCGGATGTGGTCCTCAATCTTTTCCCGCGCACCTTCGCCGTGGGCGCGCACTTTGGCGTGGTGCTGGTGGCCACCCGCGGTGCGGCAGAAGCTAATCAGGCCGAATCCGCAACGTTGGCCCCACCGCAGGTGGTAACGGAAGTTGCCACCTTCCGCTCCGACGGCGCCTACTCCGATGGCCGCCATCCGGATGCGGTTCGCTACACCCTCAGCGCTGAAGAAGATGTGCGCCGCCGCGACTTCACCATCAACGGATTGCTGCTCGATCCATTGCAATTGTTCAATCCAACGTCCGCTCTCCGCGCTGCTGTCATCGACCATGTTGGCGGACTTGATGATCTGGACGGCGGCATCCTTCGCGCCATCGGCGAGCCCGCCGCGCGCTTTGAAGAGGACCATCTGCGCATGCTGCGCGCGGTTCGCTTCGCTGCCCGTTTCGGCTTTCAGATCGAAGCCGGAACGCTTGCCGCCATTCGCCGTCTCGCCTCCAGAACCCACGCCATCAGCCGCGAGCGGGTGCGCGACGAGCTGACCAAAATGCTCACCGAAGGCCACGCCCGCCGCGCCTTTGAGTTGCTCGATGAGACCGCCCTGCTCGCCGAAGTGCTGCCGGAGGTTGCCCGCATGAAGGGCGTCGCGCAGCCGCCGCAATTTCATCCCGAAGGCGATGTCTGGCTGCACGCGCTCGGCTTGCTGGCGCAGTTGGAGGCCGGCTGCCCGCTCACGCTTGCCTGGGCCGCGCTGCTGCATGATGTGGGCAAGCCCGCCACCTTCCGCGTGGCGGAGAGGATTCGCTTTGACGGCCACGTCGAAGTGGGCGTGGCGATTGCCGCGGAGATCTTTCGGCGCTTCCGCTTTTCCAACGACGAGAGCCGTCAGGCACTTGCGCTGATCGAGAATCATATGCGCTTTGCCGACGCGCCGCGCATGAAGGCCTCCACGCTCAAGCGCTTCTTCCGCCTGGAGGAGTTTCCACAGCACCTTGCCCTGCATCGCATGGATTGCATGGCCGGCAGCGGCAATCTGGACCACTGGAATTTTGTGCGGGAGCGCTACGAAGCGATGCCGGAGGAGAGCGTTCGCCCCGCGCCGCTCCTCACGGGCCGCGAGTTGATTGCCGCCGGCTACATCCCTGGCGCAGCCTTCCGGCCCATGCTCCGCGCCGTTGAAGACGCCCAACTGGAAGGCTCGATCACCACACCTGCCGAAGCGCTGGCTATGCTGCGGAAGCACTTTCCGCCGCCGGCTCCGTCAACTCGGCAAACTTGATGCTGCAGCGCCGGGCATCTGGTCCGTGTTTTTCTATTTTGGCAAGATGAAATTGGGTTGAAATATCAGCTAGCGCGGGCGAGGACGCCTGCGGGACAGCCGGTCTAGAGACCGGCGCTACGGGTTGGCGATTGATAATTCAACCAGTCACGTGACTCGTTGCGCTGCCTTCAAAAAGCGCCTCAATCTCTTCCAGCGTTTTGCCCTTGGTCTCCGGCAAAAAGAAGGCCGCGACGACGAGATAGAGAACCGTGAAGGCGGCAAAGAGAAAGAACATGGACGAATAACCGTACCGGCTGACAAATGGCAGAAAAACGCCGGCCAGGGTGGTGGAAACCAACTGATTGATGACCAGCGCAATGCTCATGCCATTGGATCGGATGCGCGTCGGCATCAACTCCGAAAGCGCCAGCCACACGCACACTCCTGGCCCCAGCGCAAAGAAGGCCATGAAACCGTAGAGTCCGATGGCCACCATCCAGCCATGAGCGGCACCAGGCACCTGGCCGATCAAGGCCTTGTCAATCCGCAGCGGCGCACGGCGCGCGGCGGCGAGGTTGCCGAAAGGATTGCTGAAGAGCGCTTCCACCTTATTGGCTGGAAGGCAACCGGCGCGGGTGATTTGAATGGGAGCGGCGGCGGGATCGTCCGAACGGACAAAGGTGGTGGCCGCAGTGAAGTCTCCGTAGGAGTAGATGATGGCCAGCGAAGCACGGTTTCTGTCGATCCGGTTGATGGAGTTGACCGGTTCGAGGAGCAAATGGCTGGCGGCCTCTGGAGTGAAGCGCAGAGTCAGCTCCTGATTGCCCGTGACCAGCGGCTGCACTGCGGCGCGGCTGTCAAAGCTGCGCACTTCTGTTGAGCGAAACAGCAGGCCAACGGCGGCGAGGGAGACGATCATTCCCGATGTGCCCAGAATCAGCAGGAACCTGCGGCCTTTGCGATCCACCAGCATCATGCCCACCATGGTCATCAGGAAGTTGACGGTGGTGAAAAGAACGTAGCCCCAATGCGCATTGAGGTCAGAAAGCCCGCTCTGCAGCAGGATGCCGGTGTTAAAGCCGATGATGGAGTTGATGCCGGTGGCCGTGTTGCAGAAGAGAATCACACAAGCGAGCAAAAACGGAACCATGTATTTGCGGCGCAGCAGGGATTCGCGCGCCTTTTGCCCGACGGGGCGCGCGGCCTGGGCGGAGCGATTTGCCGAATCCATCGCGCGCACTTCCAGTTCTGCCTGCTCGGCGCCGCGCGAGCGCTCTAGAGCTGCCAGCGCAGCGGCCGGTTTGCCGCGCTGAAAGAGCCAGCGGGGCGATTCGCTCAAACTGAGGCTGCCCAGCACAAAGAGCACGCCGGGAGGCAGCGAGACCCAGAAGATGCGCCGCCATGCGTGATCCTTGAAGGCAAACAGCGTTGCCGCATCGGCGGAGGCGGCCACCGCCGCAACGCGATAGCTGAAGACCATTCCGATCAAAGCAGCCGTGACAATCCCCAGCGTCAGCAGCAACTGAAAAACGCCCGTTCCCTTGCCCCTTTGAGAGGCCGGCAGGCACTCGGCAAGATAAAGCGGAACCACCACGCCGATGAATCCGCCGCTGATGCCTTGCAGCAGCCGGCCGAGGAAGAGTGGTTCGTATCCATGCGAGTGGGCGATCACCGGAATGCTGACAATGAAGGTGAGGCCGGAGAGAAGCATCATCGGCTTGCGTCCGATCCAGTCGGCCAGCAGTCCGGCGAACAAAGTGGAGAGAACGCTGCCTAGCAGTACCGCCGCAACAATCACCGACAATTGCCCGGCATCCAGTCCGGAGGTCGCTTCCAGATACGGCAGCGCGCCGCCGATAATGCCCACATCGATGCCGTAGAGCAGGCCGCCCAGTCCGGCAACCAGAAGCAGAAAGAGGTTATAACGACGCTGGGCAGCATCCATCGATTGAGGCTTTTTCGCTGGGCTGTCTTTGAGCATCGTCACGAGGATAGGCTCCTTTCTCTGCATTCTAGGGTGGCGACTTGGCCAATCCCACGAAGGGGAGGCAAGGCACAGGACATTCCATCATCCTACAATGAGCCTCGAAATGGTGGCTGGCTAGAACCAGGCGTGGATCGAAAGGTCCACGCAACAGCCGGCGCGGAGGCAGGCGCTGCACTCTTTCCCGCGACATTCTCTCGCGCCTGCTTTTTCAAGCGCGATAGCCTTTTCTCACGAACTCCTCATGGCTCACGAGGCAAAATGAAGTATGTATTCTCGTCTTGACCGTGCCCACAGATTTCTCCCCGTGCTCCTTGGCGCTGTCACCCTGGCCGGCGTCGGAGTTCTCTTTGCCTGGGATGCCTTTCCGCGGCTCTTTCCGGCCAACGCGCATAACCTTCTGGGCGCATTTCCGCTGGCGATGATCGCCTTGGCCTACCTGGCCTACCAGTCGGCGCACCGGCCTCCACGCAAGGAACTCTTCAAGGCTGTTCTGCTGGCGGTGGCCTTTCTCTTTTGGGGCGCCAATCAGCTCTGGCCCAATGCAGCGCAGGCGACGCTCTATAACGACATTGCCATTGCGCTCTTTGTTCTGGATGTTTTTCTGGTGATCGTCGGCTGGCCGGCGACCTCGCCGGACGAATTTTTTGCCGAGACCTGCGCGGGCTGCCCCTACAAGAAATGAGTTTTGGCGAAGTGAGCCAGTTGAGGTTCGCGGTCTCCCACCCATCCATCAAAACCGTTCGGCAATAATTTGTCTCGCTGTATTGCGCACAAAGCCGGTATCCGAGTTTCCGCTGGCAATGGAATCAAGATCGGCCTCCAGTTGATCCAGTTCGCGGCGATCAAAGGCCCGGATGGCATATTCGTTTCTACCCCAGGTGCGCAGATTGGGAAGATGCAACTGCGCCATTGCTCTGGCGGGCTTTTCCAGAATCATGCTCCTGCTTTGCCGGATCTTCCAACCGGAAGCCGCCAGGCTCGCATCCAGAATGGCCCCCACGTGCAGTGTTTGACCATAGTGGCGCTGCATCTCGGCGAGCAATTCGTAGTAGCGATGCAGCGCGGGATGATCGGAATCGATATCCTCTGTTTCGTGAATCAGCAGAATCGCTTGCGGCGCGGCAACCTGTGCCCAACTCTGCAAGGCCAGATGCGGCGAAGGAAGATGGGTAAGCAGAAAACGGCATAGAAACAGATCCGGCGCTTCGATTGGGAAGGGCGTTTCGAGAATGTCGTGGCGCAGAAATTCAAGCGCAGGGAAATGGGCGCGCGCTTCGGCGACATACCGATCCGAGGCATCCAGACCCACGGTTCTTAACGGCTTCAACTCTTCATGGAGCAGTTGGGTGGTCCAGCCAGGACCGCAACCGAGATCGACGGCCAGCCGGGGTGTAAACGGCTTACCGGAATCGAATGCCTTATGCAGCAGCCCGCGCGTCTCCGGTTCGTAGACCTCGGCAAGCAGGCGCAGACGGCGGCTGGCCTCATCATGATCTCCAAAGGTATAGGACATTCAGGAAGACTCTCAGCTTTCATTGCGGTAGAGCATATCGCGAATGGTCTTGCGGCGAGCTTCGTTCAACTCGCTCTCCGCCTTGCGGGCGATGGCATCCTTATGGACTTTATCGCCGGACGAGGAAGCCTCCGGTTCGCTGCACGCCGGGCAGCGGTTGGCAAAGCCGGGCTTGTCCGGCCTCAACTCGAATTCTTCCGAGCAAACGACACATGTTTTGATAGGAAAAGCCATACAACCCCATGATAACGCAAAGAAATCTATCTTTGGAGCTTGTGCCCGGCGCAGAATATCCGCATTGACCTCTAGCCCCCGGTGGGTTGAGGATAGAAGATGAGCAGGTTGCACCACTCGCTCGAAAGGAGCCATCCCCATGCCCCAGGAGTCCAACACCGCGCTCTTCAAAGTGATACCGCAGCAACTGCCGGAAGCCGAGGATGGGCTGGAGGCGATCTTCGAATTGGTGGCCGCCGGGCTCTACAGCCTGGCCTCGATGCTGCTGGGCGAAGGCGAGGAGAGCGTGCGGCTGGTGGAGGAAGCGGTGGCCAACGCCGAAGTCTCCGTCTGCCAGGATCCGGAAGTGGCGCGCCAGAGCAGCCGGCGCGATCTCTGCGCGGCGGCGCTCAAGGTGCTTGCCCAGCGCGATCCGGAGAGTCTGGCCGCGCCGGCGGGTTTGACGCCGGCCTCGGTTTGCATCGAGGAAGACGATCTGGCTTCGGCGGGAATCTCAAGCGCGGAGCTGGAAGGCATGATTGCCGGTCCGGAGCGCGACCGGGTACGGGAGTGGTTGGAGAGCCTGCCGGCGTGGATGCGCGTGGTCTTTGTGCTGCGCGCGGTGGCCGGCTTCAGCGCCGCGGAGACCGCCACGCTGCTCAGGACTCATGGTGGACCGGAAGCCGCCGCGTGGACCCCGGAAGCGGCTCGCGAGGTCTTCCGCCAGGGGCTTTGCTCGCTGGCCTCGCAACTGCTTCAGGCTTCGGTCGTGCGCTGATTTTTGGCTTTCATCTGGATCCTTGCTGGCCGCTTCTTACAGCGTCCAGTCCTCGACAACCAGACCCTTCACCCTGGCAAACTCCCGCGTATTGGCAGTGACCAGAATCAGGTTTCTGGTTAAGGCTTGACCGGCGATCAGCGTGTCGTACTCGCCGATGCGCTCGCCCTTGCGTTCGAGCTCGGCGCGAATCTCTCCGGCGGCATGGGCATCCCGCTCGGTGTAGTCGAGGAGCACAATGTCACGGTTGAAAAATGCCGTCAGAGCGTTTGCGTTCCGTTCAACTTGCTGACTTTTGGCCACGCCGTACCAAAGCTCATGAGCCACAATCGCAGAGGTAGCGAATCTCGCGTTCAGGCGAGCAGCCTGCATATAGCGCACACGAACTTTATTCGATGCTCCATTGATCAGCGCAATGCAGACGTTGGTATCGAGCAGGTAGTTCATTCAAAATACTCACGGATGGGAGCGAGATTTTGCTTGCGCCCTTCCGGAAAGAGCGGATCGCCTTTGATTGCATCAATCCGCGCAAACCACTCCTCGACAGTTTCTTTTTTCGTTTCCTGAAAGGGTTCGAGCAGAATTCCGTTCCCCATGCGCCTCACGCGCACCTGGTCACCTTCAAAGCGGAAGGCCTTGGGCAAACGCACGGCCTGACTGCGTCCATTCCAGAAGAGCTTTGCACTGATCGGCTTTTGAGTTGCATCCGCGCCTATAGCCATTGTGCCCTCCTGAAAAGCATCTACCAAAAGTATATACCAAATCTACTCCGCAACCAGCCCTGCATCCCACTCGCCGCGCGCGCGCAACCCGGCAATCTCCTCGCGCGCCATCTCCTGCGCTCGCTTGTAATCCGGCTTGACGACCCGATTCAGCGGCATCTGCCCAGCCTCCAAAATGATCCAGTGGCGCGGCCGCATATAACTGGCCAGCCCGCGCGCCTGCCGCTCCAGCTCAGGGCGGCTCAGCTCCACGCCGGGACGCTTTTCCACCACGGCCACCACGGCCTCCGAAAGAACATTATGCGCCACGCCCACCGCCACGCAGTTGGCCACCTTCTCGGTCAATGCACAGATCTGCGCCTCCACATCGCCGGGAAAGACCTGGTAGCCCATCGACTTGATTACCCACTTCTCCCGCCCGGTCAGATGCAGACCGGCGGCATTCCAGCGGCCCAGATCGCCGGTGTACAAGTACTCATCGCGCGAGATGGCCTTGGCCGTTGCCGTCGGATCATTCACGTAACCCAGAAACGTCAGCGGCCCACGAAAGCAGACGTGGCCGACCTCGCCAGCGGGCAGCTCGTCGCCCGCGCTTCCGTCCTCGCGCATCGGCTGACGGATGGTGCAGGGATAGATCGGCATATCCACGCCCAGCCCAGTGAGGATGGCCTCTTGACCAGATGCGTCGCGCTCGGCCACATTTGCCAGCACATAAGTACACCAGCCGGAGGCCTCGGTCAGCCCCAGACCGGTTCCGATCACCGGCGCCATGGTAGCCAGCTTCTCCAAAAAGGGCAGCGCCACCGCATTGCCTCCGTATGCGGCGAACTTGAGACTAGACAGATCATGGCGATCAAAGTCCTTCAGCATCCATTCCAGGTTGAACATGGCCGGAATCTGGCCGAGAATCTCCGCTTTGTGCTCGGCAATGGCGCGCAGCGAACGGCCCGCGTCGAAGATTTCCAGAAGAATCGCCGTGCCGCCGCCGAAGAGCGTGGTCATCAGCACCTCGCTCTGGCCGCCTACATGCGATGCGGGCAGATTGACCAGCACGCGAGAGCCGCTGTCACCTCCAAAGAAGGCCGCGCAGAGGCACATATTCTGCGCCGTAATGCTGCGATGCGAGAGCAGCGCCGGCTTGGGCGATCCGGTTGAGCCGGTGGTGAAGATCACCAGCGCGCCGTCGTTCTCATTGACCTCATTGGGCAGTTCCGCACTTGCGGCCTGCTGAGCCGCCTCGGCAATGGAGGCCAGAGAGAGAGCGCCTTCAATCGCCTCCGCCGAGTCCACCACGATGCAATGCTCGATCCACGCGCACTGCGCCTGCACGGCGCGCCACAACGGCCGCAGATCAATCGGCCCCTTGACGCCCAGCCCGGCAAAGCCGCGCGGACGCAGAATCTCCAGCGCGCGCAGAATCTCGGCAGGCGTCATGCGCAAATCGAGCGGCGCAACAATCACGCCGATCTTGAAGCAACAGTATTCGAGCAGCACATGATCGATGGACATGGGCAGCAGCGTAACCAGATAGTCGCCCTTGCGGAAGCCCATGCGCAGCAACTCCGCGGCCCAAGCCGTCGTGGTGCGGTCAAATTCCCACCAGGTCACCGTGCGCCCACTCTCCGCGCTTACCAGCGCATCCGCCTCCGGGCGCTCGCTGGCCCACTTGGCCAAAACATCCTGCAGCCGGTGGCGATCGGCAAAATTGTATTCAAAATCGTCGAGGGTCAATTGAGGCACGCGCATCGGCTCACTCCGTCTCTATCCTGAATCAGTCGAACATTCAGAGGCGCGCGCGTCAAGCCCGGTGAGCTTCGGCAGAGAATCTCAGCGCCTGGCAGAATTGAGCGTGGACCAGAAGCCCGGCGCTACACCTTCACACGCGCGTGCCGGCAGCGCAGGTACATTATCAGACGAAGACGCACCACAGCGGTTACTCGGAATTATGGTGAAAAGAGCTTACACTGAAGATGCTCTGGATTGGTCGCGCACCACTCATGCGCCGAAATCCTTTTTTATTGATTGTTGTCCTCTTCACGGCCTTCTTTCTGGTTCCCGTCGCCTCTGCGCACAGGACGCAGGGGAAGGTTTCGCCGGCGCCTGCGCGCGCCTCTCACGGCAAGCAGACGCCTGCCTCTGCCGCCAGTGAACGTCACCATGCAAAGATCGCCCGCGAGCGCAAGCGCCGATTCTCCGCGCATCTGCGTCCCGCCGTCTACACGCGCAGAGTCCGCGCCAAAGCAAAGCCCGAAGCGATCGAGACAGAAGGAGTTGGCGTCGATTCAACCGATCGCAATGCGCAGGACTCCTCCGATAAAATGCCGTCCGTGGAGGCTGCTTCCCTTCCCTCCCCGCGCCAGTCGATGCCGCCGCCGTTGCGCGGCAGCTATGAATCGCTGGTGCGGCAAAACGAGAAGACTGAGGCCGACGGACTGGAGCGCATCGAGGACGATGCGGACTTGAACGACCGCATCGCGCGCAAGATGCTGGTGCCGGTTCCGGTTTCCACCGCGCTCAACGTGAACCAAAACCTGCCGGAGAATCGCCGCTATTGCCGCCCCTGGACCGCGCACTTCCTCACCGATGTTGCTCGCGCGCACGCAGCGGCCTTTCACAGCCCGCTTGAAGTCAGTTCCGCCGTGCGCACCGTCGAGTACCAAAAGCAGTTGATGAAGGTGAACGGCAACGCCACCGCCGCCGAGGGCGAAGTTGCCAGCCCGCATCTGACCGGCGCATCCATCGACATTGCCAAAACCGGCCTCAGCCGCAAGCAGATCGCCTGGATGCGCGCCTGGCTGCTGCCCCTGCAAACCGCCGGCAAGATCGACGTCGAGGAGGAGTTCAAGCAGTCTTGCTTCCACATCACGGTCTACAAGAGTTATGCCGGGGCTGAACCGGCCAGCGAGCCGCCGGCACAGACAGCGGCCAGTGAGTCTGAAACCGCCGGGACCGGAATGTAGCGCCGGTCTCCAGACCGGCTGTAATGCGGGCGTCCTCGCCCGCGTTTGTCAAGCATTCATCGGAGCTATATTCAAAGGGTGTAGAGTACAGCGTGGACCGGGTGGTCCACGCCACAGCCGGTCTGGAGACCGGCGCTACATTCCAGCCATTTCAAATTCATGCACTCAGGGCACAAATCTTCCGTGAACAATTTTTGACTGTCCAGCGTATAGGCTTCAAGGTTACAATCGCAGCCAGAGCCAAACTATGGCTGCGCGAGGCGAATGCATGAGCGAAATGGAAGTTCAAACTTCGGCCGTGGAAGCTACCGGCCTTTCCCAGTGGCAGCGCGTTGTCAACACCTTCACCGCGCCGTCCAAGACCTTCGAGGACATCAAGCGCGGCAACCGCAGTTGGTGGATGCCGTTGATTCTTTTGGCGGTTGTTGGCTACCTTTTCTTTGCCGTCATCTACACGCAGATTGGGATGAAGCAGGTTACGGACAATCAGATGCATCTGAATCCGCAGCAAGAAGAGAGAATGGCGCAGGCACCGCCGGAACAGCGGGAAATGATCGAAAAAATCTCTATGTACGTCACCGAGGGAATTTTTATTGGCATGCCGGTTTTTTTCCTGGGCGGGCTTGCCCTGTGCGCCCTGATCTTGATGGCCACCATTAATTTCGGTTTTGGCGGGCGGGCAAGATATTCAAGCATTCTGGCCGTGTGCTACTATTCCACCTTGCCCTCGATCATCAAGACGCTTTTGGGGATCGTCGTAGTCTACGCGGGCGTGGCGCCGGAGTCATTCAATATCAAGAATTTTGCGCCTACCAACATTGGCGCATTTCTGAATCCCTTGGAGACAAACAAAGCGCTCTATGCTTTTGCAACTTCTCTGGACGCGATTCAGATCTGGAGCATGGTTTTGCTGGCCATCGGCTTGGCGGCAGTGGCGGGAGTCAAACGCGGCTCCGGCTACATTGCAGTCTTTGGATGGTGGGTGTTCATCGTACTGATCGGTGTAGGCATTGCAGCCATCATGGGCTGAAGGCAATTTTAACGCCACAAGCAGCAACAGCGCGAATCCGGAAAGGATTCGCGCTGTTGCCGTTTTAGGCTGAAAGCTGAGAGCTGACGGCTGAAAGCTGCCGTTACTCCGTCCAGCGCCTCATCAGCAGCGAGGCATTGATGCCGCCGAAGCCGAACGAGTTGGAGAGCGCAATGTCGAAGCTGTGGGCCACTGCCTTGTTCGGCACATAGTCCAGGCGACATTCGGGATCAACGTTCTCCAGGTTGATGGTTGGCGGAAGCATCTGGTTGATGAGAGAGAGCACCGTGATGCCGGCCTCCAAACCGCCCGCTCCGCCCAGAAGATGGCCGTGCATGGATTTGGTTCCGCTCACCTTGAGCTTGTGGCTCAGGGCGTGCTCGCCGAAGACGCCTTCAATGGCCGCCGACTCATTGCCGTCGCCGGCTGGAGTCGAGGTCGCGTGCGCGTTGATGTAGCCCACTTCCTGCGGCTGAATGCCCGCATCCTTGAGAGCTGCCCTCATGCTGCGCTGCGCGCCCATGCCTTCCGGCGCGATGCTGGTGATGTGATGGGCGTCGGCGCTCATGCCATAGCCGATGATCTCGGCCAGAATCTTTGCGCCACGCTTTTTGGCGAACTCCAGTTCCTCAAGAATGAGGATGCCGGCGCCTTCTCCAATCACAAAGCCATCGCGATCCTTGTCAAAGGGGCGGCTGGCGCGGGTGGGATCGTCGTTGCGGCTGGAAAGCGCGCGCATGGAAGCGAATCCGCCCACCGAAAGCGGCGTCACCGCTGCCTCAGCGCCGCCGGCAATCATCACATCGGCGTCGCCGTGTTCGATGATGCGCGCCGAGTCGCCAATGGCGTTGGCGCTGGTGGCGCAAGCCGTGGCAGTGGCCGAGATCGGTCCCTGCGCGCCGTAGCGAATGCTCAAGAAGCCCGACGCCATATTGACGATGGCCGCGGGAATGAAAAAGGGCGAGATCTTGCGTGGACCACCTTGCAACAGGTTGGTGTGTTCGCGCTCAATCACTTCAAAGCCGCCGATGCCCGAGCCGATAAAGACGCCCACACGGTCGGCAATCTCCGGAGTGATTTCGAGACCGGATTGCGCCATGGCTTCAGAGGTGGCGGCAAAGGCATAGTGGATGAACCGCGCCATCTTGCGCGACTCTTTTTTGTCCACAAAGTTCAAAGGGTCAAAGTTCTTGACCTCGGCGGCAAAGGTGGTCGAAAAGCCAGTGGCATCAAAGCCCTGGATGGGCCCCATGCCGCTGGCGCCGGCCATAAGCTGCTGCCAAACCTGGGGCGCGGTGTTGCCCACACCGCACAGAA
>CAZXVX010000041.1:0-21892 GCA_964644105.1 uncultured Occallatibacter sp. | reverse complement strand
TCTGCGTGCGCCGTCCGCTGCCAAAGCCTCCGCGACTGCCTCCGGGCTGCGTGGCATTCGCGCCCAGGCTGCGCATATAACGCACGCCGGCTTGTGTCGAGTTGGATTGCTGCGTGGCGAGCTGCTCATAGTTGCGCGCGTAGCCGGGAAGATTGGGCGCGGGAAAAAATTGAGGCAGAGTTTGCGTGGCGGAGGTTGTTCCAAGCAGCAGTATTGCGGCTTGCGAAACGATGCAGCCTTGGGGAATCCTATTCCCTGGAAAGGGTTGACCCGGCGTTGGCGAAGGCTCTGCTGGAGCGTGGAAATTGACGCAGGTGGCGTCATTGGCTGGATCGTAGATGGTTGGCTGTCCGGTGAAGTCGCCCGTGCGCTCGTCGTATGTGCCGAAGCTGCCGTCCGTGGGAACGTTGGCGAACTGGGTTAAAGGAGTGGATGTGCGCGTGCCGCTGAGTGTAAGAAAGATTGTGTCTTTGCCGCTGGGCTTGGTGACTCCCGGCAGGTAGGGCGCGCTCATGAAAGTGATGCCGAAGCGATTGCTGCCGGAGGGCGGTTGCTGTTGCTGCGCGCCGCCGCCAATGTTGAACGGCTCCGCATTGAGTGCCGAGTTGCTGCCGATCCAAAAGATGGCGCCGTGCGGCTGGCCCGGATTGAAGCCGCGAAAGTTGCCGCGCCCGCCGCCGCCAAAGCCGCCTGCTCCGCCGAATCCGCCGCCCATGCCGCCAAAGTTTTCGCCATTCAATACGCCGTTCGGGATCAATCCCTGCACGCGCGCTGATTCAATGGCGTCGCGGATGCGGTCCATGTCCAGCCCAGCCATCGGGCTGACCGCGCCTGACTGGCCGCTGATGGCCACTGAATCCGAGCTGAAATCGGAGTTGCCGGCAATCGAGGGCAGCGCCGCGCCCGCTGCGCAGGATGGGCCTGCTTGACTTTCTGTTTCAGTGGAGAGTGTGCTCGCCAGGTTCAGGTTCTGCGCGCCGTTGGCCATGAGTTGGCGGATGGAGGTTGCGCTCGACTGCTGCGACGTGCTCTCCGTCTGCTGCAGCGCGGCGGCACGCGAGGCCAGCAACAGATCAAAGCTGATGGTCTGATCGTGGCTTGCGGCGTTGAGCAGCGCCTCTTGCGCTGCGGGTGCAAAGCCGGCGAATTGCGTGCGCAGCACGTAGCGTCCATTCTGCGGAATGGTGAGTGACCAGGCGCCGCTGATCTCGGTGGTGGTGGAGTAGCGCTTGCCGGTGAGTGTGTTCTGCGCGGTGACGGTGACGCCGGGCAGGGGAATGGCGCCGCTTTTGACTACGCCGTGCAGCCTGCCGCCGACCTGCACTTCCGCAACAGGCTGGGGCGCGGGCGGTTGGGCCAGCGCGATCAATTCGCAGACCGCGAAAGCTCCCGCCAGGATTGTCCGCCGCATGATCATTCGCTTCTTCACCGCTCCCTGGCCTTTCGCGCTCGCACTCATTGAGACGGCCAATTGCCGCAAGAGTTTACGGATGGATGCATTTCTGCGGAATTTGATTGTTTGCAAAAAGAAGAATCCGTTGTATATTCCGGGTTGACTGTAACAGTTTGGGAAGTACGGGAGTCTTGCCGGATTTTACCTTCCATTTCATTTAATAATATAGTTGGCGAATGTGGAGCCGGAGCGCCGTCCCATACGGGACTCCGGCGGCATTGTGATTCATCTATCCCCACCGTTGAAACGGTGGGCTAATGACCGTTGCGCCTACGGCGCGGGCGCGATGGCGTTGTCCGTGCTGTTGCTTTAGCAATGCACTCCTGTTGGCCCCTTTGAGGAGCCACAAACAGTAAAGCCCCCCGGCTCTGCCAAGGAATATTTATTGACCGTTGCGCCTACGGCGCGTGATTCAAGCTGACGCGAGTCACACTCTAATTCGGTCCATATCAATCGATGCGTAAAAAAGCTCTTGCAATCCGCTTTGAAATCTGTTTACTATAATGCTAATAATGGATTGGTTGCTACCAAGCGAGTAAACCCTGGCAACAATCGAAGAGGATCATTTCATGTTGAAGATTGGCACCGCCATCCGCTCGCACCGTTTGCAAAAGGGGCTTTCCCAGGGAGACATCGAAAAGAAGACCGGCTTGCTGCGCTGCTATCTTTCGCGCGTGGAGAACGGTCATACGGTTCCTTCGCTGGATACGCTCTCGAAGATTGCGCAGGCGCTTGATCTGCCCATCACCGTCTTCTTTTCGGAAGACACCAGCATGGGCAAGCAAGCCAATTTGCAAAAGCTCTCGGACGAGGAGCTGCGCTTTTTGACGCAGATCCGCCGCTATTCGACCAACCTGAATGAGAGCGACCGCAAGTTGCTGCTGGCCATGGTGAAGAAGTTCGCCGCCACGGCGACGCGATAATTTCCGGACTGCATGAAATTGTGTGCGGGGATGGAGATGCGCGGGCGGGGACGCCCGCGTTACAGCCGGTCTGGAGACCGGCGCTACAATCTGCTCAACGGGGCAACTGCGCCAGATAGAAGCCGAAGAGCACCAGGATTCCAACCACCAGGATCAGAGCCACGCGCAAGCGGAAGAAAAACAAGTTGCGGGGTGAGCCAATCCGAGGAACCATTGGAGTTGCGAAGAGCAACCCGCAGAGAACGCCGCCCAGGTGAGCGGAGTTATCAATGCTGACGCCGGTGTGTTTCACGACGGCGCCCAGGCTGATGGTGAATCCGATCCCGAGATTAATGGCAGCAAAGTATATGACCGACCTGCGCAGCTTTTTCAATTCCAGTTGCGGGACCGGCAGGCGATGCGACTTGAGCAGAATGATCAATGCGCCGGCGATACCGAAGACCGCGCCAGAGGCGCCCGCGCCGCCTGGAAAGACGGCGGTGGGATCGAAGATGGTTCCGGCCACATGATGGCTCGCCCATTCACTTTGGTAAACCAGCCAGTCGGTGTAGTGATGGCGCCAGTTGAAAAGCGTGGAGAGCAGGTTGCCCGCGGCGCCGGTCAGGATGTAGACCGCCAGAACTCCCGCCGAACCCATCAGCGGCTCGGCCAGCAATCCGAGATTCCACAGGCACCACATGTTGGTGGCCAGATGCAGAATTCCCACGTGGACAAACATGGCGGTGAAGATGCGCCACCACTGTCCCTGAATCAGCACGGAGCCGGCGTTGTCCGCGCCCCAGAACATCAGTTGCTCGGGCGCGGGATTCCACCAGTTGACGCCGCGCGCCACCATCACCAGAAAGACCAGGCAGTTAATGCCGACCAGTACGTACGTTGCCGGGGCATAGGACCATGACGGCCTGGGCTTGCGCTCCGGCTCGTGCTGTGGAGTGAACTCCGCGTCCGGATCTGGATACTCCGGTTGGATCGTGGGGGAGGAAGTGCCCATGCTTTAACTTTAAAGCATTTCAGGCAACCTGGCGGGCGGAAAGACGGAACAAGAAGAACCAATGTGTTTCATTCCACGATGTGGAATGCGGTGGATTGGCGCGCGGAGGAGGCCGCTCTGGATTGGCTTTCTGCAAAGAAACAAAAAAGATGCAGGAGTTTGGCGTGAACGGATTGTTGGAATCAATTGAGCGAGTTAGCGTCCGCTCTGCGGAGATGGCGAGTTGGCAAGTTAGCGGCGGCATGGGCAAGGGAAAGGTTTTATCTTCTGCGGGATGGCGAAACCGGTTGGGAAATAGGAAGAAACAGTTGCGTGGACCGGGAGGTCCACGCAACAGCCGGCCGGGAGGCCGGCGCTACGGATTTATTTCTTGTGGATCAGAATTGCCGATGTAAACCCAAAAAAATATTCTCCTGCTCCTCCAATCCCGTATTCTTGAATCAAACGAATGATTTTTTGAGATCGAGGAGCGAAGGATGAGCGCGGAAAAGAAGATTCGGCGGGCGTTGCTGAGTGTGACGGACAAGACCGGGCTGGTGGAGTTTGCGCAGGCGTTGGCGGAGTTTGGCGTGGAGCTGATCTCGACCGGCGGCACGGCCAAGGCGCTGCGGGCGGCGGGCCTCAGCGTCAAGGACATCAGTGAGCTGACCGGCTTCCCGGAGATGCTGGACGGGCGCGTCAAGACGCTGCATCCCAAGGTCCACGGCGGCTTGCTCTTTATCCGCGACAATCCGGAGCATCAGGCGGCCGTGGCCGCGCATTGCATTGATCCCATTGACATGGTGGTCGTCAACCTTTACGCCTTTGAGAAGACCGCCGCGCAGCCCGGCGTTGCCTTTGGACACCTCATCGAAAACATCGACATCGGCGGCCCGTCGATGGTGCGTTCGGCAGCCAAGAACTTTGAGGACGTGGCGATTGTCACCCGCGTCAGCGACTATCCGTCGCTCACGGAAGAGTTGAAGGCCAACCAAGGCGCGCTCTCGCGCGAGACTCGCTGGAAGCTGGCCAAGCAGGCCTTTGGCACAACAGCCGCTTACGACACGGCCATCGCCAACACGCTCGACCGCATCGCCGAAGCTCCCGAGCCGCAAGCGCCCGCCGCGCCCGACGCAACCAGCCTGCCCACTACGCTGCGCATCAACCTGCAACAGGCGCAATCGCTGCGCTACGGCGAAAATCCCCACCAGCGCGCCGCGCTTTACGCGGATGGAACAGGGCAGGGAATTGCCGGCGCTCGGCAGCTTCAGGGCAAGGAGCTCAGCTTCAACAACATTGTTGATCTGGATGCCTGCTGGGAGCTGGCCAAGGAGTTTGACGAGCCGGCGGCGATCATTATGAAGCACACCAATCCCTGCGGCGCGGCCACCGGCGCTACGATTCTGGAGGCCTACACCAAGGCTTTGGCTTGCGATCCCGTCTCGGCCTTTGGCGGCGTTCTAGGGATCAACCGCGTGGTTGACCTGGCCGCTGCCGAGGAGATCGCCAAGCTCTTTGTGGAGGCCATCGCCGCTCCCGGCTTCAGCGCAGAAGCCCGCGAGCGCTTCAGCGCCAAGAAGAATCTGCGCCTGGTTGAAGTTGAATCGGCGCTGCCGCGGCCTGTGGTCAAGAACGTCTCCGGCGGGCTGCTGCTGCAAGACGCCGACACCGGCTGCGTGACCGCAACCTCGCTTGATCCCGGCTTGAAGGTGGTCACCTGGCGTCCTCCGACGGCGGTGGAGTTGCGCAGCCTGCTCTTTGCCTGGCGCGTCTGCAAGCACGTCAAATCGAACGCCATTGTCTATGCGCGCGAGGGCCAAACTCTGGGCGTTGGCGCGGGGCAAATGAGCCGCGTGGATGCGGCTAAATTCGGCGCGATGAAGGCCGTCCTGCCGCTGAAGGGCTGCGTCGCGGCTTCGGACGCATTCTTTCCCTTCGCCGACGGACTGGAAGCCATTGCCGCCGCCGGAGCGACGGCCGTCATTCAGCCGGGAGGATCGATGCGCGACGAGGAAGTGATTGCCGCCGCTGACCGGCTCGGCATGGCCATGGTCTTCACCGGCATGCGGCACTTCCGCCATTGACCACCTGCGCGGTGGGGCCAGCTACTCGCTATCGGCTCACTGAAGAGTGGGGAGATCCCCCGGCTCTGCCGGGGTGGCAGAAACAGTTTGACATTTACGGGAGTCGTTCCCAGTTTGTGTTTTTGTCATTTGCTCTTCGAAATTCGTCCTCAGTAAAAAATTCGAGGCACCGTCCCTACGGGACTCCGGCGACCATCTTGATGTTCCTTTCCCACCGTTAAAACGGTGGGCTAATGACCGCTGCGCCTACGGCGCGGGCGAGCTGGCGTTGTCCGCGCACTACTGCGCCTACGGCGCGGGCGAGCTGGCGTTGTCCACGCCGTTGCTTTAGCAATGCACTCATGTTGGCCCCTTTGAGGGGCCACAAACAGTAAAGCCCCCGGCTCTCCTAAGGAACAACTCTTATCCTTGTTCCTTCCCTGATTGTCCAGACCTTCGGTCTGGTACCCCACTGCTGGGGGATATTTACAGTTTTGTGGTTGCCTTGCACTTGTGTCAGAGATTGATTCAAGAACAGGGCAACCGGTAGACAAGAACGCCCCAGCTCTGATCCTTTGAGCTGGGGCGTTTGTTGCGCCAAGAGATCGAGCGCGCGGTTATTGCACGGTGAGGTTGATGGAGGTGGTCTGCGAAAGGCTTCCTGAAGCGCCGGTCACGGTGACGGTATAAGCGCCGCTTGTGGTGCCACTGTTACCACTTTTACCTGGGGTATTGTTGCAGCCCATGCCGGCAAAGGAGATCAGGAGAACCAGGACTCCCAGCATGGCAAACCAGCCACGCCGCCGCCTGGGCAGACGGAAGAGGAAGAGCAGGGCCAGAGCTGTGGCTCCCGTGGAGGGCCAGAAGAGAGGGTGCGGGCTGATCATACGGGCAGTTGCCGCGGTTGTGTTCACGGTGAGAAGAACTGTGGCTATGGTTGTGGGGTTGACCTGGGCAGACGAGGAGGCCAGGGTGCAGGTTGGCGGATCGTTGGGAGAAGCGATACTGGTGGTGACGGCGCAGCTCAGATTGACCATGCCGGAAAACCCATTCATCGAGGTCATGGTTACGGAGGAGGTATTGTCGCTGGTTGCGCCGGCCGAGACGGTGATGTTGCCGCCGTTGGTGAAGACAAAGTCCGGGGTTGAAGCGACGTGCGCGCCGACGACCGCGGTCAGGCTGAGAGTGTGCACGGTCTGGCCGGTGGAGTCCTTGCCCACTACTAGCACGTCATAGCTTCCCTCGGGCGCGGTGGCCGATGCGGTGAGGATAGCGGATGCGCTGGCGGTTCCGCCGCTGGTCAGGTTGTAGGTGGGCAGGATGGCGCAGGCGACCTGGGATGGCCCGGTGCAGGTCAAATTCACCGTGCCGTTGAAGCCGTTCACAGATCCCAGATTGATTGTCTCAGTCGTGCTGTTGCCCTGCGCGACAGAAACTACGTTTGAATTCGGAATCATGGTGAAGTCGGAGAGCGGATTGAGGATGGGATTGCCCAGCACAAAAACGGAGGGGTTGTAATTCGCGTCGCCGGCATAGGCAAAGCTCAGGTAATTGGCTCCGGCTGCCAGCGATTGGCTGTTGAGTGGAAAGATGAGAGTTGAAACGCTGCCGGAATTGCTACTGACCCAATAACCATGCAAAAAGACTCCAGCGTCAATCACCAGCAACTCGCCGGTGGGCGCCGGATGTCCTGTTTGTCCAGCGACGGTGACGGTGACAGTGATGGACGTGGTGGGCGATATGCTGCCGCTCAGGGCGACGCTGGTGGTGGAGGGGAGCAGATTGCCTTGCGCTGAAACTGCAATGGGGTTTCCGGCGGGCGTGACAGTTTGTGAGGTGGCTTTGTAATTGGCATCGCCGGAGTAGCTGGCCATGATTGCATAGCTGCCGGGAGGAGCCTCAATGGAGAAGCTGGCCACACTTTGGCCGATGGATGGGCTCAAGGTAGCCGTGCCGGTGATGCCTGCCGGAACACTGCTGATAGTGATCGTCCCGGTGGGTTCGACGGTGCCGAGATTCGAATTGAAGAGGCTGCTCCAAGCCTGAATGTTGAGGTGGGCCGTCCCATCGGTGACGTTGAGAGTGGGCGCGCCATAGGGAGTTTCTTCGGTAAAGCCAAGGGTTGGGGTTTGCTGAACGATGCTGAATGGGAAGGCCGCCGAAGCGGATGCATTGTAGCTTTGGTCGCCTGAATAGCTGGCCGTGACCGAGTGAGCTCCCAAGCTCCATGGGGCATCGAGTTCGGCAGAGCCTTCGGCGTTCAGCACAGCCGTGGCGATGACCGTTCCGTTGTCGGCGAAGGTGACCGTGCCGGTGGGCACGGTGTAGGAGTTGGAGTTGGAGGCCGGCACCGGTTGCGCATAGACAGTCAGATCCGAGCCATAGGGAACGCTTGTTCCGGATTGAACATATTGCGGGCCAGAGTAGGATTCCAGATTCTCAACAATGAGGCTGGTGGTACTGGCCTCAGGTGTTACGGTGATCTGGACCGGAGTGGAGGAGCTGAGGCTATTGGCCGTATCGCCGCCATATTGGCCCCAGATGCTGTAGCTTCCGCCGGGCAGATAGTTGACGCTGCCGGAGAAAGAGCCGTTGCTCAGGGTAAAGAAAGTCTGGCCCTGCTGTGCCGATTCGGTGGAATTGGCGATCAGCGCCACATCGCCGGTTGGCGTGCCGCTCGATGAGGTTACCGCGCCGTTGATTTGGATGGTAGTGCCGTGCGCGAAGGTGGTCTGGGAGGGCGTAAGAGTCGTCTTGGTGGCGGCCAGAACAATCTTGTTCCAGTTGTTCACCAGATTGCTGGCATCAACGGTGCC
The DNA here is from genome assembly GCA_964644105.1 of uncultured Occallatibacter sp. Lineage (GTDB taxonomy): Bacteria > Acidobacteriota > Terriglobia > Terriglobales > Acidobacteriaceae > Telmatobacter. The sequence continues at coordinate 13,667 of CAZXVX010000041.1, read as the reverse complement.
CAGGCCAGTGGCCAGATCGTAGCCGGGACCGGCGTTGTAAGAGGGGGTGCTTCCATAGCCGATCTGGCCTTCGACGACGCTGCCTCCCGTCGACCAATTCTCGACCGTGGGTGGATCGGGGACCGGGATGCAGTCGATGGTGGTGATGTCGCAGGGCACCGAGTTGGTTCCCACCGTGACATCGTTGAAGGAGTTGGGGAATTGTGTTGCCAGCGGATAGAGCACGAAGCCGGCCTGACCCTGGCGGCCGTACTTCTGATTGACCAGCGCCATGATGCCGGCAAAGGAGGGAGTGGAGGCCGAGGTTCCGCCGACGCCGGCGAATTGCACGCTCTGGCCGCTCGACACCGGCTGGCAGTCTCCATCGTAATAACAGATGGGATAGTAAGTGTAATTGACGCCGTTGGAGGCAAACAGCGACAGATCCGGCAGATCGCGCACGCCATCGGCTGGCACGCCGCTTCCGGACTGCCATGCGGGTTTGGGATAACCGGAGAGCGAGCCGGTGCAGGCGTTGCTGGAGTTGTAGGTGCTGCTGCAGAGCGCGCTGTTGCTGGCGCCGCCGCCGCCGCCGGCGATGGTGGTTATGAGACCGTTGGTTTCGCTAAATTCGTTGTAGGCATTCAAGCCGAATTGGCTGTTGTTCCAGGGCTGCTCGGGAATGACGCCCAGGATGGACACAGCTGGAGTGGCGTTGCTTGGCGTGAAACTCCAGTAGCTCGCCACCTGGTTGTTCAGCGCGGTTGAAGAGGCGTTGTAATCGCTGTAATATAAGTCGGTTCCACCGATGCCGAGGTTGTAGGGCGTGGAGGCCAACCCGTTGACCGCCTGGCCATTGGAGGCATATTCGGCGCCGGAGCTGTCGCAATTCGCCGAGCCGCTGTCCCCGGTAGAGACCAGCACTGTGATGCCCTGGGCCGCGGCCTGCTCGTAAAGACTGCTGAAATACTGGTTATAACTGCCGAGCGAAGCTTCACAACTGCCGAAACTGAGGCTGATAATGGGCGCGACATTGCTGTAAACCGCGTGTTCCAGGGCCAGAGTGAGGCCGTTCTCGAGGGCGGTATCGGCTCCAATGATCAGATCGACTTGGGCATTGGGCGCAACCGCACCAGCCCACTCGACGTCGAGGTAGGCTTCAATCGACGCGCCATTCGCGCCGTCTGGATTATTGATGCCATCCACGCCCGGATCATTGCCGTCGATAATGATCTGAGGCGGGTTGTAGGGCAGGCCAAAGAGAGTGCGGAAGCTGTTGACCTTGGCAATGTCGATATTGGATTCGTTGACAATGGCGATGGTTTGGCCGCTGCCGTCAACGCCTGCTTTGTAAAGCGGATTCAGGTCGTATTGAACGGCGAAGTCCTGGGGCGCGAGGACAAAGCTGTAGCCCTCGGTGCTGTTGCCGACGGTCCATTGCGGAGTGGCTTTGTCGGTCTTTGGATCGTAACTGGCCTTGCCCAGCAGATGGGCATAGCTCTTCAAGCGGAAGTTGTTCAGCGAGACGAATCCGCCCACCACTGGAGCCAGCGCGGCGGGGATGCTGGGATTGCCGGCGGCGGCATAATGGCTTTCGCCATTGACCTGGTAGTTATGAATCTGAGTATGGAAGGCTGAGCGCATCTGCGCCACGTTGCCGCTGAACTCGATGGTCTGCTTGCCGGCATTGACCTTGCTCACGCTGAAGCCGTGGCCCTGCAACCAACTCGTAACTGTGGCAATGTCCTGATCGGATGGGCCAAAGCGCATGCCGAAGTCCTCGGCGGTCAGCCATTTGTGGTAACTTGCCGAGCCGGGGCTGTGCATCTCGGAGATCAACTGGCGCAGCGCCGCCTCTTGACTCGGGCTGCGCTTGAGCACCAGATGCATGCGCTCCAACGGCATGGCATCGGGCGCAGCGCCGCGGTCGTTGGCGGCGTTGGCCAATGGGTGCGTCTGCCCAGTGAGCGGGACCAGACGGCTCTCGTCGATCGGTTCAACAATCCGCGTGGCAGGCAGGTAACTCTGCGCCGTCAGCCCCGCACAGCAGAATAATCCACATGCGATCATTCCGAGTAGAAGAAATACCCGCTTCAGATCCAACACCATATTTTCTCCCGCCGTTCAATGAATAATGCCAGGGAAAACCGCTTCGTCAATTAAGTGAGCTGCAATCCGTAGTGAAGGAATGCCGCCGGGGAAAGATCATTAGTAATGACGTGTGAACAGAGGGAAAGTTAATACACTCGCATTATATATACTGATCCGGCATGAAAAGAAAATAAAATTTTTCCCGTCCATTTTGTTCTTCCGCGCGATGGACGGGAAAGGCGAGTAGATACTTGTGGGGCGGATCAAACCTCAGCGGCTTCCCAGGAAACCTCAATTTCTCATTGCGGCACGACTAAGGCACCTCTGATTAAGTTCTTTTTTTGCTGAAACATCCCCTCGGGGGCTAAAGCCCGCATTTATTTTGTACCACTTATGGCGCAGCTGAAGCCGCGCCCTTTCAAAACATCGACTTATTCAGAGATTCCCTAAAGTCGTACCCTTTCAAAACATCAACTTATACAGAGGTTCCCTAGCGTGAGCCGCCAGCCTGGGATGGCGCATAGAGAACCAGAAGCGGCTCTTTGAATCCGTCGATTTGCTTCTGAAGTTCACCCGTCTTTCCGTTCAATAGAAAGACAGAGCCTTCGGTCAGCACCACCGCGGTGCGTCCGTCCGGTGAGAAGGAAAAATCATTCAGTTTATTGTGGAAGGCAACATCGGGAAGCGCCAATTGAGTGGATGTATCGATACGACTGATGGAGTCGGACCCGATAAGAGCGAGGACGCTTCCACCGTGCAGAGGCTGCAGGCGTCTTCCTCCAACAGGGATTTTGGCGAGAATTGAAGAGTCTTTTGTGCTGACCGCGGTAACATCACCTGTTTCGTGATTCAGCACATACACCACCGCGCCGTCCGGCCTGACTGAAATTAACGTATTGGCTGGGGAGAACAAGAATGCATTTACGGAGGAGAATGCTATGCTTGCCGGTGGGCGAAAAAAAGGTTATTGATATGCGCCATCTATTTGAATTGATCCAATAACAGCCTGTTTTTCGAGGCTGATGAACTGCAATTCCTGCGGCGTAAAGTGAGCATACGCAAGCTTATTATTGGCAAAAAACAGAACGACGGCTTTTCTTTTCTTGGAAATCAACGAGATTGTCAACGGACGCGGGATTGGAATCTGTTTGATCAACTGCCTGCTGGACAGGGAATGAATCGATGATAACCAGAGGCCAGGAGGCCGGCGATGAGAAGCTCTCCGTGCGCGCACCCAAGAAAAGTTAAAAACTATCCTGCATAACTGGCCGGCAATCACCGTTGTTAGATAGACAGGAACAAACGCCCCAACCCAGAAGATTGGAGCTGGGGCGTTTGTTGGGTAAAAGATATAGACCGTAACTCTATTGCACGTTTACATACACAATCGTCTGTTGTGAAAGGCTTCCTGAAGTGCCGGTCACCGTAACGGAATACGCGCCGGCCGTAGTGCCGCTGTTCCCACTCTTGGACGATGAACCGCCGCAGCCCATACCTGCAAAGGAAATCAAGAGGACAAAAACACCTAGCATGGCAAACCAGCCGCGCCGCCTTTTTGGAAGCCGGAAGAGGAAGAGCAGTGCCAGAGCAGAGCCTGCCGTGGAGGGCCAGACGAGGAAAGGCCAGTGGTTCATCCGGGCGGATGCCGTGTTTGTTGCCGCGGTGGTGTTCACGGTGAGAACAACCGTCTTTGCAGATTTGCTGCTGACCGCGACAGAGGAGCTGGCCAGCGTGCAGGTCGGCGGATCGATGGCATCATAGGGACTGCTGGTGATGGCGCAGCCAAGATTGACCGTGCCGCCGAAGCCATCGGCAGAGGTCACGGTGATCGAGGCAGTATTTCCGTTGGTTGCGCCGGCGTTCACGGTAATATTGCCGCTGTTGGTGAGTACATAACCCTGCGGTCCGGAATTGGCAGTGCCAACGACCGCCGTCAGGTTCAAGGTATGCATATATTTACCGGAGGAGTCCTGACCCGCAATCAGCACGTTGTAGCTTCCCGCAGCCCCTGAGGGGGGAGTGATGGTTACGTTTGCTGTTGCAGTGCCTCCGCTGGCCAGAGTGACCGACGATGGGATTGTGCAGGTGGTGGCCGCTGGCACTGTGCAGGTTAAAGATACCGCGCCGTTGAAGCCATGAATGGAAGCCAGGTTGATGGCAGTGGTTGCGCTGGAGCTTGTGGCTATGGGAACAATGCTGGAATCAGGAATCATGGTGAAGTCGGAGAGCGTGTTCACAACCGGTTGGCTCACCACGAAGATGGAGCCGTTATAGACACTGTCGCCAGGGTAAGCAAAGGTCAAGTAATTATTTCCCGGCCCAAGTTTCTGACTATCCAGAACGAAGGAAAACGTTGAAGAATTACCGGATCCAGGCTCAAAGCCGAACCCGTCCAACAAGATTCCAGCGTCAGCCATCCAGACGTAGCCAGTAGGCGCGGGATGCCCGGTTTGTCCGGCAATCGTGACCGTGACCGTGATGGATGTGGTGGGCGAAATGCTGCCGGAAAGAGTGGCGTTGACGGTGCTGGCCAGAAGGGCGCCTGGAGCACTCATCACGAGTGGGGCTTGAGGAATGGTAATGGTCTGCGTGGTGGCGCTGTAATTTGCATCGCCGGTGTAACTGCCATTCAGAACATAACTGCCCGGAGCGGCTTGAATATAAATATCGCCCACACTCTGCGTGGCCGATGGATTCAATGTGACCGAACCAGTGATCCCCGCCGGAACGCTGCTGAGAGTAACCGTTCCAGTTGGTTGCACCGTGTAGGCATTGGTATTGAAGAGGCTGTTCCACCCACTGATGGTGATGTGCGCGGTTGCCATTCCAGGGCTGGTTGGCGGAAGTGCGGGAGATTCCGCCGAAAGCCCAAAATACGGAACTTGTTTGACAATGGTGAAGGGGAAGGCAGCGGCGCTGGAGGCGTCATAACTCAGATCGCCTGAATAACTGGCAACCACTGAGTGGCTTCCCAGACTCCACGGAGCGTCAAGTTGGGCGGTGCCTGTCGAATCCAGCGCCACCGTCGCAATGGCTTTTCCGTTGTCGGTAAATGTAACTGTGCCCGTGGGCTTGGTGTGTCCACTTAGGTTGAAACTCGGAGTGGGCTGAACATACAGGACAAGATCCGAGCCATAAGGTATACTCGCCCCGGATGAAATATATGCAGAGCCGTTATAGGTCTCCAGATTCTCGACAATGAGTTGCGTCGTGCTGGCCTCCGGAACAACGGTAATCTGCACGGGGTCCGATTTGCTCGATGCATCTTTCGCATCGCCGCCATACTGGCCCCAGATGCTATAGCTTCCGCCGGGCAATGTGTTGGTGCTGCCAGAGTAAGTACCGTTGTTCAGGGTAAAGAAGGCCTGCACCTGCTGAGAGACTTCGGGGTTATCCGTCATCAGCGCCACATCACCTGTAGGTGTGCCGCTGGATGCAGTGACCTCGCCGTTGATATCAATCATTGTGCCATGAGCAAAAACGTTCTGGGAGGGCGCAAGAGTGGTCTTGGTGGGGGCCAGAACAACCTTGTTCCAGTTGGCGACCAGATTGGCGGCATCGATGGAGCCCAGTCCGGTAGCCAGATCATAGCCGGGACCGGCATTGTAGTTGGTGGTGCTTCCAGAACCGATCTGGCCTTCGGTGATGGTTTTACCCGTAGCCCAATCCTCGATGACGGCTGGATCGGAGACTGGGATGCAGCCAATCTTGGTGATGTCGCAGGGCACCGAGTTGGTTCCCACAGTGACATCGTTGAAGGAGTTGGGGAACTGAGTTGCCAGTGGATAGAGCACGAAGCCGGCCTGACCCTGGCGGCCATATTTTTGATTGACCAGCGCCATGATGCCGGCAAAGGAGGGAGTGGAGGCCGAGGTGCCACCAACGCCGGTGAATTGCACGCTCTGGCCGTTTGACACCGGCTGGCAATCGCCATCGTAAGAACAGATGGGATAGTAGCTGTAATTGTCGCCGTTGGCGGCAAACAGCGATAGATCCGGCAGATCGCGCACTCCGTCGGCTGGCACGCCGCTTCCGGACTGCCATGCGGGCTTGGGATAACCGGAGGGTGTGCCCATGCAGGCGTTGGAGCTGTAGGCGCCGCTGCACAGCGCGTTGTTGCTGGCGCCTCCGCCGCCGCCGGCGATGGTGGTATCCTCGTCCTCGGTCTCGGTGTAAAGGCTGAAGATATTCAGGCCGTATTGGCTATCGTTCCAGGGTTGCTCCGGAACGATGCGGAGCAGGGATTCGGCCGGAGTGCTATTGTTCAGATTGACTCCCCAATAGGAAAAGAGCTGGTTGGTGAGTGTAGTTGAATCCGCGTTGTAATCGCTGTAATAAAAGTCGGTTCCACCGATGCCGAGGTTGTAGGGCGTGGAGGCCAGCCCGTTGACCGCCTGACCGGCGGAGGCATATTCGGAGCCGGAGCTGTCGCAGCCCGCCGAGCCGCTGTCGCCGGTGGAGACCAGCACCGTGATGCCCTGGGCGGCGGCTTGCTCGTAGAGATAGCTAAAGAACTGATTCGAGGCGGCCAGCGTTGCTTCACACTGACCGAAACTAAGGCTGATAATGGGCGCGACATTGCTGTAAACGGCGCGTTCCAGCGCCAGGATGAGCCCGTTTTCGAGCGCCGTGTCGCCTCCGATCACCAGATCGACTTGGGCATTGGGCGCAACGGCTCCTGCCCACTCCACATCCAGATAGGCCTCGATGGATGCATCATTCCAACCGTCTGGATTGTTGATGCCGTCCACGCCCGGATCATTGCCGTCGATGATGACTCGCGGCGGGTTATAAGGCAGGCCAAAGAGAGTGCGGAAGCTGTTGACCTTCTCGATATTGATATTGGATTCGTTGACAATGGCGATAGTTTGGCCGCTGCCGTCAACGCCCGCTTTGTAAAGCGGATTCAGGTCATATTGAACGGCGAAGTCCTGGGGCGCAAGGACAAAGGTAAAGCCGCCGTTGCCGCCGATCGTCCATTGCGGAGTGGCTTTGTCGGTCTTTGGATCGTAACTGGCCTTGCCCAGCAGATGGGCATAGCTCTTCAGGCGGAAGTTGTTCAGCGAGACGAATCCGCCGACCACAGGGGCCAGCGCGGCGGGGATGCTGGGATCGCCGGCGGCGGCATAATGGCTTTCGCCATTGACCTGGTAGTTATGAATCTGGGTGTGAAAGGCCGAGCGCAGTTGCGCCACATTGCCGCTGAACTCGACGGTCTGCTTGCCGGCATTGACCTTGGTCACGCTGAAGCCGTGACTCTGCAACCAGTTGCTGACCGTCGCAATGTCTTGGTCAGATGGGCCAAAGCGCTTGCCGAAGTCATCGGCGGTGAGCCATTGGTGGTAGTTGGGGGAGCTGGGGCTATGCATCTCGGCGATCAGTTCGCACAGTGCCGCCTCCTGGCTCGGGCTGCGCTTGAGCACCAGATGCATGCGCTCCAGCGGCATGGCATCGGGCGCCGCGCCGCGGTCGTTGGCGGCATTGGCCAGTGGATGCGTCTGCCCGGTGAGCGGGACCAGACGGCTTTCGTCGATTGGTTCGACGATACGCGTGGCAGGCAGGTAACTCTGCGCCATCAGCCCCGCACAAAAGAACAACCCACCAGCGATTGTTCCAAGAAGAACTATCCGCTTCCGATCAAGCGCCATATTTCCTCCACCGTTTCCAATCAACCAGAGCCTTCCGCTCCGCTGATTCATGCCGTCATTGGTTTTTTGGATAAGAAGTATCCGCGTCAAGGCGCAGTCTTCTCCGTGCCCGATGAAGCCTGCTTCCACGTTAGACAATTTTTTTCTCAACAGGTTAGGTCAAATAATTAAAGAATATTGATTGTGTGTGAAAATGAGTTGCTTTTGGATTCCATGAGAACGCTAAAAATGAGGGAAGATAAAACGTGTCGCCGAGTATATCTTTGGTTTAGTCTCGAATGCAATTCAATATTTGTACACGGGCTAACCCCGATCGTTTTTTTGAGCATTATTCGGCACGACGAATATCACCGGGAGATCCCTCGGCTCTGCCGGGGTGGCAGTAGTAGTTTGACGTTTACGGGAGTCGTTATTGGTTTGTGTTTTTCTCGTTTGCCCCTCGAAATACGGCCTCAGCATAAATTTGAGGCGCCGTCCCTACGGGACTCCAGCGGCCTTCTTACTGTTCCTTTCCCACCGTTGAAACGGTGGGCTAATTACCGATGCGCCTACGGCGCGGGCGAGATGGCGCTGTTTGCTCACCACTGCACCTACGGCGCGGGCTAGCTGGCGCTGTTCGCGCTGTTGCTTTAGGGAACCTTTGATTCATTTCTTTCTTTGCAGCAAAGATTCCCTCGGGGGCTAAAGCCCGCATTGAATGAGAGCCACTTGCGGCGCAGCTAAAGCCGTGCTTTTTCAGAACTTGGACTAAGAGCTTATCCGGAAATTGAGGATATTCTCTTTCTGGTTTCAGGCCTGTTTGGATTGAGCGATGGCTCCAGCCTATTTCTGAATGGTTTGAGAATCAACGTGGACCAGGAGGTCCACATTACAGCCGGTCTGGAGACCGGCGCTACAATTCAGACCGGCGCTACAATTCCCGGATAAGCTCTGAAGCCGCGCCCTTTCAAAACATCAACTTTATTCAGAGGTTCCTTGGCAATGCACTTATGTTGGATTCTTTGAAAGGCCACAAACAGGAAAGCCCCCGGCTTTGCCGGGGGATTTTTACAGTTGTTCCCTGTTACAAAGCTGAGTAATTTTTGAACGAATGCCGCTACTCGTTGTCGGCGATCAGCAGGCGGAGGTCGCGGAGGTTTTGGCCGGTGGGGCCGGTGACCACGGCGTCGCCCAGGGCGGTGAACATGGGGCAGGCGTCGAAGTTGGCGAGCGACGACTTGAGGTGGAAGCCGAAGGCGTGGGCGCGGGTGACGGTGGTGGGGTCAGCCACCGCGCCGGCGGACTGGGTGTTGCCGTCGATGCCATCCGAACCGGCGCTGAGCACGGTGAGTTTTTCGCGCGGATAGCTCTCCAGTTCCAGGGCGCACTGCATGACGAATTGCTGGTTGCGGCCGCCGGCGCCGGGGGTTCGGTCGAGGGTGACCGTGACTTCTCCCACCGAAATGAGGCAGAGGCGGGGATGATTGGCGCGCAGCTCATGGAAGCGCTCGAGCAGGTAGCGGGCGGCATCGGCGTAATCCCAGTCGTCGGGGGTGTTGTCGATCTCCACATGGAAGCCTGCCTTTTGCGCCAGCAGGCGGGCATTTTCAGCCAGATCGTGGCTGGAGAGCAGGATCTCGTAGACGGAATCGCGGAAAGGGGCGTCCTCATCCTTCATGAAGGTGGCGGTTGTGATGCGCCGCATGGGCAGGTTGCCGAGCTTGGGAAACTTGGGAAAGAAGGGCGGACGCCATCCTTTGTTGCCCGGCGATTCGGGCAGGTCTTCGCGCTCAAAGAAGGAGCGGACGGAGGGCGGGAGCTTGGGCGCGAGGTTGTATTTTTCCAGCAGGGCGCGAACCTCGGCGACGGTGGAGTGGTCGGGCGAGGTTGGTCCGGAGGAGAGTGCGTCGAGCGAGCGCAGCGGCACGTCAGGCACGAGCAGGCTGATCTTGGCGGCTTCGGGCGCGGCGATGGCCAAGCGGCCTCCCTTGACGGCCGAGAAGTGCTTGCGCAGCGTGTTGACTTCATGAATGGGAGCGCCGGAGGCAAGCAGAAGCTGATGGAAGGCGATGGTGTCGTCGAGCGAAATGCGCGGGTCCAGAGGCAGGTCGAACATGGCCGAGCCGCCGCCGGAGATGAGGAAGAAGACCAAAGTCTTTTTATCGGCGCGGCGCAACATGGCCAGGGCGGCGCGGGCGGCGGCAAAGGATGCTTCATTGGGCTGGGGATGACCGCCCTCGAAGTAGCGGAAGCGCCAACTGCGTTTTTTAGGCAGTTGATTGGAACAACAGATGCCGCGCAGGCCCTTGCGGCGGTTCATGCGGCTGAGCAGAACCTCGAGCATGGGAGCGGCGGCTTTGCCCAGCGCAATAACCATAATTTTCTTGTAACAGGCTAGATCAATGGTGTCCGGCCCACTGCCATCCGGCAAGAGGCGATAGAGGACATCTCCATGAAAACAAAGGCGGCGATCAAAGGCCGAGGCGATGCTACATTCTTTGACGGCGGTGGTAAAGATCTCCGTAGCCGCATCATGCAGGGCATCCAGAGCGTAATCGTTTGCCGGAGTCATCGTGATTGCTCCTTGAGTTTGGCATCCCACTCACTTTGCAATGAACGCAATATGGATGGGGCACCCGGCTTGATTGCGCCAAGCAGTTTATCGGCGCAAAGGAGGAGCGCGATCCGGGAAGATGATAGTTCGGGCGCTTGAGTCGTGGTCATTTCTCTTTTCATTTTACGCGCTGGAGATAAAGATTTCTTTATCTCCAGAGAACAAAAGCTGCGCAAAAACGGTACAAAACCGACGAAAAGCTACGGGGGCCTTTAAGGTATTCTGTCAGTATCATGATTGATCTTCCGCCGCAGGCCGCAGCTCAGCATCCACTTGATCCCATCCTCTTTACCAGCCAGTTGTGCGCGATCGAATCCACCACGTACCACGAGGGCGCGGTGGGTGATTTTCTGGAGGATTTCCTCACTCGGCGCGGCTGGGCGGTGGAGAAGACGCCAGTGGAGCAGCCGCGCGAGAATGCGGGCGGAGGCGCGCGCTGGAATATCTATGCCGGGGCGCCGGGCGAGCAGCCCGACCTGGTCTTCTCTACGCATATGGATACAGTTCCGCCCTATATTCCCTTCCGCGAGGATGGCGAGTTCATCTATGGGCGCGGGGTCTGCGACGCCAAGGGCATTTTGGCCGCGCAGGTGGCCGCCGCGGAGGCGCTGCGTGCCGAGGGATTTCGGATAGGGTTGTTATTTGTCAGCGGCGAGGAGCGCGACTCGGCCGGCGCCAAGGCAGCCAATGAGGCCTCCAAAGGCAGCCGCTTTTTGATTAACGGCGAGCCGACCGACAACCGGCTGGCGCTGGCCTCGAAGGGCGCTTTGCGCGCGGCCTTCCGGGCGAGCGGCAAGATGGCGCACTCGGCCTATCCCGAGTTGGGCGACAGCGCGATCCATAAACTGGTTGGAGTGCTGGCGAAGGTATTGGCAATGCGGCCCGCGGAGCAGGAGGGAATCGGCGTAAGCACGGTGAATATCGGCCAGATCCACGGCGGACACGCGCCCAATGTGATAGCCGACAAGGCCGAGGCGCAGGTGTTGGTGCGCACGGTGACCGACTCCGGGCCGGTGCGCGCGCAGTTGACCGAGATTGCCGGCGACCAGGCCGAGGTGGAGTTCACGCTGGATATGCCCTTTGTGCGGCTGCGCGCCGTCGAGGGGTTGCCGACGATGGTGGCCAAATTCTCCACAGATATTCCGCAGCTCACCAACTGGGGTGAGCCTCTGCTGCTGGGGCCCGGTTCGATTCACGTGGCGCACACACCGGATGAGCGGCTGGCCAAGCGGGAGCTGCTGGAGGCGGTCGAGCTTTACATCAAGGTGGCCCGACAGTTGCTGGTCTAGAACTATTTCATGTTTGTGAGGAGTTCTCCATGGACCGGGAGGTCCACGCGACAGCCGGTCTGGAGACCGGCGCTACACTTTTTCCCCGGCCACTAGGCAGTTTGGGCGGATTCAACGTAAGGCGCCGCGATGGGCGCAGCCGAGCCGAGCGCCAGTTCGGCGACGCTGGATTCATTCAGCACCGTCATTACGGCCTTTTGCGCCTTTGCCCAGACGGGATGAGCCGGGCAGAAGCTTTTGCGCTTGCAATTGACTTGATGGTTGACGCAAAGATTCAGGCAGATGGGGCCGTCAATGGCCTCGATGACCGCGCTGATGGAGGTGGCGCGTCCGGCGGGCAGAATCTCAAAGCCGCCTGTCTGGCCGCGCTGGGAGACGATGAATCCGGCTCGGCAAAGGGCTTGCAGAACCTTGGATAGAAAGCTCTCCGGGGCGCCGGTGGCGCGGGCCAGTTCGGGAAGGCGCACGCGTTGTGCTCCGGGCAGTGCGGCCAAGTGAATCATCACACGCACGCCATAATCGGCGGCTCTTGTCAGTTGCATGGTGGAACTGGATTGCGCCATCGTCTCGCTTCTTTCAAATTACTTTCACATTTATCGTAGCGCGGATTACTGTCCATGGACGGATGAAATAGGAACAAAAGTATCTAAATAGTTCTTTTCAGGTCCGCGGCCAGAGGGCAGCCAGCGCATTGGGCGCTTCGGCGGCAGTGCGCCTTGCCCACCGCAACCGTCAGGGCATGGAATTCATTCAAAAGCTGTAGCTGATTTTCCTGGGGATCGCGGGCGAAGGCGGCGAGGGTCAGCGCGGTCAGCGCGTCATAGCCTTTGCGGTTGCGGCCTGGCGGAAGGGGCAGCAGGTGATGGCGCTCGGCGATGCGGCGCAGATACTCGTCGGCGACGGGAACCGGATGAGCGAGAGCGTAGAGCAGGATGGCGTCGGCTGTTTCCGGGCCCACGCCGGGCAGCGCCAAAAGGCGGGCGCGCAGGGCTGCCGTGGGCTGCGCGGCCATCGCATCGAGCGAGCCGCCAAACTCGCCGTCGAGCAGGGTGACAAAGGCCTTCAGCGCGGGCGCCTTGCGGGTGGTAAAGCCGGAGGGCTGAATCAGGCGCTGCAACTCGGCGAGCGGGAGGTGGCGCAGGCCATCGACAGTGAGCGCTGCCGCCGCGCGCAGATTTTCAAGCGACCGCTCGACGGCCTTCCATGCGGTGTTCTGCGTCAGATACGCGCCCAGGATCATCTCGAAGCGCGTCTCCGCCGGCCACCAGTGCTGCGGACCATAGGCCGCGAAGAGCTGGTCGTGCATCGTGCGCAAGCGCTGGGCGGATGTGGGCGGCCTGGGAGTCATGACTGCTTCAGAATAGCGGAGTTAGCGGAGTTTTGGCTGGGGTTCGCGGCTTCCCATCCTTTTCACAAAGAACGTGAAAAGGATGGGAACCGGGCAAATAAAATTTGCTGATTACCAATTCCGAAGATCCGGATCTGGGGCATGGGGAGCCTCTACACTTTGGGCACGACGATCTCGTCAAGATATTGGCGCAATTTGTCACGGTGCTGCTCACGATAGGCGACATAGTCCTGAGCAATCCCCTGGTCGGCGGCAGAGATCAGGATGTAGGCTTCGACCAATCCGGAGTCTTTTAACTTAAGCAGCATGGCAAGATTTGGGTCGAGATTCTTGACTTTCTTGTCTTTGATCATCTGCTGTAAAGATTCCACTACGAGATCGAGCCTCTCCGTTTCTTCTTTCAGTGAATGGCGATATTCCTTTTCGTTAGGGTATTCCTTCTTGAACTTTTCACTTTGCCAGAGCATATGGCTCATGTCGGCGATCATCCAGGCGGCGCTGCCATCCTTGCTCTTCAAAGCATTGGAGTCCAGAGTCAACGTCATGCCTTTGTCGTTTGGCTGCACCGAATTCGGCGACTGAATGCGCGGCACAGTGAAACGCACATTATTCCGTTGCGCCCACTGCTGGATACCGATATTCGACCTCTTCCCATATGGCTCGGCCACGACCGCATCAATGAACTTTGCCCGCGCTTCGCTCATCTTGCCTTCGGCCAT
>CAZXVX010000040.1:0-22497 GCA_964644105.1 uncultured Occallatibacter sp. | reverse complement strand
GCGAACTTGTACCGCTCGCGCGCCTTCCGGGAAATATGGAATTCCATCATAAGAACCGAACTCCCAAACTCAACTTCAAACTGTTCTCTTCAACATTTCCATGCACTGTCATCCTGAGCGACCAAAGCGCAGCGAAGGGAGCCGAAGGACCTGCGTTTGTTTTTCGTCTCTGCTCAACCAAGATTGTGGGTGCCCCAGGTCTCGATTTTGAGACCTGGGAGTCCACGAACTTTCGGGTGCCCCACCCTCGCCGCGTTCTTGTTTTTGCGGCTAGGGTGGGATTCCACAAACCTCAATCAGCCTCATCCAACTGAAAACAACTCCAAAAGATAAAGGTACATCAATCCGGTCAAGGCCGCAGAAACTCTTTCGTATCGTACTATTTATGACAAAAGTTCCCGAAAAAAGCGAAGCTGTAGCGCCGGCCTCCCGGCCGGCTGTATCGTGGACCTCCCGGTCCACGATTGTTTTCCTGAAGGTTAAGCTTTGAAATCTTGGAATAATCTTTCGTGATCCACCAAGCGCCAAGGCACGACATCATAGGCTGCGGAAAAACCCAATGAGAAGTCCAGAAGCGTCAGGGCACGACTTCAGTCGTGCCGAAACGACTGCCAGATGAGGGCGGGCTTTAGCCCCTGAAGATTGTTGGGGTTCAGGATGAACTTTCAATCGCTTGAATCACATCTTTCTCGATTTTCTTCCAGTAATCGAGGTGCTCTTTGCGGGCAGAAATTGATACGCGCATTCTGCAATAGTTCAAAGCCCATTGAAGATCGGATTTATTCTGTTGCTGAATCGCAGCTTCGATTCGTGCAAGCTCCTTAAATCGCGTCATCTCGTTGCCTCGAAAACAATAATATAGCCGCCCGCGTCAATCCAGCGCCTTATGAAACCGCAATATCGCCGCCGTCAACAAGAAAATCCCCAGCCCCGCCATCACCGCCATCTGCGGCCAAAGAACATCCATCCCCACGCCCTTCAAATACGTCCCGCGCACCACCACCAAAAAGTAGCGCAGCGGATTCGCGTAGCTCGCCACCTGCATCCAATGGGGCATCGTGCTGATCGGAAATCCAAAGCCGGAGAATGTAACCGCCGGCATGATAAAAAAGAACGACGTCACCATCGCCTGCTGCTGCGTTGAACTGACTGTCGAAATCAAAAGCCCCACCCCAAGCATGCAAAGCAGAAAGAGCAGCGCGCCCGCCGCCAGCACCAAAACATTGCCGCGAAACGGAACTTGGAACCACAGCGAACCCACCACCGCAATCAGCGTCACGTCGAAGGCGCCAATCAAAAACGACGGCAGTGTCTTGCCCAAAATGAACTCCGCCGGGCGGATCGGCGTCACCATGATCTGCTCCAGCGTCCCGATCTCCCGCTCCCGCACCACCGCAAAGGCCGTCAACGTAATCACCAGCACCAGCGTCAGGCTGCCGATAATTCCCGGCACAAAAAACCAACGGCTCCGCAGCTCCGGGTTATACCACGGACGCGCCGCGAGTTCGACCTGCGGCATCACTTCTATCAACTGCGGCGCAATCCGCGCCACTCGATCCCGCTGATACTCCACCGCGTAGCCCTGCGCAATCTGCGTAATATATCCCGATGCAATCAGCGCGGTGTTCGAGTTGGTGGAGTCCACAATTACCTGCAGCGGCGCGGGCTGGCCACTGCGCAACTTGCGCGCGAATCCCGCGTCAATCTCCAGACCCACCGTCGCCTCGCCGCGCTCAATCAAGTCACCCAGCGCGCGCGCATCCGTCAATTGCCGCTGCACATCAAAGTATTCGCTCGATGTAAAGCGCGACGTCAGTTCGCGGCTCTCCTGGCTCTGATCCAGATCCAGCACCACCGTCGGCACATGGCGTATCTCATAATTCGCCGCGTAGCCAAAGACCATCATCTGGATAATCGGCGGCCCCACCAGCAGGAAGCGCGTCCGCTTGTCGCGCAACACCTGGATGAACTCCTTGATCAACATCTGTTTTAGCCGCGCAAACATTTTTACTCCCTCACACCTGCCGCCATCAACTTGTCAACC
This sequence comes from uncultured Occallatibacter sp., assembly GCA_964644105.1. GTDB lineage: Bacteria > Acidobacteriota > Terriglobia > Terriglobales > Acidobacteriaceae > Telmatobacter. The sequence continues at coordinate 20,453 of CAZXVX010000040.1, read as the reverse complement.
TGTCAACTTGTCAACTTGTAAACCTGTAAACCTGTCAACTTGTCAACTTGTAAACCTGTAAACCTGTCAACTTGTAAACCTGCCTCATTCCAGCCGCTTGTGAAAGCTCCGCGTAGCCACAATCGCCAGCACAACCGTAAACGCCGCCAGCGGAATCAACTCCGCGTACAGCATCGAAGCGGGTGTTCCCTTCAGAAAAATTTTCTTCAGCACCGCAACGTAATAGCGCGCCGGAAAAATGCGCGTAATCCATTGCAGCGCCATCGGCATCTGCTCAATGGAAAACAAAAATCCAGAGAGCAAAAACGCCGGAAGAAACGTAATCAGCAGCGCAATCTGGCATGCTGCAAATTGATTCTTCGTCAGCACGGAAATCAAGAATCCCAGTGACAAGACCACAATCAAAAACAGCGCCGAGGCCGCCATCAGCGTACCCCACGAGCCGCGAAATGGCACGTCAAACCAGTAGATCGCAATCAGCGCGCTGATCACCGTGTCCAGCATCCCCAGCGCAAAATACGGCGTCAGCTTGCCCAGCATGATCTCCATCGCCGTCACTGGCGTTGAGATCAACTGCTCCATCGTGCCGCGCTCCCACTCGCGCGCAATCGTCAGCGAAGTCAGAAACGCGCCGATCACTGACATCACCAGCGCCAGCACGCCGGGAATGATAAAAGCACTGCTCTCCAAATCCTCGTTGTACCAGGTGCGCGTCTCCACATTCATCGCCGCCGGCTGCATCGCCACGCCGCGCGTACGCAGCCAATCCATTTGCACGCGCGCCGAGTAGCCTTGCACCAAACCCTGCGCATACCCCATCAGCACGTTGGCCGTGTTGTCGTCCGATCCATCCACCAGCGCCTGAATCTCAACCGGCCTTCCATCGCGCAAGCGCGCGGAAAAATCCCACGGAATCACCAGCCCCATCTTCGCGCTGCCATCATCCAGCGCCCGCGTCAACTCGGCATAGCCGCTCACCACGCGCGCCAGATGAAAGTATTCACTCGCTTGAAAATGCTTCAGCAAATCTTGGCTCTGCTGGCTTCCATCGCGATCCAGCACATACACCGGCATTCCCTTCAGATCAAGATTCACGCCGTAGCCGAAAAGAATCACCAGAATCGCCGGCATCACAATCACAATCATCAAGCTGCGCGCATCGCGCCTGATCTGCACCACCTCTTTGCGCGCAATGGCAAATAGACGAGACCAACTCATGGCTTGCCTCCCGCGTCGCGCGCTGTTGTCAGCGAAACAAATACATCTTCCAAGCTCGGTCGAATCTCTTCCATGCGGCTCACCGCAATGCCGCGTTCCGCCAAATAATTTTTCAGCAGCGGCGCGGCCGTCATTGCATTCTCAACCACTAGATGCAAAGCATTTCCGAAGACCGCCGCATCCATCACGCCCGGCGCCGTTTGCAGCGCCTCCACCGCCGCGCCCAGCGGCTCACACTCCACCAGCAATAGTTCGCCCTTCATAGAATCACGCTTGAGTTCAGTCGGCGTTCCCAGCGCAACCATCTTGCCGCGAAAGATCAACGCCAGTCGGTTGCAGTACTCTGCCTCTTCCATGTAATGCGTCGTTACAAACACCGTCACGCCCTCATCCGCCATCTGATGGATCAGATCCCAGAACTGTCGCCGCGTAATTGGATCAACGCCCGAAGTAGGCTCATCCAAAAAAATCACCGGCGGCTTGTGCAACACTGCGCAACCCAGCGCCAGCCGCTGCTTCCATCCGCCCGGCAGCGTGCCGGTAATCAAGTTCTCCTGGCCTTTGAGGTCGGCCATCGTGAGCGCCCATTCAATCCGCTCTTGAAGAACTTTTGCGGGAACGCTGTAAAGTCCTGCGAACAAACGCAGGTTTTCCATCACAGTCAAATCGTTATAGAGTGAGAATTTCTGCGACATATAGCCGATATTCTGGCGCACCGCTTCAGGCTTTTTGCTCACATCAAATCCAGCCACCATCGCGTGTCCTGATGTAGGTTTCAGCAGCCCGCAGAGCATGCGAATCGTGGTTGATTTGCCCGCGCCATTCGGCCCCAGAAAGCCGAAGACTTCGCCCTTGCGCACCGTGAGATCGATATGATCCACGGCCACAAAATCGCCGAAGCGCTTGACCAGCTTTTCGATGACGACAGAATTGACGGAGTCATTCATGCGCATGAACTCCCGCGCTCACCGCATCCACAAACAAATCTTCAATCGATGGCGCTACTGTGAGAATCGAATCAAAGGAAATATGCGCACGCATGAATCGCGCCTCAAATTCAGAGGTCCGCCGCGCCGCATCGTCCACCACAACATGAATTCCGTCGCCGATCAGCAGCAAGCTGCTGATGCCTTCAGCGCCTTCTAATTCCGCGCGCAATTGCCGCGGGTCAGGCGCGTTGATGGATAAAACTCCTTTGCCAAACTGGGCCTTCAAATTCGCCGGCGTGTCGCAGAATAACAGCTTGCCCTGATGCATCAGCGCAACGCGATGGCAGCGCTCAGCCTCGTCCAGATACGCGGTCGATGTGAGAATCGCCACGCCTTCCGCAACCAATTCATACAATATGCGCCAGAAGTCGCGGCGCGAAACAGGATCAACGCCAGTCGTAGGCTCATCCAGAAGAATCACTTTTGGCCGATGAATCAGCGCGCAAACCAAGCCAAGCTTCTGCTTCATTCCGCCGGAGAGCTTGCCAGCCAAACGCTTGCGGAATTCACTCATTCCCGCTGCTTGAAGCAACTGCGTTGCGCGTTGCCGGCGTTCCGCGGCGCGCACTCCAAACAGATCCGCATAGAAGCGAATATTCTCATCCACCGTCAAGTCTTCATACAAGCCGAAACGCTGCGGCATATAACTGAGCGCGTGCTTGGCGCCCTCCGGATCTCGCTCCACATCATAGCCCGCGATGGTGGCGCGGCCCGCATCCGGCGCCATAATTCCCGCCAGCATGCGCAGTGTCGTGGTCTTCCCCGCGCCATCCGGGCCAACCAGTCCGAAGATCTCTCCCGCGCGCACCTCAAAGCTCAGCGCATCCACCGCGCGCACTCCGGGAAAGCTCTTCACTAATCCCTCGCAGGCAATTGCGGATTGAATCGCTTCAGTCATTATTTGCTCGCTGCCAAATCAATGCGCGCATCGGCGGGCATGCCCGTCTTCAACTCATGATTCGGATTATCGATGTCGATCTTGATGCGATAGACAAGCGTGACGCGCTCCTTGAATGTCTGCACGCTTTTGGGCGTGAACTCCGCCGTCGATGCAATAAACGAAATGCGCCCATGATACTGCTTGCCCGGATACGTGTCCGTAGTGATGACCGCGTCCTGGCCCCAGTGAATGCGGCCCAAATCCGTCTCTGCGATATACGCGCGCAGCCAGATGTGATCAAGGTCGGAGAGCGTGACCACTGGCGATCCCGGCGAAACCACCTCGCCCAACTCGGCCTGCCGCACCGTCACCACGCCCGCCGAAGGCGCGCGCAAAACCGAGTAGCTCAAGTTCACTTGCGAGAGTCCGAGGTTCGCGTTGGCCTCATTCAAATTGGCGCGCGCAACGGTAATCTCTTCTTTGCGGCTGCCTTCGACCGCTTCATTGTAGCGCTGCTGCGCGGCCTTCAATATGGCGTCGGCACGCGTTACGGCAGTCGCCGCCTGATCGCGTTCCTGCGCGGTGACTTCATCTTTTGCAAAGATCTTTTGCGCGCGCTCATTGTCGATCTTCTTTTGTGCCAGATCGGCTTCGGCATCGATCACCGACTGCTGCGCGGCCTTCACTTCCTGCTCGCGTGTGCCCGCTAAGGTGAGCGCGAGATTGGATTCACGCACTCCCACCGCGGCCTCATCCATGCGAATGCGCTGCTTCAAATCCGCATCGTCAAGCCGCGCCAGCAGCGCGCCCGCAGCTACTTGCTGACCCTCTTCCACCGGCAATTCCACAATGCGCCCCGGCACCTTGAAGCCCACCAAAGCCTCATGAGCTTCAATGTTGCCGGAGAGCGTGAGTTGATTTGTGGGCTTCGGTTTCTGCGTCAGACGCGGATAAAAATACACGCCCGCACCCACGGCTACGGCCAACAGAATAACAATAGGAATGATTCGCTTCATCGCTTCAAACCTCTTCGCAATTTCCGATTTCTTACTGGCAACTTAATGATTTCCCGTAAACTCAAGAATGTTTTTTTCCGTGTCGCCCATGGCTCGCGCCAGCGCAAACTTTGCATCCACATGACTGCTCACGGCAAGAATAAAATTCTCTTCGGCGCGTGCCAGCTCATCCTGCGCTGTGATGACTTCAACATTGTTGGCCGTGCCCTCGCGAAAGCGATCCTGCGCCATTTGCAGTTCGCGCCGCGCCAACTCCTCACCATCGCGCGCCACTGTTACTTGCTCGCTGGCCGAGTCCAGATTCAACAGCGCTTCGCGCAGATCTTCTTCAATGCCGCGAAGTTGATCGGCAATCTGATCATCGATGCGCTTCACGCGGCTGGCCAACTCCTGCGCCTCGCCGTTGCGGTCGCGATCGAAGAGCGTGAAATCAATCTGCCCTTGCACGAGTCCGGTGCTCTTCATGCCGCCGATGCTGCGCCCAATCTCGCCGAAGTTTCCATTCACGCTCAGCCTGGGCAGCGCGCGCGCGTGATTCGCGCTCTGCTGCTCAACCAGTCCTTCACGCTGTTTGACGAGCGAAAGATAATCCGCGCGCTCAAGCAGAGCCGCCGAGGTTAGCGTTTCAATCTCCGGTTTCTGCAATGACTGATAATTCAGCGGCTCGGCCAACTCCAGCGCCGCGCCTGGGCTCATGCCCATTGCGCGTTCAAGCTCCAGCAGCGCTTGCTTGCACTGATTGCGCGCAATCAACAATGCCTGCTTGTCGTTGGCCAGTTGCACCTGCGCGCGCAGCACATCCACGCCGGTTGCGCTGCCCGCATCATGCTTGTCTTGTGCCAGTTTGTCCAGCGCATTCGCATCCTTCACACGCGATTCCGCCGCATCCGCGCGCGCCGCGGCCGACTGCGCATTCAAGTAGAGCGCGGCAATCGCGCGCACAATCAGATCACGCGCATCGCGCTCATCCATCTTGCCCGCGTCCACCGCAAATTCGCTTGCCTTCAGTGCGCGCCGGCTCTGCAGATCAACAATATTTTCTTGCACGTAAACGCGAAAATCATAATTCGAAAGCGGCCCAACCAGCTTGGGCATACCCGGAAAAGAGAGCCCTTGCGCCTGCAAATCGTGATTCGAAAAATTGGCGTAGGTTTGCGCATTCACACGCGGAAGCAACGCCGCCGCCAATCGCCGCGCGCGTGTTGCTTCTGCCTCGTCCACCCGCGTGCCTGCCACCAGCACATTCAAATTCGCTTGCAGCGCCTTTTGAATTGCATCTTGCAACGTGAGCCGATACGGCGCTGGAGCTTGCGACCATGCGGAGATGGCGGCAGCCACGCAGATCAGCCAGAATAACGCGGCGGTGCGAAGTTTTGATCTCATGATTTTTGCCCTTGATCGGAGAACGCGACCGCTCTCCAAAAGTGTTGAAAGCTATCTTCGATCCATTCTTTGAGCGCCATCTCTCCATGCGTCGACCACAGCAAAATCGTGCCCATCAATGCCTGCAAGAGCTGGGTGGCTACCTTTTCCCGTTGCAGTCGAGGATTGATCTCTCCGCGTTTTTGCCCGACGGCCACAATCTCCGCGATCATCCTGTGGCCCTGCGTCATGTTGGTCACAATGATTTTGCGCACGCTTTGGCTAGCCAGAAAGGAAGAGATCAGCGCGCGCGCCAACTCCGGACTGCGCCCCGGCTCTTCGGCAAGGCGCAGCATCAGCCTGTGGAGCACGGAATGAATTGTCAGCTTGCCTTGGCCGGTCAGCGTGACGGCTTCACTCACTTTGCCCAGTTGAATCTCGGTCATCACGCCCAGTACGTGATCCTTGGTTTCAAAATAATTGAAGAATGTTCCCTTGCCCACATCCGCTGCTTCGGTGATGTCCTCTACTGTGACGCTGGGAAAGCCGCGCTCGGCAATCAACTGCAAGGCACAGCGGAAGAGGCGCAGGCGTGTCTCGGCGGCACGGCGCTGACGGCGGTCCGGCGCGGGTGGAGTGGACAAAGGAACGCCCGTCAAAGCAGAGCCGGACGGGTCGGGGCTTATACTGTGACCGGTACCCATATACGAACCTTGGACAAGTTTGACCACAGGTCATTTATAACGCCAGGGATTTCCATTGTCAAGAGAGATGATTTCGGTGGGAAAACCTTTCGAAGACTTTGGTACTGTTTAGAAAGGCAGAGTTGCCGGCGTCGTCCTAGGCGCAGGTGAAGTTTCCGGCGACGCCGGAGAGGGCGGTGAGATTGGGCAAACGCCCGCTCATCACGATAAAACTGTGATGAACGAACCACAGCTTTTTATAACTCTTCATCATTTTTTTAATGCCGATGACTGGGCCAATTGGCAATTCTTTCGTGGCGGATCAATAAGAAAACGGCAAACCAGTTTGCGCCGTGCTGGCGCTCTACGAAGCCGCCTCTGCTTGACCGCTCATTGCGTAGAGAATTGTCCGCGCCGTCCACTCCTCATCGGTGCGTGAAGAGATCATCAGGTCATATAGGTGCGGATTGTTCCAGCATTTGCCATAGTACTGTTGCAAGTACTTGGCGCGCTCCTCGTCTACGACGCGGATGCGCTGCTCGGCGTGGACGCCTTTTTCCAACCGACCGCGCAGCCGAGCGAGCCGATCCAGGTAGGGAGCATAGACAAATACGTGATAAACATCGGGCTTGTGCTGCAAGATGCACTGTGAACCGCGGCCCACAATCACGCAACTTCCCTCAGAATAAGCTTCTTCGATGATCTTTCGCGAAACCTTCACCGTTTCTTCGGCATCAAAGACCGGATTCTCGCCCAGTTCCAAGCCCGCGGCCAAGGCGGCAGAACGCATTGCCTGCTGGTTGATGCGCTTGAGCCAGGAATCCACGTGCTCATCATAATGGCGCACGACCTTTGACTCGACGTGCGCCGCATAAGCGATAGCATCAATAATGTCGCGGTCCAAAAGCTTCCATCCAAGCCACTCGGCGATGGTCTGCGCGATGCGTCCACCTCCGCTGCCGAACTCCCGGTTCACTGTCAGTACGCGGTAATCCACCTTACCCTCCGCAAAAGCCCCAACTATCTACGTTACTCCTCTCCGAGCGTTCTTTCCAGTTCTGCGCGCGCCGTGCTTCGTTCGGCCTCGGCCTGAAAGAGTTCGGCCTTCGCCTGGGCCAGTTGCGCCTCGGCATCTTTGAGCGCGGAGTCGTTGACCGTCTTCGCTTCCAACTGGTTTGCAGTGATGCGCCGCATCTCTGCCCGCATCTCTACACTTTCGCGCGCCGCCTCCACTCCCGTTTCAGCGCGGCGCACCTTGCGCACTTCCTTTTCGATCTCGACGCGCGCGCGATTTTCCACGTGGAGCAGATTCTCTTCCGCCTCGGCCACCTGCATTTTGCGCTCTCGCACCTGCCCGCTGCGCTTGCCAAATTCAGCCAGCGTCCAGTTCATCTTCACTCCCACCGCCCCATTGTTTTCGCTTAGCAGCGGAACGCCGTCCTGATAAACGTACTGCGCAAAGAGACCCACCTCGGGAATATATTCGGCTCGCGCGGCTGTCAATCCAGCGCGCGCCTTGGTCAGCGTCTCTCGCGCGGAGGCCACCTCAGGATTGTGCTGGAGAGCTTCGGCCTCCAAGCCGGCAGTCGTTATTTCGGTGACCTCCTGCTGCGGAGCAACCAGTTCGACCTCGGTCTCCAGCGGCAATCCCGCCAGATCATTGAACTCCACCTTCATGTCGGAGATCGCATCCTGAAGCGAACCCAACTGGTGGCGCGCATCGGCCAACTGGGCCTGTCCTTCCAGCGCCTTCAACTCCAGCGCAGCGCCGGCCTCGACGGCGTTTTGGGCTTCTGTCAGGCGCTCTTGCCCGGCCTCGATGCTCAACTCCGCAGCCAGCTTGCGCTGCTCGGCGGAGAGCAGCTTGTAATAGAGCTGCTTCATTTGCAGCGCAACTTCATTCTCGGCCTGACGCGCATTGTCCTGTGCAACTTCTGCATCCGCCCGCGCCGCTTTCACGCCCGCATGAATCTTGAAGAGCTGCGTAAGCGGCTGCGTCGCCATGGTTTGACTCAGCAGAAAATCCTGCTTGCCCAGCGTGATCGAGATATTTTTTCCGGGAATCGGCCCAGCGCTCGGATACGTGCCCAGCGCACCTGCCGGAATCACCAGATTGTCGGTTTCTCCCAGGTGCACAGCCGTGCTCTCATTGTTCAAAACCGGAAGGTAATTTGCCCGCGCTTGCGTTACCCGCGCATTCATCTCCTTCGTCTTCATTTGCGCCATCTTCACCGTCGAGTTCTGCCTGGTGGCCAGCGCGACAGCCTCATCCAGCGTGATGCGTTGCGTCTGGGCCTGCGCCGCGCCCGTGAGCACAAGCAGAATAAGCAGACCAGCAACAACTGGGCAGCTTACCCTCGCCGCGTTTTGGTTGTTGCGGCCAGGGTGGGATTTGCGATGCGCCACCACAAACAAAACCGGAATCGCCACCAAGGTAAAGACCATTGATCCAAGCAGTCCGAAGGCCAGCACGCTGGCCAACGGCGACCACAAGCTGGAGCCGGAGAGAATCATCGGAATGACGCCCACCGCGGCGGCGGCTGAGGTGAGGAAGATCGGCCGCAAGCGCCGTTCTCCGGCCTCCAGCGCGGCCTGCTCCAACGCCACGCCGTTCTGCATCCGATCATGGATGTAGTCAATCAGGATGATCGAGTTGCGCACCACCAGACCGCCCACGCTGATGATGCCGATAAATGCCGTGAAGCCGAAGGTGTTGTGCGTAATCAGCAGGCCCAGCGCCGCACCCGGCAAGGCCAGCGGAAAGGCAGCCATCACAATCAACGGGTCAACCAGGGTGCGGAACTGGAAGAGCAGAATCAGGAAGATCAGCACCAGGCTGACCAGCAGCGCATTGCGCATCTCTCCAAATGTCTCCTGCTGGTTCTGGTATTCGCCGCCGTATTCAATGTGGTAGCCCTCCGGCAGTTTCAGCTTGTTCAACTGCTTGCGCGCGTCCGAAAGAATTTCGCTGGCCAGTCGATGGCCATCCGGAAAGGAGCGGACGGTGAGCGTGCGCACGCCGTTTCTGCGCACAATCCGCCCTGGCTCCCATTGGGAAGTGAGCGTGGCTACGGCCGCCAGCGGAAGTTTGCAACCGGTGACCGGCGAGATCACATAGGTATCGGAGAGGTTCTGGAAGTTCTGCCGATCTGCGGGGTCCAGGCGCAGAACCAGATTCACCGCGCGGTCGCCCTCCCAGAAGGTGGTCACCGGCGCGCCTTCAAAACCCGCCGCCAATTGTTGCGCAATGGCCTCGTTAGTCAACCCGATCCGGTTGGCCACCTCTTCGCGCACATTCACGCCCACTTGCCATGCGTCCTCGTGCCAGTCCGTATGGATGTAGGTTGCTCCCGGCGTATGCCGCAGCACATCTTCGACCTGGCTGCCCAGCATCTTCAGCGTGGCTTCGTCGTCGCCGGAGATTCGCACTTCAACCGGAGCTTCCATGATCTGGCCCTGCTGCAACTCTTTGACAAAAATCTTTGCTTCGGGCGCCTCTGCGGGCAACTGCGCGCGCAGGCGCTCGACCAACCTGGGCGTCTCTTTTACGCTGGTGGTGTTCACCAGAATTTGCGCATAGTTCGCGGACGGTATCTGCGGATTTACGTTGTAATAGAAACGCGGCGCGCTTTCGCCCAAAAAGCTTGTGTATTGTTTGACCAGCGATTCATGGCTCAGAACCGCTTCAATCTTTTTTACTGCTGCGTCTGTGGCTTCAATCCTGGCGCCCTCCGGCATCCACACGTCCATCACAAACTGATCTCGCTCGGCCAGCGGAAAAAGCAGTTGCGGAACCAGCAGAAGCATCCCGATGCCGGCCAGAAAGATCAGCGCGCTCCCCACCAAAACGCTGCGCTTGTTCTGCATCGCCCAGGTGATCGCGGTGTTGTAATGGCGCTGCATATGATCGAGCGGCGTCAGCTTGCGCAGTTTGCCGCTCTCGACCTGCGCGTGATCCACCAATCCCTGACGAATGAAAAAGCGCGCCGTGAGCGGCGTCAGCAGCATCGCCACCACAAAGGATGTGCTGAGCGCGACCGCTACGGCAATGGGCAGCGAGCGGATGAACTCGCCTACTGGGCTGGTGAGCATCAGCAGCGGAAGAAAGGCGGCGATGATGGTGAGCGTAGCCGTCAGCACCGGCACCGCCATCTCCGTCGCGCAGCGCCACGCAGCCTCACCGGCCTCAACCTTGCGGTCCAACAATTCCACATAGTTGTCGGCAATCACAATCGCATCGTCCACCACCATGCCCAATGCCACAATCAATGCCGAAATGGAAACCTGCTGCAACTCAATTCCTAATGAATTCAGCATGGCAAAGGTGATCGAAACCGTTACCGGAATCGCCACCGCGGAGACCAGCGCCACGCGCATCGGCAGCAGCAGCATGGTGACCAGAATCACCGCCACAATGGCGATGCCGAACTCGCGGAAGAAGTTGCTGATCCGCTCGGAGACAACGCGCGGCTGATCCGCCACCAGATCGAGGGTTACCTCCGGCGGAAGCGTGGCTTCAATGCCCTTCATCCTAGTGCGCAACCGATTGCCGAAGTCCACAATGTTGTTGCCCTCGCGCATCTCCACCGCCAGCAGGATGGCTGGCTCGCCGCCAATGCGCGCATATTCGCTTGGATCTTTGTATACACGAGTGACATCAGCTACATCACCGATATAAACCGGCTGCCCCAGCGGCCCCACGTCCACCATCACTTGGCGGATTTGATCTTCGCTTTCAAACTGCCCGCCGGAGTTGATCAGCACTTTGTTCTCGCCGGCCGGAACCCGCCCCGCGAACTGCACCGTGTTGCGCCCCTGCAGCGCGCCCATCACCTTGATTGGGTTCACGCCATACTGCGCCAGCCGCTCCGATGAGGTGCCGATGTCGATCTCTTCCTTTTGATCGCCGATGCGCTTGATCTTTGAGACCTCTGGAATCGCGCGCACGCCCGTCTCCACCGTCTGCGCGTAATCCTTCAGTTCGCGCGGCCCGTAGTGCCCGCCATGCACCGCAATCAACACCGCCACCGTGTCGCCAAAATCCGAATCCACCACCGGGCCAAGCACCCCCGCCGGCAGCTCCGTGGCCTTCAGTTGCGCCATATCCAAACGCAGCTTTGACCAGAACTGGTCCGCGTCCTTTACCTGCTTGTTCAGTTCGACATTCACAATCACCATGCCGTTGCTGGTGGTGGAAAACGTCTTGTCGCGCCGCACTTCCTCAAAATGAAAGAGGTGCTCCTCAATCTTGCGCGTCACCTGGTCTTCCATCTCCGGGCTGGTCGCGCCCGGATACACCGCCGCCACCACGCCGATGGGAACCGTAATCTTCGGGTCTTCGCGCCGCGGCATCGTCAGCAGCGCATACAGTCCCGCCGCCACCAGAATGCCCGACATCACAAGAGTCACCTGCGGATAGCGCAGCGCCGCGCGTACAGGGTTCACTGGCCACCTCCCATCACTTGGACCAACGATCCCTCCCGCACATTTTGCTCACCGGCCACCACCACCTGCTCATTGCCGCTCAGGCCGCCGCGAATCTCCACCTCATCGCCCAGCGGAGCGCCCACATCCACCCGCCGCGCATAGACCCGCTGGCGCGCGGAATCCAGCACATAGACATTTGTTACCTGCCGCGCGTCGCGCACGATCGCGCCTCCGGGAACGGTGATTGCATTCACCATTTCCGAGCCAATAATCCGCGCCTCGGCCACCATCCCCGCGCGCAAAATCCGCTCCGGGTTGGCCACTGTTATCTTCACCGTATAAGTGCGCGTCACCGCATCGGCCGCCACGCCCACCGCCTCCACTTTGCCTTCAAACTGCCGTCCATCCAGCGAGGGAATCGTCACCGTGGCCCGCGCGCCCTCCCGCACCTTGCCGATCTCCGACTCCGGAATTGCTACGCGCACCTTCACCGGGTCCAAATCAAAGACGCCAATCACCGGCGCGCCCGCCGCCACCGTGTCGCCCACGTCAATCCGCCGCAGCCCCACAAAGCCCGCAATCGAGGCGCGCAACTGGCAGTCATTCAGACGCTTCTCGGCCTCGCGCATCTGCGCCGTGGCCGCCTTCAACTGCCCCGTCGCGGCGTCTTTGTCCTCCGCACGCGCGCCCTGTTTGGCCATTTCGTACCGCTGCTGCGCCGCCTTGTAGCCTGCCTCGATCTTCACAAAATCATTGGCCGCCAGGCTCTTGTGCTCGTAGAGGAACTTCATCCGGTTGTACTGGTCCTGCCACTGCGCGGCGTCAATCCGCGCCTGCTCCAGCTCCTCAGGGCGCAAGCCGTTCTGCGCCTTCAGCGCAGCCGCGCGCGCCGCATCCGCTTGCCCCGCCGCGCCCTCGAAGCCGTTGCGATAATCCGTGGCTTCCAACTCGGCCAGAAGCTGGCCCTTCTTCACCGCTTGACCCTCGTCCACCAACACGCGCACCACGCGCCCCGCAATCTGGAAGGCCGCAAGCGCCGAAACATTGGCCTCCACCGCTCCGCTTGCTGACACCGTCACAGGTTGCCGCACCTGGCGCGGCGCGCGCAGCCGCACAGCCACCACCTGGTCAGCCGCCCGTTGCGGCTTGGGTTCGCATCCGGCCAGCGGCAGCAAAGAGATCAACGCCAGCAACAGTGGCGCGGGCCATCCTGAAAAACATTGAGTGCTCCAGCCTCGCGGCGTCTTTGTTTTATCGGCCAGGGTGGGATACAAGGATGCATGCTCTTCATTACGGTTTAAACAACTTTGCTTGGCATTCATACCATTGAAATATCGGAGAACATTCGCAGAAAAATCAGCAGATGGAAGCATTTTTTCTCCTCTTTTTTGTCTCACATTCAAGTCGATTTCAACGCGGACTACTGTCGGCAGTTGACAGCTGACTTGAAACCTTGACAAGATTAAAATGACACGTCATTCTATTCTTGACAAGGGGGGATAAACTAAAGTCATGGTCTATCGAAAAAGCCCGGCCACAGCCGCCCGCAAAGAGGCCCGCCGCCAAACCATTCTTGCCGCCGCCGTCCAACTTTTCGGCGCGCACGGCTATCACGCGACCACCGTCCCTATGATCGTGGCGGAGTCCGATAGTTCCGTCGGCAGCTTTTATATTCACTTCCGCAACAAAGAAGATATCTTTGCCGCCGTTCTCGAAGCTCTCGGCGAAAAGGTCTCCGAAATCGTTCATAGCGCCAAGCTTCGCCAGCCCAATCCTCTGCTCGGCATTCCCTTAGCGGTTGAATCCCTTTTTCTTTTTCTCGCTCAGAACCCCGGAGAGGCTCGCATCCTCATTGTCGAATCCTCCGGACTCAGCCCACGCCTGGAACAGATGCGGCGCAGAATTCTCAGCCATCAGGCCGAGCAGGTTCGCCAGTCCTTCGAAATGGCCTCGAACACCATTCCGGACACATTCTTTGTCCCCGACACGGAGATCGCCGCCCGCTGCCTAGTCGGCGCTGTCTTTGAGTCCCTCACCAGTTGGCTCGAACAAAGCCCCGCCGAGCGCGCTCCAGCTGCCCAGGTTGCTCGCGCGGTTGCCGACTACAACCTCCGCGCGCTTCGGCGTTGATCTCTTTTTGCATCGAATGATTTTTTTGGCGTTCAAAAGTTTCCTGCTGAACACGGCACTTATTCTGCGCGCAGGATTTTGTTTGAGTCACAACTCCGAGGCTTTGGTCGAGCTGATTTTCAATCTGGCGATTCCCGGCTGAACTCTTTTGGCTAGTGACGAATTGAAGAGAGCGGTCTGTTGAAAGCGCGGAGGGTATTCCTGGAATGGTTTTTGCATGATCCTTTCTTTGAGGTTGTATGCCAAGGGATAAAGCTCAATTGCAACCACGGCGCGAGTTTCTTAAGATGGCCGCGCTGACCGGTGCGGCAACCTTTGCCGGCAGATCAGCCACAGCGGATCGGCTTGACGCCGCAATCACCGAAAACGCCATAGAGGGCGAGAACAAAATGGAGTTTCTTTGCGTTCGCGGAGGTCGAATCGTTGACGGCAAGGGGAACAAAGTTCGCCTTCGCGGGAGCTGTCCGGGCGGCTGGATGAATATGGAAGACTTCATCAACGGCCATCCCGGCGCCGAGCATACGCTGCGCGCTCAAATGGCCGAGGTGCTTGGTCCCGCGAAGGCGCAGTTCTTTTTCGAGCGCCTGCTCGACTACTTTTTCAACGAGGACGATGTAATTTTTTTGCGCAAGACCGGCGCCTCCGTCGTCAGGCTTCCTCTGAATTACCGGCACTTCGAGGACGATGCCGCGCCCTTCCAATACAAGGAGTCCGGGTTCGCGCGCCTCGATCAAGTCTTGCGCCACTGCGAAAATCATGGGCTGTACGTCATCCTCGATCTTCATTCCGCGCAAGGATGGCAGAATGTTCATTGGCACTCCGATAACGCCTCGCGCATCAGTCTGCTTTGGAGCGATGCCTCGTATCAGAATCGCTATCTCGCTCTTTGGCGGGAGTTCGCGCGACGCTACGCCAACCGCGCCGTAATCGCCGGGTACGACATTCTCAATGAGCCTTGCTCGAACAACGAAATTGGCGACTACCCCGGAAATATATATTCCAATTACAAACCCCGCTGGGATCGTATCAATGACCTTTATCGGCGCGTGGTTACGGAGATTCGCAAGATCGATTCCCGCCACATTATCTTTCTGGAGGGCGATGATTACGCGAAGCTCTTCGATGGATTCGAGAAGCCCTTCGACGACAACCTCGTCTACAGTTCGCACAACTACACCGCAGCCGGCTTTGGACCTGGAAAGTATCCCGGCGCAATTCACTCTCGCACTGCCGCGACGAACGGCAGTGAAGCATGGGATATGGCACGGCAGGAACGATTTTTTCTCGACGCCGAAGGCACCAGGTTCACCGAGGAGCATAACGTTCCGCTGTGGGTGGGCGAGTTCGGCTCTGTTTACAATGGACCCGCCGAAGAGATTCCCGACCGGCTGCGCGCGCTAGACGATCAGATTGGCATCTTCGAGCGGAATGAGGCGCACTGGACAACTTGGAATTACAAAGACGTGGGCGTGATGGGTATGCTCACGCTGGACCCGGCATCTCCTTACATGGAGCGCATCGGCGATCTGCTGCGCAAAAAACGCGCTCTCGGCACGGACGAATGGATGTCGTGGCTGCCTGCAACGCCGGTGAAGGACGCGGCGGCACAGCTTGCCGGAGAGATTCTTCAGGGAGTGGGCGACGCGCAGATCGATCCGCGCTTGAATGCACGGTGCGTGAGCCAGGCGTTGCTGTGCTTCTACACAGGAACTTTGATGCAGCCGCTCTACGCCGGTCTCTTCAAGGGACTTTCGGAGAGCGAGCTGGATCGCATACTGTCATCCTTTTCGGCTCGGCAATGCCTGCCCAACCAGGGACTGATTGATGTTCTCAGCAAACACATGGCCGGGCCTGCTTGATGCGAGCCGCCTGGGCAGAAAGATACCGGCTTGGGAGCGGATTGCTCTGTCAATTTGGTCCATCATAATCAAGGAATTTTTTATCGGCTGTTCCTGCTTGATTGCAGAGGGCCAGCCCCGCTGCATTTCTGTCCGCCCTGCTACTATTCACAGCAGCCATCGCAGCCTTGCGCCGGCAAACAGTTTGAATTATACACAGTAAAACTTTACAGATTACCTGTAGATGTGAGATGCTGTTCTGGTGAGCGGATCAAGACGAAGATCTCAAGCGGGGTTAGCTTCGACGGTTGCCGCCGAGCTGCGCGCGGTCTGCGGCAAGCTCAAGCGGCGATTGCGCGAGCAAGGACGACGCGAGGAACTGACGCAGTCTCAAGTCTCGGTTATTCTTCGCCTGGAGAAGGATGGTCCGGCGACGGTTTCAAGCCTGGCGCGCGCGGAAGGGATGCGTCCGCAGTCGATGAGCGCCGTGGTGGCGCCGATGCAAGAGTCGGGATTGGTGAGAGGCTTGGCTGATCCGAACGACGGACGGCAGACTTTGATATCGCTGACGCCCAAATGCATGAAGCGTCTTCGGGCGGGCAGGGAGGCGCGGCAGGATTGGCTGAGTGCAAAGATTACGCAGAAGCTCTCCGCGCGCGAGCAGCGGAGTTTGCGCGCGGCGCTGGTGGTGCTGGCGCGGCTGGTTGAAGATTGAAGCGCGGCAAATGTTTTCATCCACTCAATGTTGACTCCGAGTGGTAGAGTCAAGCTCTCTGCGGGGGATCAGTGTGCTGCTAAAAAACAGGAGGTTTGCAGAATGAATTGGCTTTATCTTGTGTCTTATTTTTTCGGAGGCATTTTGACAGCCAACGCCATTCCGCATTTTGTCTCCGGCGTGATGGGGCGCAGCTTTCAAAGTCCCTTCGCCAAGCCGCCCGGCAAAGGGCTTTCTTCTTCGACGGTCAATGTGGTTTGGGGATTTTTCAACTTTGTGCTGGGCTACCTGCTGGTGGCGCAGGTTGGCGCTTTTGATCCGCGATCGGCGCGCCACATTCTTGCATTCGGAGCGGGCGCGCTTTTGATCAGCATTTTTTCAGCGCGTCACTTCAGCCAGTTTAACGGGGGCAAAACGCCCGCCGGCCGATGAAGCTGCGCCGATGAAGAATCGCATGATCGGGACATTTCGTTCTCTGAAGAGCTATAACTTCCGTCTATGGACGGCGGGCGCTTTGGTGTCGAACACAGGAACGGGGATGCAGCGCGTGGCGCAGGACTGGCTGGTGCTGACGCAACTGACGCATCACGATGCGTCGGCGCTGGGCGTAGTGATGGGCTTGCAGTTTGCCCCGCAACTGCTGCTTTTGCCCTGGACTGGATTGGCCGCCGACCGCCTCAATCAGCGCAAGCTGCTGATGCTGACGCAGGCCACGATGGGCGTATTCGCGCTTGCTCTGGGAGTGCTGACCATTGCCGGAGCCGTGCGGCTGTGGCATGTTTGCTTGCTGGCCTTCCTTTCCGGTTCCGGCGCCGCGCTGGACGCTCCAGTGAGACAGACATTTGTGGCGGAGATGGTGGGCGATGAAGACCTTCCCAATGCCGTGGCGTTGAACTCGACTTCTTTCAATGCCGCGCAAATGATTGGTCCCGCCGCGGCCGGACTGCTGATTGCGGGTGTCGGCATCGGCTGGGCCTTTCTTTTGAACGGGCTTTCGTTCGCCGCCGTGCTGCTCTCGATGATGTTCTTCCGCCAGGCGGAGTTGCGCCCGAGCGTGCGCGCGCATCGCAGCGCATCGGGATTTGTTGAGGGCCTGCGCTATGTGTGGAAGAGGCCGGATCTGAAGGCGATTTTGATCATGCTGTTTTTGATTGGCACCTTTGGCTTCAACTTTCCAATTTTCATTTCGGCGATGGCCGTGAATGTGCTTCACACCAACGCGCGCGCCTTTGGCCTGCTCTCATCCATCATGGCGGTGGGCGCGCTGTCGGGGGCGCTCTTTGCCGCCGGCCAGAAGAAAGCAGGCCTGGCATCTTTGTCAATGGGAGCCGGCGTTTTAGGAGTGGGCTTTACGCTGGCCGCGCTGGCGCCGGGATATTGGTGGTTTGCGGCGGCGCTTGCGATCAGCGGCGCGGCAGCCCTGATCTTCAGCAACGGCACCAACAGCATGATGCAGCTTGGGACCGAGCCAACCATGCGCGGCAGGGTGATGGCGCTGCGCGTGGGCGTTGCGCTGGGTGGGATGACGATTGGCGCGCCGATGATCGGTTGGGTTGCCAACCACTTTGGTCCGCGCTGGTCGCTTGGCGTGGGCGCCGCAGCGGGATTCACCGCGGCCCTGGTTGCAGTCAGCGTTTTGGCTCGCCGAAGCAAGGGCACAGAGCACGTAGCGCAACGGTGAAAACGTCCGGGAGAGAAACAATGCTCTCTCCCGAGCGGCGCGCGCGGGTTGCGTGCCGCTTGATCAATGCGCATTCGGAATCAAGGCCTTCAGGATAGGCTCGTTCCACTGGTTGGTTTTTACATCGTAGACGATGAAGTCGGAGTCGAATTGCCAGTAGGCCCAACTGAATCCGCGATCTTCGGCGATCTTGCGGATAGAGGAGTCCCAGCGCACGCGGCTCTCGATGGGAGCCTTGTCATAGGCTCCGAATTCGCCGAGCAGGATGGGGCGATGATGTTCCTCGCTCCACTGCGCCACGCCATCAAAGTCGCGCTCGACGGTGAGTTGATCCGCGGTGCTTCCCCAAGCGATGTCATGACCGGCGCGGATCGATTCGCCGGCCCAGGGGGCGCCCTGATGCGTGAAAGTGAGTGGATCGTAGTAATGGAAGGTCACGATGATGTGGCCATCGTTGCCAGGCAGTGCGAGATCTTTGAGGGCGTCGCGACTGTTCCATCCGCCGGGTCCGATGATGACGTTGCGGGTAGGGTTGGTCGTGCGAACCACGGCGAGCAGTTCGACAAAAAGGCTGTTCCAATCCTGGTTGGAGATGAGGCCGTGCGGCTCATTGAGCAGTTCAAAGGTGACGCTGGCCGGCGTCTCTTGATAGCGGGGCGCGACCTGCCGCCAGAAGGCGAGCAGTTTGGGTTTGCATTCGACAAAGCTGGTGTCGCCGCAGAAGCCGAAGTCGTGTTCGTCGAGGATGACTTGCAGGCCTTCGGAGGTGGCATTGGCAACGACCCAGTCGAGCATGCGGAACCAGGAATCGGGCAGCGTGTTGTCGGGCGTCATGTACTGGAAGGCTTGAAGGTTGACGCGAATGGTGTTGAAGCCGGCGTCGTGAATCTTGCGAAAGTAGGCTTGCTGAAAACGGCCTTTGGAGAAGTTGGCCCAGATGGGATCATATCCGAGCACGTTCACGCCACGGGTCATCAGCTTGGTTTGCGCAAAGGGGTTGAGGGTGGCAAAGCCCGCGGGCAAGTTGACCTCGGGGGCAACCGATTGAGCGGAAATGGGCGCAGCCATCCCGGCAATCAGAAACAAGGCAAAAAACGCCTGGGCCAGGCGGGCGGGAAAAATGCGAGTCAACATGATTGTTCTGCTCCAAAGCCTTTGGTGAACACAGAAAGGCATTGACCCATTGTAGAGGATGGACTGTACAGGCGCGCTACAGCATAGGCGTAGACTGAGTAATGTACGGGCATGGCAAGTGGAATTCATCGGGCATCGAAGTCTGGAGGGATGAAATGAATCAAACCACGGAGAAACTGCGCGGCATCGGCCAGAGCCTCTGGCTGGATAACATTACGCGCCGTCTGCTGGCAAGCGGTACGCTGCAGAGTTATATTCTTGAGCTTTCGGTAACGGGACTCACCTCGAATCCAACCATCTTCAACCACGCCATTCAGAACAGCAACGATTACGATGACGCCATACGAGGACTGCTGGAGGAAGGCAAGTGTGGCGAGGAGCTGTTCTTCGAGCTGGCGATCGAGGACCTGAGGCAGGCGGCGGATCTTTTCCGTCCCGTGTATGACAGAACCGGCGGAGCGGATGGATGGGTCTCGCTGGAGGTGTCGCCGCTGCTGGCACGCGAAACACCGAGTACGCTGGCCGCGGCTCTAGCGCTGCACAAACGCGCTGACCGGCCCAATCTCTTTATCAAGATTCCTGGCACCCGTGAAGGGCTTCCGGCGATTGAGGAGGCGATCTTCCGCGGTGTGCCGGTGAATGTAACTCTGCTGTTTTCAGGCGAGCAGTATGCGGCGGCGGCCGAAGCCCATCTGCGCGGCATTGAGCGTCGCATGGCCGCCGGACTTGATCCCAATGTCGATTCCGTGGCTTCTCTTTTTGTGAGCCGCTGGGATGTTGCCGTGGCCAAGAAGGTTCCTGAGGGCTTGCGCAACCGGCTTGGGATTGCCATTGCGAAAAAAGCTTATGCGCTGTATCGCGCGCTGCTTGATTCCGAGCGGGGCCAGCGCATCCAGAAGGCTGGAGCCCGCCCGCAGCGATTGCTGTTTGCCAGCACGGGAACCAAGGATCCGAACGCTTCGGAGCTTTTGTACGTTCAGGCCCTGGCATTGCCTGACACCATCAACACCATGCCAGAGGCAACCTTGAAGGCGCTTGCCGCGCATCCGGAGTTCGGTGCGGCTGAAGCGAAGAATGCGGAGGGAATCTTTACGGAATTTGCGAGCGCCGGGGTTGACACGGATGTTGTCGCCGCGCAGTTGCTGGAAGAAGGAATCGCTTCGTTCGCGAAATCCTGGAACGATCTTATGGATTGCATTGCGTCGAAGAGCGGGGCGCTCAAGCGGCAATAATTGCCGGCGGTGCAGATGATGCCGCGTTGCTAGGGAGGGCATTGGTGAAATCACGAAAACTTGTTTCGTTTGCCGTTGCTTTGATTGGATTGCTTTCTGCGCTTCGGCCTGCATCCGGCGAAGTTCCGCTGCAAACGGTTCCGAAGGT
>CAZXVX010000039.1:0-22679 GCA_964644105.1 uncultured Occallatibacter sp. | reverse complement strand
GCCCCAACGAAGTTTGGTCATGGCATCATGATAGACGAACCTGCCGCTCTGAATGCGCCGCGATGGGAAGTACAGAAACAAAATGCCCCAATTCTCAATTTAAAGAATTGGGGCGTTTTGTCCTTGGTTGAACAAGAGAATGCTTATTGCGCTGGAGGTGCGGGCGGAAGCGGCGGGGCGGCTTGAGTGGGCGGCGCGGTCGGCTTGGGCTTGGCCGCCTGCTCCTGCTTTTTGGAGGGGCCAATGATGGCGTGCAGGATGGTGCCTTCCATGCGCGGCATGAACTCGACAACCCCGGCGTCGCCGATGTCCTGGATCAGGCGGTTGATGATGGCGTAGCCCAGCTCGCGGTGGGCCATCTGGCGGCCGCGGAAGCGCAGGCTGGCCTTGACCTTGTCGCCTTCGGTGAGGAAGCGGATTGCCTGATTTTTCTTGGTCTGGTAGTCGTGATCGTCCACGGTGACGGAGAACTTGCACTCCTTGACCGTGATCACTTTCTGTTTCTTCTTGGCGGCGCGGTCGCTTTTTTCCTTCTCATAGAGGAAGCGCCCGTAGTCCTGAATGCGGCAGACCGGCGGAATGGCGTTGGGTGAGACCTCGACCAGATCCAGGCCGCGCTCGCGGGCGATCCTCAGCGCCTCGAAGGGTGGAAGAATCCCAAGCTGTTCACTGTTTTCATCGATGACGCGGATTTCGCGCGCACGGATCTTCTCGTTGATGCGGATAAAGGACTTGGCCGAACGTTTATCGAGTGCGATGGTGCTCCTCCAAAAGTCGCTTCCGCCCGCCACCCGGGGTCAGCCGAAGGTGCTGCGGGCACAAGAGCGCAACCTGAGTATAACATTGGCCCGGCCTATCCGAACAAAGGGTTTAGCACGAATTTTTTGGGACGCGCGAAAAATGTGGAGCAAAACGGCTGCAAAAAGGTCATTCCGGGAAGAAGAATGGGGCCGGAATCGGTTCCCCTTCTGTCGTCGCCGGTTTCAAGACCCGATCCGGAGCGTGGATCAGGGCGGAATCGGCAACCGGCCGCGGGCACGGGTAGATTGGTGCGCATCTTAAGAGCGGCCGGCGATCAGAGTCTTACGGCCACAGCTTCGGCCGGTGCAATGCATGGACCGATTGATTGGTCTAGCTTCAAACTTTGTACCCGTGCAGAGGTAAGCAAAATCTGTCTTCGATCCATCACCCGTGCTCGTCCAGGTTTTTTAGATCGATTTCCAACTGCTGGCACTTTTTGTAGAGGTGGCTGCGCTCCAGTCCGAGAGCCTTGGCAGTTTGCGTGATATTTCTTTGATGCCGCTCAAGTTCTCTCAGCACTTCAACGCGTTCAAAGCTCGTGACTCGCACAGACAAAGGGCCTGCCATTGCGGGCGCGGTGGAAAAATCCGCGGAGTGAGTTGAGTGCGACGAGGGCAGCGCGAGCTGAACATCCGCCACGTCGATCAATGAACCGGCCAGCAACAGAAGCCGCTCGACAACATTGCGCAACTCGCGAATATTGCCAGGCCATGCGTATTGTTTCAGAGCATCAATGGCTTCCATGGAAAAGGGGACGGGCTTCCATCCATTTTGCGCGCTCACCTGGCGGGCAAAGTGTTCGACCAGCGCGGGCAGGTCTTCCGCGCGCTGGCGCAACGGCGGAAGCACAACGGGAAAGACCACGACGCGATGATAAAGATCACGCCGGAATTGGCCGGATTCGACCAGTTGTTCAAGGTTGCGATGGGTGGCTACAATAACGCGCACATCAACGGTGGTGGGCTTGCCGGATCCAATGCGCTCGACTTCTCCCTCCTCAAGCACACGCAGCAACTTGGCTTGCATGGCGGCAGGCATATCGCCAATCTCGTCAAGAAAAAGCGTGCCGCGATGCGCCTGTTCGAACTTGCCCGTATGCCTTTGCGCCGCGCCGGTAAACGATCCTTTCTCGTGGCCGAAGAGTTCACTCTCAATCAATTCTGCTGGAACCGCCGCACAGTTCAGCGTGACAAATGGACCGCCTGCGCGGTTGCTCTTTTCGTGCAATGTGCGCGCCACTAGTTCCTTGCCTGTACCGGTCTCGCCGTAGATGCAGATGCGCGCTTCGCTGGCAGCCACGCGCTCAATCTGCCCCAGTACACGGCGCATCGTCTCGCCCGTGAATACCAGAGTGTGCTTGCCGACGCGCGCGCGCAGATCTTGATTCTCGCTTTCCAAGCGTGTGAGCTTGAGCGCATTCTCAACCGTGACCAATAGCTTCTCAGTGGTCAGCGGCTTCTCAAGAAAATCAAGAGCTCCCAAACGCGTGGCCTTCACAGCCATCTCAATGTGCGCCTGCCCGCTCATCATCACAACCGGAGCGGTAACATCGGCGTTCTTCAAATCCTCAAGCAAGGCAAGGCCATCGCGCCGCGGCATCACCACATCGCTGAGGATCAGATCGAAGGGCTGCGAACGCGCCAGTTCCAGCGCGCGCGCGGCGTTGTCGCAGACTATAGCCTCGTGTCCCGCAAGACGAAAGGCGCGCGAAAGCGATGCCAGCGTATTGGCCTCGTCATCCACAATAAGGATTTTTGCTTTGGCTGTCATACTATGATCTCGCTCGCTTTCGGCAGCTCGATCACAAAGACCGTTCCGCCGCCTGGCCTGCTTTCAACTGCAATGGTTCCCATATGGTCGGCGATCACGGATTGCACAATCGCCAACCCAAGCCCGGTTCCATGCTGTTTGGTTGTGTAGTAAGGCGTAAAGAGCCGCTCACACTCTTCCGGGGTCATGCCGGCGCCGGTGTCGCTGATGCGAATCTCAATCTGTTCGCCGCGCGACTTCGCGGACAATGTCAGCGTGCCGCCTTCCGGCATTGCATCCATCGCGTTGAGAACAAGATTTGATAAAGCTCGATGCAGCAGTTCCGGATCGGCATCAAGCGGCATCGCCTCGGCGGAGAGATTCACATCGAATTGAATCTTCGCTTCGCTCTGATCGCCGGCCGCTTCATACAGCAAATGCACACGCTCGATTGCATCACGAGCGTCAATGCGCTCTAGCTGCGGCTTGGGCATTTTGCTGAAGTCGCTGAAGCGGCCAATGATGGTCTTCAGATTCGCAATTTCCATGCTCAACGTAGCCGTGCTTTCGCGAAAGACTTCATCAAACTCATCCGCGGATAGCGCGCGCGACCGCACCAGATTTTCAACCGTCAGTTGCAGCGGGAAGAGCGGATTTTTCAGTTCATGCGCCAGCCTTCGCGCTAGTTCACGCCACGCGGCCACACGCTCGCTCTGCACCAGTCGCTCGCGCTGGCTGCTCAATTGCGCGGTCATGTGATTGAAGCCGCGCGCCAGCACATCCACCTCATCGCTGCCGCGCTTCCGCTTGCGCTCCGGAACACTTGTCTCCCAATTGCCTTGAGCAACTTCCTCGGCGGCGCGCGCCAACTGCTCGATAGGCCGCGAAACGCGCGCGGCTATCCACAGGCTAACCAGAATCGCCAGAAGAATTCCACCCGCCGCAACTCCGTAGGCAATCCCGCGAACCTGCTGCTGCGCCTCGATCATGCCCGAGCGCGAGATCGCCACAGTCAGCACCGCAAGCACAGTACCCGCATCACTCTTGAGCGGGATCGCGGTGGCATTCACGCTGTCTTCACGCCGGCTGGTGAGATAAATAATTCCGCTCGTCTGTTGTCCGCTGATGCGTGCGGAATCAATCAGAGGCTGGTAGCGCGCCGCTCCGTTCACCTCGCCCGCGGCGGCAACGAGCAGCTTTGGATCGAATGCATTCAGCGCGGTTGCTGCTGTTGCAGATCCCGCATCACTGTAGAGTCCAATCATCATTCCCGGAGCAAGAGGCAAATCGCCAAGGAAGCTTTGATCCAGGCGCTTGCCGCCCACCAGCCACACATTTGCCGCCGCGTTCAAATCTCCTTTGCGCACCGCGCGAGCCGCAAACAGACCCAGCGCACTGCTGCCGTCGGGCAAATCTTCGCGTTTCAAAAAAGTGATTGAGCTTTCGTTTACCGATGGTTCCGGATAGCCGAAGCGCGCAGGCCATTGCGCCGAACTAACAACATTTCCATCCGGCCCCACGATCTCAAGAAAATCAAGTTGCGACTCCTGCGCCAGCATCTGAGCCTCGGTCACATACTGCGATGCATCGCCGGATTGCGCAACTTCAAAAGCCATGGAACGCACGTGTTCACTTGCGGCCATGCGGTCCACTGCCGCGGCCACATCCGCGGAGCGATGCTGAAACTCGCGCTGAAACTGACTGACAAAGAGCGCTGTCTCCTGCTGGTCGCGCTGCTCGAAGACGTGGCGAATGCGCACCAGCACAGTCCATGAAACAGCAGCTACAACCAGCGCGACATTGAGCGAGAGCATGAGGAGAAGTTTTTGGCGCAGATTCATGGCGCATCCTCCAATGCCGCATCGGCCGCTTGCGGAGTGCCGTCGGCGCCAAGGCGCAGATCGCGCACGCGACCGCCGATCGCGTATGCGCGCGGAAGATAGAGAAGCGGAATCAGCGTGTGTGTGTCAAGAAAATCGCGCTCGACCGTGTAGATTCGCGCAGGGTCTTGCGCCAGCACCGGCGCATTCACTTCTGCGCCGCGCAGCATTGCTTCCAGCGCCGCCGCCGGCTGATTGGATGCAAGCGGAATGCGGCGCAACGCCAAGTCGGCGGGATGCGCTCCATTCTCCGCAACCACCTGCACATTGAATCCGGCATCATGCAGGTTGAGCACGATGCGCTGCGCCGCCAACTGCATGGCGCCGCCTTCCTCCGCAGAGAGGGTGAGCGGTGGTGGAGTGAGACCGCCGTGCTTTTCGCGTGACTTGTTCAGATCGCGCTCTGTAGGAAACAGAAAGGCATAGCCTGTGAGCGCAGAAGGCAGCAAGCTGGCGGTAACTTCGCCCTGCTTTTGAAAGATCACGTTGAAGAGCGCGCCACGGTCGACGGCCAACGCGATTGCCCAGCGAAGATCAGGATTGGCCAGCGCGCCGGAGCTGGAAACCCTGAGCGCCAGCAGAGTGGAAAGAGGCGATTGAAGCACAGTGAGATGCTGCTCGCGGGCCTGGCGCAACTGCTCCACTGGAACCTCGACAAGATCGGCGCGTCCCACGCTCATGTCAAGCCATTGATCGCGAATGGAACGGCGCGCATGAATTTCAATCGCATCGACAAACGGCCTTCCAGCCCAGCAGCTTTCGTTGGCCGTCAGAGTCAATACGGCGTTGTTGAATCCCTTCAACTGAAACGGTCCAGTGCCGATGTTGCCTCCCGCATCGGCGGCTATCAAATACTCATCGTCTGAAAGCAGCGCCGGCAGGTTGGGCATGGGCGAGTCGCCCGTGAAAACAATAGATGAACCAACGGCATGAACCGCCGTCCAGGGGCAGTTTGCACTACACGCAACATTGATACTGTTGACAACAGTGACACTAGTTACACTTGAGCCATCCTGAAAATGCACCCCGGGGCGCAACTGAAATTCCCAGTGATGCGCTTCATTTTCCGATTTCCAATTTAGGGCAAGCGCAGGTTCGACCACGCCATTGGCGTCGATGCGCGTCAGCCCGTCGAGCATCAATCGCCGCGCCAGCCCATTGGGCCGCTGCCATGGATCGCCCTCGATCTCAAACCGCAAAATTCCGCCGTAGTGAGGACGAGTGCGGGCTCCGGCAGGCAGCGCCAGCAATGCCACGATGATCCAAAGCGTGGCCCACACGCGGCGCGTATTTGTTTTTGCGCCCAAGGCGGGAAGACTATTCATTGCAAGTTGCCGTAACACGGTCCACCTCATATTGATCTGTTGCGCCACGCACCACGGCGAAGACGCTCTTGCCGTCGGGCGCGCTCCACAACGCGGTCACGGTTCCATCCACGGCCAGCGCGGCGCTTACTGGAACAGCTTCCAGCGCAGGCAGTTCATAGGCGCGCAGGCTGTCGCTCACCGCCTCGCCAGAGCCGGATGCAATGATCTGCGTGCCCGCGCCGCAGCCGGAATGAAGAACCGCAAAATCGCTGCCCCAATCGCGCGCGCCGCTCACTTGCTTCAGCGCGCCATTCTCCAGCAGTTGCACCTTGCCGTCGATGCCGCCAATCAGCAACACTTGATTCTCCGCAGGACGAGGAAGCAGCGCAGCTGTGTAGAACGGCGGCAGATCAACGCCCAGGCTCGGAGAAACCACGCCGGTAAAGTAATTGCGGGATGCATTGTAAAAAGCCTTCAGTGAACCGTTCCCTGTGTCTGATTGCACAATCGGCCATGGATCATCGCTGGCTTTGCAATCAATTGACCAGCCATCGCCCGGCCGTGCGCTGCTGTTTTCAGAAGGTGTGAAAAAACCTATGCATTTGTTTCCCGCAGTAAAGGATGTGAAGCCGTTTCCGTCGGATGCAGCAAGGATGATTCCGCGCGGATCTCTTGACGATTGTTGCCGTTGATTGAAATTGAAAACCTTGCTTGCCATCCATTTTGCCTGAGGCCTATTCGAAAGAACAATTTGATTCTCTTTCAAAACGACCAAGCCTGTTCCGGTATCGACGGTTGCAAGCACCGGCTCATCATCGCCTGGCAAGCGAGAGAAACCTGTTCCACTGACGTATACATCCTTGTGCAACACGATGCGCTCCGGCTCTCTTGCGGGATTCGCTGCGATCAAATCCAACTGCACCATAGCCACGCGCGTCTCGTTGCCCTCGATCACCTCGGCCACCCACAACCGCTCGCGCTGATTCTCGCTCAGCGTAATGCGAATTTCGTTGGCGCTTTCCGCGCCGGAAACCACAACGCCATGCGTCTTCAAATCCTGCTCGATCAGCAGCCGGATTGTTGGAATCTCGCTTGCAGGAATCGAAGTAATGTTGCGCATCGTCAATCGCGCCTGCGCTGGTCCAAGAATCTCGGCAATCTGCGCAGCTATCGCAGCCGCGGGCTGCTCCCACGGGCTGGGCACGGACGCTGCGCTCGCGGTGAATCCCATCAGTCCGCTCGCAATCACTGCCAACAACCAGTTCAGCTTCATTGCTTTCATCTTTCGGTTAACTTTTCCTATGCGCGGATTATATCGTTTTGAGCTGCTTGTGTTTCAAAGATGGGTGTCCCAGGTCCCGAATTTGGGACTTGGGACACCACGAACCAAGAACATCATGCATCAATGCCCAGGCGCGGGCGAGGCTTCCGATTCGCTGTCCATCTCTTGCTTGATGGCCGGGCTTGCGGCCATGCTCTTGAAGACGTCATTGGCAAAGAAGAACTTGCCGTCCGAAGGAACCATCACCACTTGAATCTTGTCCGAGAGCCGCTCGGCGATGATCTTGTTGATCAGCAGTGGGGACTTGTTCAACAGAGCCGCTTCGCTGGTCATGCGCTCGGCGTTGGCCGCGGCCATCAAGCGCACGCGGCTGGCTTCGGCGTCGGCCAGCAGATTGCGACGCTGCAACTCGGCCTTGCTGTCGATTACCTTGGCTTCGGCTTCAGCCTCCGCATTCTGAATTGTCGTTTCCTTGTGCGCTTCAGCCTCCAGCTTGCTCTGCTCGATCTGCTTCTCTTTCAGCGGCAGCGTGTACTGCATTGCGTCGGCTTCGCCCTTGGCCTCGACCACTTTGGATTGCGCGTCACCCTCGGCCTCTTTCACCTTTTGCACAGCTTCCGCCTCGGCCTGTAACTCGGCAATGCGCACCTGCTTCTGTTGAATCTCCGTGGTCACGCCCATCTGCTCATCTTCCTGCTCCTTCAACAGCAAGCCTTCAAGCCCCTTGGCGTACTCGGCCGGCAGTTGAATATCAGAGAGCATCACCTCTTCCACAAAGATTCCATCGGCGCCCAGCTTGCGGGTAATCACCTCGGATGCTTTGGCTCGCACCTCTTCGCGCTTGCTGCTGAAGATCTCTTGCACGGTGTACGCCGGCGCCAGTTCGCGCCACGCGCTGGCCACCACTGGCGGCACCAACTCCTTGTCCACCGGCTGCGGCATATGCGCCTGCACACTGGCCAGCTTGTTAGGGTCCAGACGATACCGCACTGTCACCGCAAGGCCGATATTCAATCCTTCGCGTGATTGCACGCTGAGGCTGGTCTTGCGCGCTTCCGCATTCGCGCCCTCTTCCGCCAGTCCGGCAGTGAAGAGATGATCGCGCAGATCAAAGGTCTCCACGCTCTCCACAAGTGGTGTGACAAAATGCAAGCCAGGATACAGCGTTCCAGGCTCAGTGCCGCTCAACTGACTTATGCGCACGCCACCCATTCCGCTCGGCACCACCACGATGCTTGAGGCAACCAACAGCGGCAAGCACGCCACCAACGCCAGCGCGACTGAAATGCGCCAGGCAATCTCTCCCGGCTCTTCCGTCTTTTCTTCACCCTTCATTTTGCGCCGCGCAATGCGTATGCGAAGCCACAACCCATACAGCGGAATCGTCGCAGCGGCAGTCAGCATCAGCACTCCCGCAACCGTCAACAACAGCTTCAATGCGTTCATCAGAGTTCTCCTTCTTTGGTTTTGCGTTCAACTCGTCTAACTGCGACCGGTCGTGGAACGAGCAGCAACCGGACCAGACCACCCATCGTCATTTCCTCGAAGAGCAGCCCCACTGCCACCGGCAGCAGCACAGCTCCCAAACCATCCATCGCTTCCATCAGCAGGTGCATCGCGCGCCTCCTTTACCGCATCGCAATCAAAACTGGATTGCTCTGATTTGCCTGGTCAGCCGGCGCAGAGGTTTGCGCCTCTGCTGTGGCCATTGCCAATTGAGTTGGCTGCGCGGCAGGCGCGGCGGCGGGCGGTTCTGGATCACCAAAGAGCTTCGCTGTCAGGTCGTTGGGTTCGCCAATCAGCTCCACTGTGTCGCCCACAGCCACCAAAGCGTAGAACTCTTCCAGATCGGCCTTCGCCATGCGGATGCATCCGTGACTGGCAGCTTTGCCAATGGACTTCGGCTCGTTGGTCCCGTGAATTCCATAGCCCGCAATGCTCAGGCCCATCCAGCGCGTGCCCACCGGATTGCCCGGCCCCGGCAACACCGTTTTGCCATTGTGGTGATAGGTCGGATTTGCAATGCGCCTCTCAATCGTGAAGGTTCCAACCGGGCTCGGCGTGGAAGGCTTGCCCACTGCGACCGTGTAGATTTTCTTTACTTGTCCATCCACAACCAGCGCCAGCTTGCAATCCTTCAGGCTCACAACGATCACGCGCTTCTGCACCGCTGGGACCATCGGTTGTGATGGCGTTTGCAGCGGCGTCTCAAAGGCCATCGCACGCGCCGTCATCATCACCGTCACCAACGCTGCCATGACCAGGTTGTTCATCTTCAGAGCCTTCATCGCATCCCCCTGCTTTGTTTTCAAATTGCCTGCACGCCGAAGAAGTGCACACCGCGTGCCAAAGGCTAATAGTTGATAACAAAGGTTTTACGGGGTGGATATTCAGAGATGGACGTGTCAGCTCAGACACGCCGTGTGCGGGCTGACACGCACAATGCCGCTCAATTTCGCATTTCTATGGATCGAGAATCGCCAACCGGATTCCAAGTTTCAAAAGCGAAAGAGTTTGGATGCCCTTTTTGTGGCTTGGAAAAGTCACCAGGATCCGGGGACGCTCGCGGGAGGAGCAGCTGCCCTGCAAACAAAAGTAGATCAAATTTGATATAGGTTAGGCGTTTGTTCGGCCCTGGGGACTTTCAAGGTATCCCGGTGAAGATGGGCACGGTGAGCGCATCTTTGGCGGCGGCACTGGTGATGGCGATGTTGATGATCGTGACGGCGCCGGCGGCGATTTATGCCAAGTCCGAACGCGCCAAGACCCTTCAACACTCAGCTGAACCGCCTACCGTGTCCCGTATTGTGGTATAACCGAAGATATATTTCGAGTTCTTGTCGCTAAAATGCCGCTTATTCTCCACTATTAACTCGGAGTTGTTTGAAGGTTCACCAGCTGCAACCGTCATGGTGGAAATTCGATCCCGCGAGAGCTGGTGGCAAAGGAATGGAGAAGCCGTCGATTGCAACCATAAACACGCCTCTTCCTCTCCCTCTACGGACTGCGCAATAAGTTCGCATGTCCTCGGAAGATCAGCAGTACCCCCCAGAGAACCAGCTAGAAGTGGTCCGCGCATACGCCGCATCGCACCAGGTGGAAATCGTGCGAGAGTGTTCGGATCACGGACGCAGCGGGCTGAATATCGCCGGGCGCGAAGGTCTGAATCCGAGGCTCGTCCTCAGGTGAGGATCTTTGTAGCAAACGGCGATTGCCGGACGAATCTCTAAACCAGCCCGAAAAATTGGTAGCATTCGTGGGGGAACCGTGATCGCGGCTATTCGACAGATTGCTTGCTATGCGGCTGGAGGCCGCGGGCGATTAGTCCCAGCCCTCCAACCATCAGTGTCAGGATCAGGATGGTATCAAAAAGGCTCGTCGGCCGGAAAAAGATGTGCATATTAGCGATGATTCCGGCAAAGATAAACAGAGCGCCGGCAATGGTCAGAAGCCATCCGACAATGCTGCGGCCACGCCAGAAGAGCAGGCCGATGCCGAATAACATCGGCAGCAGAGTTATGCCGAAAGAGTTTGCTCCGAAGAAGCTCCAGTAAGAGCCTACGATCATCACTTGATTCATCAGCAGGTACCCGCCCACGCACATCATGATGAAGCCCAGCGCAAAATGCCCCAGTCCGCCTGGAGTTCCGCCCACGTCGCTGATTGATCGATTTTCCATGGGCGGAAGTATAGCAGAGGATGGGTGCGTGCGGGAACAGGTTTCTTTCCTGCCCGGCATTTCATTCACATTGCAATTTAGCACTAACTTCTGATTGCAATGTGTAATCGGCGCCAAGGAACCGCGCGCGATGAATCTGCGTATTCCATTGCAAATGCAGTGCGGAATAGGTTACGATTCCTACGACCGAAGAAAAACTGAAACCGCCTTTCTAGTTGGAAGTTGCATGGAGGATGTATGACGGGCAAACATGGATTTCTCGATACTCTGAAGTCAGTCGCCTTTGAAGATGAACCGGCGCCGCCGGAGAAGCACACCCCGCCGCCCGCCGCCCCGGCCTTTTCCGCGCCCACCTTCGCGGCTCCTTCGTTTTCCGCCCCGGCGCAGCCCGTGGACACTTCTTCGCCGGCCCCGTATGCGCTGCCCATCGACGCAGGCGTTGTGGCGGATCACGATCCGGTCTACCAGACGCTGCTCGCGAAGACCGATTTCGAGGCCACGCCGACTGCCGCGACGATTCACAAATTCCTTGATCCGCTGAAAGCCATCCCGGACTCTGTCATGCCGTCAAACATCAAATTCAAGACGGCGGTGATTCAGGCCACGGCGCAGGCGGGATTGACGGAAGACGGGATTCTTTCCACCTTCGACACGCTAAAGGCCAAGTTGCAGCAGGAACACGACAACTTCGGCGTCAAAGAGCAGCAGTTTGCCGCGAAGGAAGTGACCGGCCGCCAGGATCAGATTCAGAAGATCAGTCAGCAGATTACCGATCTTCAGCAGCAGTTGGCGCAGTTATCGACGGAACTGGTGAATGCGCAGGGCAAGGCAACTCACGCACAAGGCCAGTTTGAAGCGGCTGTTCAGCGCCGCGCCAGTGAACTTGAACAGCAGAAGGCGCTCTACACGTCTCTGCTCAAAGGCTAGCTTCCTGTGGTTAAGAACTTGTTTTGAAAGGGCACGACTTTAGTCGTGCCACATGACAGCAAACATAACGGATGGGCTTTAGCCCCTGAGGGAAGGTTTTTAGGAATTTTAACTTTCGCCACAGGTTGCCAGGGTTGAGAGGATAAAAACGCGTATGGGACTTTCGCCAGTGACACCCAACTTTACCCAGAACCTTCAGAATTACACTCCGAAATCGTTCTGGAAGCGGCCGGAAGGCCCGTTCGGCATGGTCGTTCTTGCGGCCCTTGTCCTGGGCGGCGCGTATGGCTTGTTCATCCTGCTGCCCTTTATCATCACGCTTTTGCAGGACACGATTCACGCCGCCATTCTGGGCGCGGTGGTGGTGGCCATTCTGTGGCTGGTCTTCAATCCCACCTTCCGCACGGCGGTCTCGAATCTCTTCCAGAACGTGGTGCGCTTCTTTGCGTCATGGGTGGTTGAGACTGACCCCATTGGCATTCTGCGTAACAACCTGGACGACATGAAGAAGGCCAAGTACAACCTGGACCAGACCTTGCAGCGCTTTGCCGGCAGCGATGAGCGCCTGCAGCGCAGCATCAGCGCCAAATCCGACGAGATTAACGGCCTGGGACGCAAGGCCACCAAAGCCCAGCAGTTGGCCGCAGCCGCCACCGATCCGATGGAAAAGGAACGGCTGCAACTGGAAGGCCAGACCTTCCTGGAGCAGGCCGGAATGTTGATGCAGGGCGTCAAGCAGTTGCAGGCTCTGGAAGACCAGACGGGGAAGATGCTCAAGACCTTTCAGCACTGGTCGCAGATCTCCGACAGCAAGATTCAGCGCACCGAGAACAAGGTGAACTTCCTGGCCGAGCAGCGCAAGATGATTCTGGACGCCAAGGCCACGCTGGGCGTGGGCCAGCAACTGCTGCGCGGCAATCCCGAGCAGTTGAAGATGGTCGATATGGCCCTCGAATACCTGGAAGACGACACCTCGCGCACCTTGGGCGAGATTCGCGAGTTCTCCCGCTACACCGACAAGCTGCTGACCGACGACCAGATCGAATCGGGTGCGGCGGCGGACGAGGCGGCGGCCAAATTTGCAGAGTTCAATCAGAAGCTGCTCACATCGGGCAACCAGTCCACCGGCGCCGACATGATTCACATTCCGGGGATGGAAGCGCCGGCGCAGGCACGGATGCCGGGGACGTTGGCCAGTGTGGCTGCCTCCAGCGACAAATCCGATAACGATTACGACAATATGTTCAAGTAGGCAATAGTCTCGTGTCGTGACATTTTGGTAGTGAACGAGTTAAGAAGTGAACGAGTGAAGTAAAACAGCGCATTGATTCACTTTTTCACTTGCTCACTTGATGATGGCTTCGCAAATAAATTGTCGCAATACCAGGAAATCATTGGAGGAAGAAAGAAATGCCGCGTTTGAAGCCGCAAGCGAAGTTTGTTTTGATTGTGATCGTGGTCGCCGTAGTCTTCTTCGGGCTGCGCGCCGCCATGCAGCATGGCCTGATTCCCACGCCGGGGATCATGAAGTCCATCGTGGCCTCGCGCGTCACGCTGCCGCCGCAGGAAGAGGCGCAGGTGGCCAATGTGCAGGCTCTGCCGTATCCGTCCACCGCCGCGGCCAACGTGCAAGCGACGCACATCACCTTCGATGTGTGGGAGTGGAACGCCATGTTCGCGCTGATCTATGCCAACGGCGGACCGGATACCACCAAGGACTCGCTGATGGAAAAGTACGGTGTGAACCTGACGCTGCACCGCGAGGACTCCAATACCCAGATGAACGCCGATCTGGTGGCCTGCGCCAAGCAGCTCCATGATGGCGAAAAGAGTTGCTCCAAAGGGGCCGAGGCCATCGTCGTAATGGGCGATAGCGGCGGAAGCACGTGGCTCTCCACACTGAATCCGACTCTGAAGAAGCTGGGGCCGGAGTATCAGGCGGTCATCATTGGCGCGGTGGGCCGCTCCAACGGCGAGGATGCGCTCCTCGGCCCCGCCGAGTGGAAGACCAACCCGCAATCCATGAAGGGTAAAACCGTGGTCGGCGTCATCCGCGACGGCGACTGGAATATCGCCCTCAACTTCCTGGGATCGAACGGACTGAAGAACAATCCCGATTTGAAGACCTACGACCCGGATGCGGTGAACTGGATCTCGGCGCCGGAGGAGGACTACATCAAAGCTGTCACCGAGGTATTTATCCCCAACCGTTGCGAGGACCGCAAGGTGGTCAAGGATGGACGTCCCACCGGCGAGACCAAGAATGTCTGCCCCGACGGCGTGGTCACCTGGACCCCCGGCGACGAACAAGCCGTGCATGGCCGTCCCGGAACGGTGAAGATTGTCTCCTCGCACGAGTACGCCTCGCAGATGCCAGCCGTCATCCTCGGCATCAAGAAGTTCTTCAATGACAACCGCGACGAAGTTACTGGTCTTTTGGCTGCCAGCTTCCAGGCTGCCGACCAGGTGAAGGCCTTCGACGCGGTGCGCCGCAAGGCTGGCGATATCTCCACAAAGCTCTACAACGACAACGGCACGGATTGGTACAAGTACTATCCGGGCTTCCGCGATCCGGCCTCCGGCCAGATGCTGGGCGGCTCGGCGGTCTTCAATCTTGAAGACAACGTCAACTACTTCGGCCTGGACGGCAAGCATAACAATAATATGCGCGCTACGTACGAGACCTTCGGCAAGATCGCCACGGAAAATTATCCGCTGTTCTACAAGGACAACCCCGTTCCGCCCTACAAGGAAGCGGTCGATACTTCGTTCATCTTCGGCGCGCAGGCGCTGCTGAACCAAGGCGGCGTGCAAGGCGCGGCGGCGGAGACGGTGGATTACGCCAAGGAAGCGCAGAGCGGCCAGGTGCTGGGCCACAAGGCGGTCTACATCAACTTCGCCTCCGGCTCTGATCAGCCGCTGCCCAATAGCTTGCCCACACTTAGCGAGCTGAAGGATTCGCTGGCCATCAACTCGCAGTTGGCCCTCCAGATCGACGGCTACACCGACAACGCCGGCAGCGACGCGGTCAACGTGCCGCTGAGCGAAAAGCGCGCCCAGGCCGTCAAGCGCTATTTCCAGCAAGTGGCCCCGCTGAGCTTTCCGGACTCGCGCTTCAAGTCGGTAGCCGGCCACGGCTCGCAGGATCCGCTGGCCTCCAACGCGACCGCCGGCGGCAAGGCACTCAACCGCAGAGTTGAAATCACGCAGATCGGACAGTAGTGCCGTGACCGATTGATTCGATAATTGGCACCGAACAGGCGCGGGCGGGGACGCCCGCGCTACAGCCGGTCTGGAGACCGGCTCTACATGTATCCGTAGGTAAGCAATGAATCACGTAGTCGCTGTCTTTTCTCCCAATGCGGTCCTGAACAAGAGCGCCGTGCGCGCTCTGATCGCTTTTCAGATCGCTGTGCTGATCCTGTTATGGATCTTCAGTCCCTTTGTTCTGCTGCCTAAACCGAGCGAGGTTCTCAGCGCCTTCAACGAATTATGGGAGCAAGGCCTGGGCGCGGAACTGATTACCAGCTTTTACCTCAACATTCAGGCCATCGCCGTTTCAACCATCGTGACGCTGCTGCTGGCCTACGCCACGGTGATGCCTTTCTTCCGGCCCGTCGTCGCGCTGCTCAGCAAGCTGCGCTTTTTATCGCTCGTCGGCCTCACCTTCTTCTTTACGCTGATGGCTCGCAGCGGCCACGAACTGAAGCTCTCGCTGCTGGTCTTTTCCGTCTCCGTCTTTTTCGTCACCGGCATGGCCGACGTCATCAACGGCATCCCCAAGGAGCAGTTTGACCTGGCGCGCACGCTGCGCATGGGCGAGTGGCGCGTGGTTTGGGAGGTGATCGTCCTGGGCCAGATCGACCAGGTCTTCGACGTCCTCCGCCAGAACGCTGCGATGGGCTGGATGATGCTCACCATGGTCGAGGGGATCGTCCGCTCCGAGGGCGGTGTGGGCACTATCCTCCTTGACCAGAATCATCACTTCCGCCTGGCCGCCGTCTTCGCCATTCAGTTGACCATCCTGCTGCTCGGCTTGCTCCAGGATTACGGTATCGGATTGGCCAAGAACATGCTGTGCCCTTATGCGGCGCTGACCCTGGAGAGAAGCTAATGGCCACTCCCAATTACAGTTTTGGTAAAACTCTCCTCCGCATCGACAACGTCTCATTGGAGTACGATGGCCGCCCGGTGCTGAGCAACGTCACTGCCGAGGTGAAGGACATCATTGTTCCGGGCCGCGTACAAGGGCAGGTGGTAGGCATTCTCGGCCCCTCCGGCTGCGGCAAAACCACGCTCTTCCGCATCATCGCCGGCCTGCACGCGCCCACTTCGGGGCGCGTCTCGGTCAACGGCTTTGATCGCCCGGTGATGGCCGGCGAAGTCGGCGTCGTCGCCCAGAGCTATCCACTCTTCGAGCACCGCACCGTCCTCGGCAACCTGATGCTGGGCGCCAAAAAGAAGGAAAAAAACTCCAGCGCCGCGCGCGACAAGGTGATGACCTTCCTGCAAGAGTTCGGCCTGGAGGACAAGTACAACCTCTATCCCGCGCAGCTCTCCGGCGGCCAGCGCCAGCGCTGCGCCATCATTCAGCAGATCTTGTGCAGCGAACACTTCCTGCTGATGGATGAGCCTTTCTCCGGCCTCGACCTCATCATGCTGGAAAAGACCTGCGAGCTGATCGAGACCGTCGCCAACATGGACGATCTGAATACCATCATTGTCGTCACCCACGACGTGACCGCGGCCTGCTCGGTGGCCGATCATCTCTGGCTCATGGGACACGGCCCCGCAGAGGACGGCGCCACCCCGCCCGGTTCCCACATCATCAAGCAGTACAATTTAATTGAACGCGATCTCTGCTGGCAGCCGAACATCATTACCACGGCCCGCTTCACCGATTTCGTGCGCGAAGTCAAAGACGAATTCAGGAGGCTGTAAATGAGCGAAAAAAAGGAAATCGAACTTCTCATCTGTAAATGCAAGGACTGCACCCACTGGGAGATCGGCCGCGACGTGCTGATCTGCAAGACCTGCGGCCTGACCTTGCCCGCCAAAATCACTGTTGACGACCACCACATGCTCCACTGGAAAAAGCACGAGCGCTAGACCGGCTGGCCGTTCATGATTCCATTGAACGCGGCCTGCTTTCTACTTCTTCAGCCAATCGACCTGCGAGTGCCTTCGCGCCGCGCAGGTCGATTTTGCCTGTGCCCAGCACTGGCAGCGAGTCAACATGAAAGAAAAGATTTGACCGAGGCTTCCACAGTGCGGGCAGATCGCACTGTGCGAACTTCTCCAAGATCGGCGCCACCTTCGGCTCTGGGAGTGTATAGATAACCACAATGCGCTCTCCTTTTTTCTCGTCGGGCAGCGCCGTTACGGCGAAGACCTGCTCGGTCACTCCGGCCAGCTCATGCAGCTTGTCCTCGATCTTGATGTGTGGAACCATCTCGCCGCCAATCTTGCTGAAGCGCGAGAGGCGGTCGGTGATGGTGAGGAATCCATCTTCTTCCATCATCGCCACATCGCCGGTCGTGTACCAACCATCGCGCAAAACTTCGGCGGTCTTCTCCGGCCTGCCCAGATAGCCCTTCATCACGTTCGGTCCCTTGACGAGCAACATTCCTGGAGTGCCGGGAGCGACGGGTTCGCCGCTGTCGAGATCGACAACTTTGACCGAGACGCCCGGAAGAGGATGACCGATTCTGCCGCGCCGCGCGCCCACCTGGCGGAAGCCCGGCGCGCGGAAGTCGCGGCTATTGACCGTGACCACCGGCGAGCATTCCGTGCAGCCGTAACCTTCGAG
Source organism: uncultured Occallatibacter sp. (assembly GCA_964644105.1). Classification (GTDB taxonomy): domain Bacteria; phylum Acidobacteriota; class Terriglobia; order Terriglobales; family Acidobacteriaceae; genus Telmatobacter. The sequence goes on along the minus strand of CAZXVX010000039.1, from coordinate 5,245 downwards.
CGGACGAATGCCGAAGATGTCTTCAAAAGCCAGCGCAACACGTTCCGGCAATTTCTCCGCACCGACGAGAACATATTGCAGGCTACCGAAGTTTTCCGGCGAGCAGCGCTTTATATAGGCCTGCAAAAACGTTGGTGTGGCAATGAGAAAAGTGACTCGATATTTGCCGACCAGTTCTCCAATGACCTGCGCATCCAGCGGGTTGGGGTGGTAGACGACACCAATGCCGTTCACCGCCGGCATCCACAGCGCGGCCATGAATCCGAAGGAATGAAAGAAAGGAAGAATGCCGAGGATCTTGTCTCTACCGCCCAGCATAAAAACCTGAGAGACTTGCTCAATATTCGATGTGATGTTGAAGTGCGTCAGCATGACGCCCTTCGGATCGCCTGTGCTGCCGCTGGAAAAAATCACTGTCGCCAGATTGTCCATGGCGCTCTTGGGTGCGTTGCGCTTTGCGCCAAGAGCCTTGTACAGCAGACCTTGCGGCGCGAGCCATGCGAGTGCGAGGGAAATGAGTTTTTCAGCGATGCGCGGCGCTTGCAATGCGTCTTCAAGAAAGAGTGCGCGCCCTGGAATTTCCAGCTTGGGAAAGCGTTCGACAAATGCCTTTGAGGTGATAACCACATCAACATCACATTGACTGGCGCAGGAGGCGATTACTTCGCTGGAGGCAGTGTAATTCAAATTCACAGGAATCCGGACCATCATCATCAGCGCATAGTTGGTGAGCGCGCCGCCGACAGAAGGTGGCAATAACAGTCCAATCATCTGCCGCTCGCCGATCTGCGGACGCAGCCTGCGCGCGATATAAATGGCCATGACCAGCGCTGAGATGAAGCTGACTTTGGGCGTCTTTCCATCGGCCATCATAAAGCGCAATGGATACCGGCGCGCCGTGTGAATGAAAGCTCTATCCAGTGTCTTCATGCGCCGCTTGCGCTGCTGGAAGGCCTCGGCCTGCAACTCCTGCACGGCGCGGCGAACCTCGATGGCGGTAGAGGCCGGCGGCATAGTTTTGCCGAAACTTACAGTCACCGGGTACGGAATATGACGCGGTATCTTCCATAAAAAACGCCCGCGTGCAAAGCTGAAGATGCTGCCCCAGACGCCGTCCAAATTCACGGGAATGATGGGTACGGCGACGTCTTTCATAATGCGTTCAAGGCCGCGGCGGAAGGGAAGCAACTGCCCGGTACGCGTGATCTGCCCTTCAGCAAAGATGCAGACGATCTCGTCGTCGCGCAGTGCATCGCTGGCCGTGCGCAACGAGCGGATCATCTCGCGGGGCCGTTGTTCGCTGGAGATGGGAATCGCCTTCATCGCTCTGGCGAAAGGCTTGAGCCACTTCTTGTCATAGATTCCCTTGTACATCAGAAAACGAATGGGCCGGTCGGTGGAGGCGATCAGCAGCAGAACATCGACAAACGACATGTGATTGCAGACCAGCAGCGCGCCTGTCTTGTCCGGGAAGTTATCGCGCCCAAGAACCTTCACGCGATAAACAGTATGAGTCAGGAAGAACAGAACCAAGCGACCGAACCACTCCGGCAGCAGCAGCAAAACATAGACCGTGCCGAGGCCAGTGATGATCGATGCGGCAACAATCACTCCACGCGGATTGAGATGTATGAATGCCGTGAAGACAAAATATACGCCTGATGAAATCGCGATGCCCACAAACGAAAGAAGGTTTGCCGCGGCGATGATGCCGCCTTTGTCCGTCTCCGCCGGTCGATGCTGGATCAGAGCGTTGACAGGGACCGCGAAGAAGCCTGCCCAAAAGCCGAGAAGCGCAAGCAGCACGCCTGAGCCAACGAGGCCAAAGTGCATTCCGCCCAGCGCGAGGCCGGTTGCGGTCATTCCTATCGAACCGAGCGGAATCAGTCCGTACTCAATCTTGTTGCCGCTGACCAGGCCAGCAATCATGCTGCCTATGCCAATGCCGATGGCCAGCCCCGCATTCAGGTAACCAGTCTTGGCCTGCCCAACGTGCAGCACATCCGGCCCATAGACAACGATGGTTGAAAAGAGCAGCGAACCCAGAAACCAGAAATATGTATTGCCGAGGACGGCGAGAAAAAGCGCTTTGTCGCGGCGCATCAAATTGATCTGCTGCCATAGATCGCCAAGAAAATTAATTTGATATTTCTTCTCTGGCGCGGCTGCTGGAACGCGATCGATGCCGAGGCTGGTAAAGAAGCCAATCACAGCGAGAGTGAGCAGGAAGTAGCCGGCATACACTTCTTGTCCATGAAAATGCTCCGCCATCGACGCGCCGGTGATGGTTCCAATAATGATGGCCAAAAAGGTTCCCAGTTCAATGACGCCGTTGCCCCAGGACAAGCGCTTGGCGGGCAGCAGTTCCGGCAGCAGGCCGTACTTAGAGGGCCCAAAGAGAGCCGCCTGCGTAGCAACCAGTCCCAGAGCCACCAGAGTGATCGGCTGCGAATGAAGCGCAAGGCCAGCGGTCGCGATGGTCATCGCGCCGATCTCCATTGCTTTGGTCCAGAGCGTAACCCGCCGCTTGCTGAAGCGATCCGCCAGCCAGCCGCCGGTCATGCTGAAAAGCACAAAGGGCATGGAGAAAAGGAAGGTGACAAGCGAGACAAAGCTCGATCGCTCATTGCCCGCGAGGCCCATGCCGACGATCATCGACAGCAGCAGGTTGCGCAGAATGTTGTCGCTGTAGGCTCCCTGAAATTGCGTAACGATCAACGCCCAAAAGCCGCGCTCGCTGCGTTGTGGAGCAAGTGTTTCTGGCAATAGATCATCGCTCATCGGTAATATACCCTCAAACCTGTCGGTAGTTTGGCTTGGTTTTCGTCGATTATAGCGTTCTATAGTTCGGATTGGGTACACTTCCCATCGACACACACCAGGCCTTTCTTTTAGTTAGAACGCCGCGCCTGCAGTTTCTTGCAGAAATTCTTGCAAGAGATGCCGACGAACCCGTTCTAGCTTCAGTCATTTGTTTTCTTGGTCAAAGGAGATGCAAGCATGGAAGTCATCCTCGGTCCTTTGGCTGTTGGATTGGCAGTTGGCATTCCAGTGGCCGCTATTGCCGCTCTGGTTCGAACCGTTGGCCTACGCAGGTCGATTGAAGAGAATGCTCTGGAGTCTCGCGACAGGTTTACTGACTTGACCGGCGATATTACCCGTTTATAGAGGTGGATTCATGCACGCCCATTTGACGGCCGAGGCTGGCCAGTGTGCGCCGATCAAGATAATACGACGCGAGCAGGAAACGCTCCTCGCTGCTGACTTCGGCGAGCGTCTGCGCTATAGCCGCGGCAATTCGATGGTTCGCGATGGGCGTGTCGCTTTGCGGAGGCGCGGCAAAGCCAACGCCAGCTTCGATCTGCTCGTCAACCCCCGCGCAACCTAGGGGTGAGACTGAGTTCAAGATCCCAGCGTATATTGTTGATTTAATTGGTGGCGGGAGGCAGGATCGAACTGCCGACCTACGGGTTATGAATCCGTCGCTCTAACCATCTGAGCTACCCCGCCGGATAAGGGACAACAGGTCAGGCCCAAAAGGCCGCGCCTGGAAGCGGGCAGAATGGCTCCGCGCACAACTCCCTGCTTAGATGATACGGGCGGCCGAGGAAGAGGTCAAACCCAATGCGCGATCTTGATTCCGATGGCCCTTCGGAGGGCGATTCCCTCGTGCATCGGATGGACATCCGCGGCGCTGAGGAAAGAACCACATTGCAACTGACTCACTCTACCGCATGGCGTCGATACGAGACAGCCATTTCGTCTTTTCCATATCGGGCAGAAAGCTCGAACGGATGGAATTGGCGGCCAGTTGGCAGAGTTCATCGCGCGTAAACCCCTGTTCGCGGTGGGCCAAAAGGAATTCGTTGGCCAGATCAGAGCCGAAAAAGGCAGGATCATCCGAGTTGAGAGATACCAACAGGCCGGCGTCAAAGTACTTCCGCAACGGGTGGACGGCATACGTGGGGCAAACGCCTGTGCGCAGATTCGATGTAGGATTCAACTCCAGAGGAATCTGGCGCTCCTTCAAATCCTGAAGGAGATGGAAGTCGTTGATGGCCGACAGGGCGTGACCGATGCGTTGGCTGCCAATCTGCAAGGCTTCGCGGATGGCCTCCGGGCCGGTGGTTTCGCCCGCATGATTGGTAAGCTTGAGGCCGGCCTGCGCGGCCTGTGCATAGATTGCGGCAAAGGCTTGAGAGCCGGCGAGGCGCTCGTCCCCGCCCAGTCCGATTCCAATAATGGAGGGATGGGACGGCTTGAGTTCGATGGCCTTCAGGAAGACCCGCTCGGCCTCTTTCAGGGTGAAGTGGCGGACGGCATCAAAGATCCAATATATGGAGAGATCCAACTCGCGCTCAGCGCGCTCTCGCGCCCGCTCCAATCCGGCAAAGATAGGCTCGAAGGCCGCCGGATCATGATTGCGCCAGAGGTAGATGACGCCAACGGCGATGAAGATTTCGGCGTGGACTATGCCTTGTTCGGCCAGATGCTGCATCATTCGCCATGCGGCTAGTTCGTAGTCTTCCGGAGCGACCAGGCGGCGCGTCACCGCTTTGAAGGATTCCAGGAAGCCAGTGAAATCCTTGAAGCGATAAAGCTCCTCGGCTTGGGCCAGGTTCAGCGGTTGTGTGTCGTGGCGCGCGCTCAACTCCACCAGCGTCGAGGGCAGAATGGTGCCTTCCAGGTGCAGGTGCAGCTCAGCTTTGGGAAGGCGGCGGATAAATTCCTTGATTTCCATCACGCTTCCAGTTTAACGGGCGATCGCTCGATTCGGTTCAAAATGTGATTTTTTGCCGGAGGATCAGATCCAGGCCAGCGCGATCCGGATTTAAAATTCCCGTGCCAAAAGCAGGAGAATATTGTCAGGCGCCCTCGGCTTTTTAGTTTCGAATCTGAATGAAGACGCTGAGGGCCGGGTCAACAGAGCCTTGAGCACCTCCAGATTGTCGCCCTGGATGATGATGTTCCCGGGCAGGTGAGCGAATCGAGCTTGTCGTTGGTTTCGGAAAGTTGTTAAGCACAGCGCTGGCAACTGGCTGGGATTTGACAGCGGGGGAGAGATTTGCGAAACTCAAACCTGCTGCTGTTTCAGCGGAGTAGCTGGAACTGTGGAATGTGCCGAAGTGGCGGAATTGGCAGACGCGCGTGGTTCAGGTCCACGTACTCGCAAGGGTGTGGGGGTTCGAGTCCCTTCTTCGGCACCATTCGTTTAGAATCAATAGATTAGGTTAGCTTCCTAAGA
>CAZXVX010000038.1:0-23752 GCA_964644105.1 uncultured Occallatibacter sp. | reverse complement strand
CTCAACGTGGACCAGGAGGTCCACATTACAGCCGGTCTGGAGACCGGCGCTACAAATCCCAGTTAGACCGGCGCTACAAATCACAGTTAGACCGGCGCTACAATTCACGGATAAGTTCTTAATCGATTCGCCCTAGGTGTGCAGTGCGCGTTTTCTTTTATCCATGCTCACGATCTTCCGTCGCCATTTGAAGAGCTGTAACCATACCGGTGATTGCGTCAAGCCTATCCCTTCTCAATCGGACCAGTGACAGCGCCGCATCAACCGCGAAATTTTTGCAGCCTTGCGCCCAAAATCCTGGATCTTGCTGCAGTTGGTCAGCCAACTGCGATACCATAATTGGCAACATCAGTTTCCTGGTAAAGGATCGAATATGTCCCCCGTTCTTCGGCGTTCATGGCTTACAGTCATCCTCCTCTTCTGCATTGCCACACCAGCCGCTTTGGCGCAGTCTACAGACTGGCCGATTGCCGATACAGGCTTGTCCGCTTCTCCAGCCGAGATCCAGGCTGCTGCCGCCAAAATCCAGGCTGAGCCTTTCACCGAAGCAACGATCTTCTTTGAGCGCGATGCCTTTTCCTTTGATGCGGACGGTCGTATGACCTACCGGCACACTTTGATCTACCGCATGGAAACGCAGGATGGCGTGAAAGACTGGTCTGAGATTCGCGTTGGCTGGTCACCGTGGCATCAGGAGATACCGGAGATCAATGCCCGCGTGATTGCGCCGGATGGAAAGGTTACCACTCTTGATCCAAAGACCATTACGGACGGCCCAGCGCGGGAAGATGGTGAGGACACCTACACGGATGCGCGTGTGCGCAAGGTTCCGTTGCCAGCCGCGGCGATCGGCTCCATCGTGGAACAGGAGACGGTCAGCACTGATAAGGAGCCTCTTTTTACCGGCGGAATTGGTTATGGCGACAGCTTCTCGTGGAATGTGCCCTTCCATCGCGGCGAACTGCGCATTGACGTGCCCAAAACGCTTAACTTTCGCATCAAGGTGATGGCCCTTCCCGATGCCAGGATCAAGGATGAAGTGGTGGGCGATATGCGCCACTACACTCTGGAGCAGGGATACGTTCCGGCGCGCGTCGAATCCGACATCTCATTGCCCACGCATAATTTCATCGGTCACGGCACACGGTTCTCGACAGGAGAATCGTGGGCAACGGTAGCTGCAACCTATCGCAAACTGGCTGAAGCCAATATCGATCCCGCGAAGGCCAAGAGTCTTCTGCCGAAGTCCGCTGCCAACCGCCAGGAGACCATCTCACGCATTGTCGCCGCGCTGCACAAGGCGGTTCGCTATACAGGAATTGAATTTGGCCAAGCCACTCTGCAACCGACTCCGGCAGCGGAGATCCTCAAACGGCATTATGGAGACTGCAAGGACAAGGCCGCGCTGCTGGTGGCCGCGCTGCGAGCCGCGGGAATCGAAGCGAATATGGCGTTGCTCAGCACAGGTCCAGGCATTGATATTGATCCCGACCTGCCGGGTATGCAATTCGATCACGCCATTGTTTATCTGCCGGGCACGCAGGGGAGCGATGCGCTCTGGATCGACGCAACCGCGGAATACAACGAGGTAGGGACGCTGCCCCTGATGGATGAAGGACGTCACGCGTTGATTATTGCCGAAGGGACCACCGGATTGACCATGACGCCCGAGCCCAAACCAGACGACGATCATTTGACCGAACTGCGGGACGTTGTTCTGGCCGACTACGGGTCGGCCAATATCTCCGAGACCTCTTTGACCCATGGCCAGATTGATGCCTCTTATCGCTATCTTTATGGTGGCGAGCTGACGCGCGAGAAAAAGGAAGATCTCGAAAAATATGCCAAGAATATCTATTTTGCCAAAACTCTGGCTTCCATCACGCACGGCGATGCACATGATTTAAGCAAGCCTTTTGCGCTGAAACTTGATATGACCGAGGCTCGGCGCGGAGATACCGGCACCGACGACGCGGTGATCAACATTCCGTGGTCCGGCATTTTTTACCGGCTTCCTGAGTGGTTTCGCACCGATCCTGAAACGGAGGGTGTAAAACTGACGCCTCAGGAAGAGGAGAATCGCAAACGCGCCGTGGCTGCGCGTACCACGGAGTATGATGTCCATCCATTCGCGACCGAGTGGCGCTACACCATTACGCCGCCGGAAGGCTTTACGGTGCGTGCTCTGCCCGACAACAAAACCACGGCGATGGGGCCAGCCGTTTTCACACAGAAGTATGAGCGTGGGGCGGATGGAAAGGTCATCGCTACTTTCCGTTTTGAAAATGCGAAGGCGCGCTACACCACCGACGAAGCACTGGCACTGCGGGATGCCGTTCTGGCGGCTTATAAGCAGGAGTCCGTGGCAGTCTGGTTTGATCAGGATGGCGCCAAACTGATTGTCGAAGGAAAAATCCGCGAGGCTCTGGAGGCCGATCGCGGGCTGATCGCTAAAAATCCCGGCAAGAGTATTCATCATGCGCAGATCGCCTATGCATACCTGAAAGCAGGATTGGGCTTGAAAGCGCGTAATGAAGCTCAGGAAGCAACCCGGCTTGATCCTCATGCGGCAATTAATCTTCGCACGCTTGGCTTGATCTGCCAGTACAACGATACCGGATTTCTGATGGGGCCTGGCTTCGATTGGGATTGTGCCGCCAATGCTTTGAAGAAAGCTCTGGAACTCGATCCGGATAACGTCAACATCGCATCTGATCTTGCCGTGCTTGAGGAATATAACCGCAATGGAGAACGCTATGCCGCGGATGCACCGCTCAGCGATGCGATCGCCGGCATGCGCGCGCTGAAAGAGAAAGACAAAGCGGCTGGTGAGAAGTATCAAGACTACATTCTCTTCGATCTTCTCTACAGCGGCCGTTATCAGGAACTTCTCGACGAACTTGAGAAATTGCCGATGTCGGCAACCCGGTATAGCTTAGCCATCTCGGCAACTGTCGCTCTTCAGCGCGGACAGAAAGGCATTGCGGCTGGATTGGAGCGGGCCGACCGGCTTTCCGCCAACGCCAGTGAGCGCACCGCGGCCCTGACATCCGCGGGAAATCATCTGATGCGTCTGCGCTTGTATCCTGAATCCACGGGCATCCTTTCAGCGGCTGTCGAGGGGCAGCAGGACTCGGCGGGAACGGCGTCGGACATTGCTCTTACCCGCCAGCTTGCACAGTGGAATGGCGAATATCTTCCGCCAAGCGATCCGCGCTCGGCTGTGCAGCGGTTCTACCTGGCCTGGTTCATGGGCACATTCACCGCGTCAACCGCGAACGATGTGATGACGCGTCATGCGTACAGTTCCGACGATGAGTGGAATAACTCCGTGAAGAGACTCATGCAGTCGCGCGGCGCCCTGCACGTCAGAACAGAACGCTCCGGCTTGCCCGCCACTGCCCTGATGGACATTATTGTTGGCCACCTCAAGCTGACCTCGGAAGGCGATGACGATTCAGGCTACCGGATAACTTTGGAAAGCCTCGGCGCAAAGCCTACAACTTATTTTGTGACCCGCGACAACGGCTCCTACCGCGAAGTGGCCGGGGAAGGCAGCAAGGATTCGCTCTCCGGCAACTATCTGCTTTACCTGTTGAAGAATGGTCGCGATAAAGAGGCGCGTGCTCTGCTGGATTGGATACGCGACAGCATGCATAAAGGCGGAGGCGATGATCCTCTCTCCGGTCCTCTGCTTCCGCGCTTCTGGACAGTGGGTGACACGGCCGACCCAACCAAAATGAAATGGGCCGCGGCAGCACTTGTTGCCGACAATCCAGCGATCCTCGATATGATTGCCGATTTGCGCACCGCGTGGGAAAACGCGAACAACGACGACACACGCATGAATTTTGCCTTACTGCTTGCGACTGCCTATCGTACCGCGCAAGACGGAGATCATTTGCAGGAGATTGCAACAGAAATCCTCAAGAAATATCCGGATTCCTACACGGCGATTGGCTTTGCCGGCAAGGCCGATGAGTACCTGAAAAAATGGGATGACTGGAAGCAGATTCTGGATGCGCAGCTCGCCCGGCATTCCAGCGACGAAACTCTCATTCGGATGAAAGTTGCTTATCTGGAAACACATGGCGAGTGGGCCGCCGCTCGCTCCGCGCTGCAAATCTTGATGGATAAAGGCAAAGCGACAGCCGGGGATTATGACCGGTATGGATGGTCGGCGCTTTTTGATAACAGCGTGAACGAAGATGCCGTCAAGGCGGCTCGCCAGGGAGTTACGCTCACCAATAGTTCCAGCTTTAACGAACTGCATACGCTGGCCAGTCTTTATGCCGCACAGGGCAAGACCAATGAAGCGCGCGACGTGGTAGTGAAGACCATGAGCATGTCCAATTTGGCGGTTCCCAATGACTTGCTCTGGTTTGTCTTTGGCAGCATGTACGAGAAGTTTGGTATCGAAGACGCCGCCATTGAGGCCTACGAAAAAGTAAACAAACCGGAGGGGTACATTGCGCCTACCGCCACCTATCTACTGGCGCAGTCCAGGCTGAAGGCGCTCCGTTCCATCAGCCATTGATGCAGAAATTCAGTGGCTTTCTTCATCAAGAAAGCCACTGAGATCACCGCCGGCAATGACATATGAATTGGGAAACAGCTCCAGGGAACCTCTGATTAAATTTCATTTTCAAAGAAACCTTCCCTCAGAGGCTAAAGCCCGCATTTATTTTGGGCTATTTGCGGCACGGCTGAAGCTGTGCCCTTTCAAAACAGCGACTTATTCAGAGGCTCCCTAGTGGAGGCCATAAGTCAACCACATATTTACGAACAAGTGGAAGAGAACCAGGGTGTAGATGTCTTTGCGAAGCTGCATCAAAAGTCCAAAGAAGAGTATCAACCCAACGGCGGGCCATGTCTGGGGAATCTGCCAGAGATGATAGAGGGCGAAAAGAAGAGAGTTGATGATCCAGTTCCAGCGGCCAAGAAATGCGGTCTTCTTCATCAAATAGCCGCGGAAATATAACTCCTCTCCGAGAAAGTTGCCGATGAAAAGAAACAACAGAGCGATGGGAGGAAAGCTGTAGATCGGGGGCGGTCCGCTTGTATCCATATTGAAAATGCTGTAAGCCGGGACGTGAAAGAGCGGCACGGCACTCAGCCAATGAAAGAGCGGGTTCCAAAGGTATCTCATATAAGGCAGTGAAACCAGGGCGAAGAGTACGCAATACACCGGCAGAAAAAGCAGCAGTCCGCGCCAGTCAATCCGGTTCAGTCCTAGGAACGCACAGCTTTGGCGAAGTGTCAGCTTATCCGCGCCCCGCAGGATTAGAAACGGCGACAAGATATGCCAGCCAAAGGTGATGATTAAAAGCCATGCGTATTGCAGGTACTTTGGAGTCAGCCCCGTCCAGTAAACTTGGGCAAAAAAGACTGGCCTGATGTTGATAAGACAAAAGGCGAGCAGGCCGGGAAGCATATACAGGACGAGATAGATGATCTTCAATCGGTTTGATTTGGCTTGGTATTGCGATGAATAGTGGTCATAGACGGAATCTTCGCGCACAAAAAATTTGCGCAATAAATTTTGAGACGATGGAATAACTTCCGCAATGGATTTCATTCATTCTCCTTCAATGTTTTTGGCTGACTGATTCCATTTCAAGATAGCTTGAAATTTATCTATTGGAAGAATCATTCGACGAGCGGAGAGAATTTTGCGATAAAGCGAAGGATTTCTGCGGCGAAGCGAAGCAGATCAACGACGAAGAAGCGCTAGAATCAGAAACATGGCGCGGATTCGAACACACTGGTTTCCGTCCTTCTGGCAGATACAGTTTGCCTCATGGACGGTTTTGTATGTTTTGCTGATCGTTGCGGCATTTCCCCATCTGAGAGAGCCGGCGATTTTGAGCTATAACACAGTTGGATGTGTCCTGTCCTTCTGCGCCAGCATACTGCTGCGTCCTGTTTGCAGAATGGTGTATAAGCGCTGGTTTCATAGCTGGGTCGTTCTGGAGGTTTTCGCCTTTGCTCTTTCGATGGTTGCTGGAACCATCGTTACGTTCTGCTGCCAACTTATCGTACTCGGAGTTGAGAACTTCAGGTGGAGCAACTGGTTCCTCGGAGGAGTGCAGCTCTCCTTGGTTTTCTTTCTCTGGTGCAGCTTGTATTTCAGCGTCAAACAATGGTTGCAATCGGTGGAAGAAAGAGAACGGCTGCTTCGCGCTGAAAGCGCGGCTCGCGAGGCTCTGCTCAATGCGCTGCGCTTTCAGCTCAACCCGCATTTTCTCTTTAATTCGCTCAACGCGGTTTCCACATTTGTTCTTGAGCGCAAGACCGAGGACGCAGTGCGCATGATTGACCAGATCAGTCAGTTCCTGCGGGCATCGCTTGCGAGCGAGTCTTTGGCGAAAATACCTTTTGCGCAGGAGATCGCCTTCGTTCGGCAGTACCTGGCTATCGAGCAGACTCGCTTTGGATCGAGGCTTCAGGTTGGCCTTCACATTGCGCCCGAGTCCGCCGATGCTCTGGTGCCCGCCATGATTCTGCAGCCACTGGTGGAAAATGCAGTGAAACACGGGATCGCGCAAATGGTAGGGGATGGTTGGATCACTGTGCAGAGCCAAGTCACGGAGCGAAGAATACGGATATTGATCAGAAACTCCGCCTCTTTGGCTCCCCATGAGAATTTGCAAAACAGCACGGGGATGGGCGTCGGGCTAAAGAACGTCGAGCAGCGCTTGAAAACGCTTTATGGAGCGGACGCCGACTTCGCAATTACCTGGCCGGAAGAGGGCGTATGCCAGGTACGGGTTGAGATCCCGCTGTAAAAGCGCCCATTGTGGAGCAATAAACATGCGTGTCCTGATCGTAGACGATGAACCGCTTGCCCGGCGTGGACTGGCTCTGCGTTTGAAGCGGTTCAGCGATCTCGAAGTTGTTGGAGAGTGTGAGGACGGGGCTTCCGCGGTGCAGCAGATACTTGATCTGGTGCCGGATCTGGTGCTGCTGGATGTGCAGATGCCGGGCCTCGATGGATTCGAGGTCTTGAACGCGCTGCCGAAGGACAAGATGCCGCAGGTCATCTTTGTGACCGCGTATGATGAGCACGCCATTCGCGCATTCGAAGTGCATGCCGTTGACTACCTGCTCAAACCTGTGACAGAAGAGCGGCTGGCGGCGGCCATCGATCATGCCGAAAAGTCCATGCGGGGTGTAAGCGCCCAGAGATCTGCGAACCTCATATCCAAGCTGCTTGAGGACCAGCGACCGAAATATCTCGCTCGTTTCATCTCAAAGACTGGATCTCGGATTTGCATTGTGCAGCAAGAGCAGGTTCTTTGGATTGCAGCCGCGGGCGACTACGCCGAACTCCACACTCGCAACTCTGTCCACCTGATCCGGGAGACCATGGATACCCTGGCGCAGAATCTCGATCCGGGGCAATTCATTCGCGTTCACCGTTCAACCATCGTTCGGCTCAATCAGATTCTGGAGTTGCAGATTCGCGACAACGGAGAATTTGACGTTAGACTCCGCGACGGCTCCCAGCATCGCTGCAGCCGCACCTATGCCAAGTCCATTGAGAGTTGGCTTCGCTCGAAGCCAACGGGATTGCAGTGAGGTAACACCTGAAGTTTGGGCAGGAAGCTTGCGAATCGTCTCCGCGCTCACCCAGCGAATGGTGGAATTTACTATGGAATCTAGAGCAACCCTTTCAGAGATATGCCAGTTGCCTCAAGTGCAGCCCCACTCTGTGCGCGGCGGTCAACGGACATAGACGAACATCGGCGAACGAAGGAATGAGCAAAACAAAAGATTTATCGGAATTCAAGGACGATGCAGGAGGGAAAAGAACAAAGGAGTGGTGGCCAGAGACGGGATTGAACCGCCGACGCCGGCCTTTTCAGGGCCGCGCTCTACCACTGAGCTATCTGGCCTCAGGGCGTACTGTAGCTAGTATATCAATTACCGGCTCCCGCGCCAAACCTGACTGAAATACGGGTACAAGCAATCTTGCTCTCCCCTCTGCGCTTGGAGGCAAATCCGGATCATTGTCCAATGCAGAATCAGAACTTGGCTTGTGCAGCCGGCTATATCAGCGGGCTGAATCTTCAATCGGAAGTGCAGAACAGGATCTACCCACATCCGGTAAAGGCGCACTCGCGCACTTGCCGGATGTGGGTTGAAAGATTACGGATTGCTCTCCTGCGCCTCCCCGGCGATCAACTTGAGGGTGATCTGTTTGCGGCCTCGATAGAAAGTCACGCTGATTGTGTCACCCGGCTGATGCTTCTCCAGGATCGAGTTGATCTCCTGCTGATCGCTGACCTCCTGTCCGTCGATGGCCACAATGAAATCGCCGCCCAACAGAATCGGTCTGAAGCCAACATAGGCCTGCTGGTTGCCGCCGCGCAGGCCTGCCCGCTCTGCCGCGCCGCCCGGAACCACTTTCTGGATCAGAATTCCCTGTTCGACGGGCAGTCCCATCTGCTCGGCCAGATCGGGGCCAATCGCATAGGAGGTGATGCCGAGGGACGGCCGCTTGACCCGTCCGTAACGGGTCAGATCAGCCAGCACAGCCTTGGCCGTATTGATGGGAATGGCAAAGCCGATGCCGGAGCTTTGATCGGCGCCGTTCGAGGCGATCATGGTGTTGATGCCGATGACCTCGCCTCGCGAGTTGAGCAGCGGGCCGCCTGAGTTGCCGGGATTGATCGCCGCATCGGTCTGAATGGCGTCTTCAATCGGCGAACCCTCGGAGCCTCCAATCGTTCGGATCGAGCTGATGATGCCCCGCGTCATGGTGCCGCTGAGCCCGAAGGGATTGCCGATGGCGTAGACCTTCTGGCCGACGGACAGGTCGCGCGAGTCGGCCAGCGTGACCGGTTGCAAGTCAGGCGCATCGATCTGCAACAGCGCCAGGTCGTGCGATTTGTCAGTGCCCACAACCTTGGCCTTGTAAGGCGCGTGCTTGTTGTTCAACTTGACTTCGATGCCGCGATTGGCGCCGGCAACCACGTGGTAGTTGGTCAAAATGTGGCCGGCCTTGTCCAGAATGAAACCCGACCCCTGGCCTTGTTGCGGAACCGCTTCGAAGAAGAAGTTGTAGACCAGCGACTTGGAAGTGATATTGACCACCGAGGGCAGCACGCGTTTGTAAACCGCTATGTTGTTCTGCTCCTCAGCGTCGTAGGCGGGCGCGGCCTCCGCCTCGGTGAGTTGAAGGCCGGAGCCGGGATCGCTTGCACGAAAGAGATGGCCCATGGAGATTCGGCTCAAGCTGGAGGGTAGATGCGCGGTGAGAAAGATAAACCCACCTACCAGAAAAACAATCAACAGAACTCGGCGTAATTTCATTGAGTACCTCGATATTGGTCAGTGAACAGTGATTAGATGAATCATCTTCCGCAATAGGCGGGGGTTCCTGTTCTCTGATTTCGATTCCCTGATCCCTATTCTAAAGACTCCTTTGCAAAAATTTTGTTGCTGTCGTTTTGAAGGCGATAGTGAGAGCACTCGGAAAAAGCGATTCAATGCACCAGGAAACTTTGCAAAAGCGAAGATAAAGAGAATATCGCGCAGGGGAGCAGATTTGAGGAATCGAAGCTTTCGCATTGCGCCAAGGATCGCCCGCCCGCTTTGTGTGTGATACATTTTTAGAATACGTGCTACGGGAAAGGTGTGCTCGACCGCGGCCTTTGCGCGCAACCCACGAGGAACCGGATGAGCTTCATTTTACGGGCTTTGCTTCAGGACCAGCCAGGCGACGAACCAGGCAGTCTCAAAGCCAGAATTGCCGCCCTCTATGCCTTTTTGATCTTCTTCAATCTGGCGGCGTGGGGCTGGGCCTTTGCTGCCTTTCATCGCTTCCCAGTGTTGCTTGGCACGGCTTTTCTGGCTTATAGCTTCGGCCTGCGCCATGCCGTGGACGCTGACCATATTGCCGCTATCGACAATGTCACGCGCAAGCTGATGCAGCAGGGCAAACGCCCGGTCGGCGTGGGGCTGATGTTCTCGCTGGGCCACTCGACCATCGTTGTCCTCGGATCGATCGCCATTGCCGGAGCCGCGCTCGCCCTGCAGCATCGCATCGACGGCGTGCGCGCCATCGGCGGCCTCATCGGCACGCTGGTTTCCTCGCTTTTTCTCTTCGCCATCGCGCTGGTCAATCTGATCGTTCTTGTTTCGGTCTATCGCAGCTTCCAGCGCGTGCGCCGCGGCGAGCCGTATGTGGATGAGGATTTCGACCTTCTGCTTGGCAATCGCGGCTTTCTGGCGCGCCTCTTCCGCCCCGTATTCAATTTGATCCAATCTAGTTGGCATATGTATCCGCTGGGCTTCTTGTTTGGCCTGGGCTTCGACACGGCAACCGAAATCGGCTTGCTTGGCCTGAGCGCCGCCGAAGCTTCCAAAGGGCTTTCGCTTGCGTCCGTGCTGGTCTTCCCGGTGCTCTTCGCGGCGGGAATGTCGCTGGTGGATGCGACCGACAATGTGCTGATGCTGGGCGCCTACGGATGGGCCTATGTCAAGCCGGTGCGTAAGCTCTACTACAACATCACCATTACCTCGGTCTCCGTGGTGGTGGCGCTGGCGGTAGGCGGCGTCGAGGCGCTGGGCTTGCTGGCGAGCGAATTCCACCTGACCGGCGGCATCTGGAACTGGGTCGGCAAGCTCAATGAGAACTTCGGCGTGCTGGGCTACGGCATCGTCGGACTCTTTGCTTTGAGCTGGATCGTCTCGATTGCCATTTACAAATGGCGTCGCTTCGATGATCTGGAATTCAGTGCACGCGACGCGCGTTAAGCGCAAAACCCGTTGAGGGAATCTTAGGAAAATCAATCCATCATTTCAAAATGAAACGCAACATTCAAGCAACTTGCGAGTCTAAACTGAGAACAGGCAAACCAATTTCAACTCAGGAGGTATTGGATGCAAACAAGATGGATGCAAAGAGCTTTTCTGTTGATTGGAGCGGCCGGTCTCGCCAGCGCAATGGCCTGCGCGCAGACGGACCTTGCAGGCAGCCTCTACGGCGCCTTCAATGGCGCCACTTCGTCCGAAGGGACCGCACAGAGTCCTTCCAACGCTGCCGGCGTCTTGTTGGAGGTGCGCCACATCTCCAAACCCTATTTTGGATACGAGGGAACCTACGCCTACAACCGCGCCAACCAAGGGTATTCGCTCTCGTTAAATCCAGTTTGCCCCACAAGTGGTTGCAGTATCACCACGGGATCGATTTCAGCCGCCGCACATGAAGTGACCGCCGATTATATTGCCTCCGTGAAGATCAAGCTGACCGGCTTCCGTCCCTTTGCGCTTGCAGGCGGGGGCCTTTTGCTGGATGTGCCAAGCAGCGGCCAAGAGACCGTCTGCAATTCGACCACCTTAATCTGCACACAATCTTCGATCTCTACCAGCACCTCCACCAAACCCCTCTTTGTCTACGGCGCAGGGCTTGACTGGGGCCTTTTGCCGCACATCGGGCTGCGCTTGCAGTACCGCGGCAACCTCTACAAAGTGCCCGATATGACCAATCTCTTCACTTCGTCCAGCGCCTTCACTCGCACCGCCCAACCGATGATCGGCATTTACATCAGGCTGTAAACCCGGCGCGCGATAGTGGCCTGCAATGATGTTAAGATGAAGTCAATTCTTGATTTGCAGGCCATGATGCCACACCGCCCACAAGCCGGTTCAAATTTTCTTCCGAAGCGGTCGCGCGCCTGACCATGCCTGTTCAGCGCCCAAGCTGGCTGCCTTCTTATCTGCCGGAACTCGACGGCCTGCGCGGCCTGGCGATTCTGGCCGTGGTCCTCTATCACTGCAACTACAAGCAACTGGAGACAACTCCATTGCGCGGCGCCGTCGAATGGGGATGGGCCGGCGTCATCCTCTTCTTTGTCCTCTCCGGCTTTTTGATTACCACCAACCTGCTGGCCGCGCGCGCCAAGCCCCACTACTTCCACAACTTCCATGCTCGCCGCGCGCTGCGCATCTGGCCCGTCTACCTGCTCACGCTGGCCGTTGTCTACGCCAAGTCCGATTGGTTCGTCGGCCCCTATCCACTGGAGGCGATCCGCACCGCGCCGTGGTGGGCTTACCTGCTCTTCCTGCAGAATCTCTTTCATCTCGCGCTGCCTCCGGCGCTGGTGCCCACCTGGGCGCTGGCCATGGAAGAGCAGTACTACTTCTTCTGGGCGCCCTCGGTTCGCTGGCTGCGCCGCCCCTGGATGCTTGCGGCTGTGCTGATTGCCGCACTCATTTGCTCACCGCTGCTGCGCCACTTGAACCCGCACTGGCTTTGGGGGCTCTCGTCCCACACGCTCATCAAGCTGGACGGCATCGCTCTCGGCAGTCTGCTGGCGCTCGCGCTCCACACGCTACCGGTCAGCCGCCGCATCTGGTTCTGGATGGGCCTGGGTGCCTTCGTTGCGGGCATGGTCTGCGCGGGCACGGTTGCGGGAGGTACTTCGCTGCTGGATTCCGCGCTGGCCCTGGGCTTTACTGGAGCGGTGCTGGCCGCCATGGCTTCGACTGGCGCGCGCAACCCCTTGAGCGCCGCGCTGCGCCGTGGGCCGCTGGCCTTCTATGGCCGCATCAGCTACGGCCTCTATCTGACGCACATCATCGTCTTTGTTTACTTCGGCTGGTTCGACCACCGCATGGCTCTCTACGGTACAACCGGTGTTTACGCGGTGGTAGCTCTGCGCCTGATCGCCACCACCGCCGTTGCTGCCGCCTTATGGTACGGATTTGAATCTCAAATCCTCAAGCTCAAACGGTACTTTTGATCTTCTATTGAACCCCCGCGCAACTCCGGAGTTGAGAGAAAAACATCCCTCAGGGGCTGAAGCCCACCTACATTTTGTGCCTTTTGCGGCACGACTGAAGTCGTGCCCTTTCAAAGCACCAACATCATCTGCGGTTCTCTAGAGCGGAATCAGAATCGCTGTGCCCTATAGGGTTCAGTGGAAGGTTGCCGCTCCCTGTTGGTCGCGTCAACTTGAGTGTTCCGGCTCTGGGTATACTAATTCTGATTCCGCTATAATTGGTGTGCAGGGCGGCGTATCTCACCCTAGATGGGCCAAAAACTTCACGGCGCGATATACCCAGGAGTTGCGCCGACGTTGGGCGGCAGGGTTGCGCCGCGGCCGGGTTCAGCAGCGGGACCGTTGTCCACGTCCTGGTAGCCCTGAAAGTTGTAAGTTCTTGAAGCCGTACCGGCAAGCTCAAAGGCCAGACCGCGATAGGTGGTAAGGTTACTCAGACCAGGTTGCAACGGCGCATTGAGGACATTCTGGCCATCGAAGACGCTGCTTCCCATGTCGCCCCAAGTGGTTGGGTTGGCATTGGTCAACGTGCAAGTCGAGCCTCCATTGCAGCTCACCGTCCAATCGCCTCCGTTGACGGCGACCGCGCCGGTATCCCCAGTGGCTCCCATGGGAAGCATTCGCAGATTGCTGACCGTGTAATTGAATGAATTGGCAATCGGATCGAAGGTGAAAGCGACTGCCCAAACCTGCGAGAGGTCCATGGGTACCTGATTCTGACTCCATGCCGGCTGCACCATCTGCGAGAAATCCACTTCGACGCGCCGCGGTCCGGGCGAGGGCGCAAGCGTGACGTAGTCGAAGTAATAAGAGTAGTCGGGAATGATGCTGGTGGGCTGCACCAGCGCCACTTCAATGGGAAATGGCTCGCCTAGCTGGTTGTGCTCGGCGATTCCCGCTGACCAGTCCGCACCGATCACATTTGAACCGGGAACAAAATTGATCCCTTGGTGCTGCACGTCGAGGAAAGTGTTGTTTTCGATCCTGTCAACAGCGGTGATATTGGCTCCACTCCATAGGATATGTTGAGCAAGATTGTCGTGAAGATAGAAGTTATGGCTTCCCGCATCGAGATAAATGGCCGCGCCCCAGCGAACCTGATTGTCTTGCAGGATGTTGTAGGCGATCTCCGTGCCCTGGTCGTCCACACTCCAGGCATTGAGGTTGCCGCAATCCTCCATGAAGATGCAAGGGGTGGTTACCAGATTGTTGAAGACCTGCAATTGGCTGCCCAGCGTGGCGCCCGCCAGAGAGGTGCGCTGAATAGTGTTGTACTGAATCAGATTCTGCGTTCCATCCGAAGCGACAATGCCCGCGTCATTGCTCCAAGTCATTCCTGAATCCTGAATGGTCACCTGCTCGACGGTGTTGTTGGAGCCGGCCAGGTAGATGCTGGCACGCCCGGCAAATTGGATCAGGCCGCCGTTGACCACATTGCCCGTGCCAGTGATTTCGATGCCGCCATAAAACTCCGGGTTGACGTTGTACCCATCGTAACCGCGAATCCAGTTGGGCGCATACAGTTGGAAGTTCTTGATGGTGCAGGAGTTGCTGTTCTGCAAGTTGAACCAGCCGCCGCGTGCATGCAATCCGTTGACAACGATGTTGGACTGGTTGCTTAGATCCAACACTGCGGGAGCAACGCCCGCCTCGATGCGGCCGGCCGGCGAAGCACCATCTTGGGTCCAGACGTAAAGCAACTGCGTGGCCGGGTCCCAGAACCACTCACCCGGCGCATCCAACAGATTGAGCTTGCCGAAGAGGATGAACTTGTTGCCGCGCCTGGGAATCAGCATGGAGAGCTGATTGACGGGTTCGCTCCAGTCCAGCTCGCCGGTGGCCTGGTTGTCGGTGGTGATCTGGCGTTCATAGCCGACCCAAGCCTCTCCAGCCATCACGCGAAGCCATGCGCCTGTCAGATCCACAGCGGGAAGACCGGCCTTGGTCAGCGATGTGGAGTTGCCTGCGTCGGCGATGGAGTAGGTCATGCCGGCCAGGTCTTCGATTGGTGAATTCGGCCAGCGCGCTTCGTTCAGCAGATGGCCGTCAGAGAAGACTTGCATCGGCTGCGCCGGCCATGGCGTGCTGTAGATGGAGCCGTTATAGACAGTCCACGGACCCGTGACGGCTTGCGCGCCGAGCAACGTCGGGATTTCGCCGGGGTATGCGGCAATCGTGATCGGGGCGCTGGATGTGCCCGAAGATGGCACGGTCACATCCTCGTGATAATTGCCGGCGCGCAGCAGAAGCGTGTCGCCCGCGAGCAACTGATTTACGCCATGCTGCACGGTGGCGAATGGCTGGGTAAGCGTTCCCGGCGATAAATCGCTGCCTGTGGGAGAAACGTAAAAGGTTGTGGGCATATGCGTCAGTATGGCCGAGGCTTCGTTCGAGCTGCCGCTCTCGCCGGCGGAGTTATAGGCGGTCACTTCATAGTAGTAAGTTATCCCTGCGCTGACCGAAGTATCGGTGTAAGTGGCTTGGGTGCAGGTGGATAGCAGCGTGTACGGCCCTCCGCTGGCCGCGCCGCGCTTGACATGATAGCCGGTAGCGCCGGTGCTGCCGGTCCAGCTCAGCACAACCTGGCCGTTGGCGACAGTGGCTTTGAGGGCAGTGGGTGCGGGCGGAATCTGCGGAGTGCCGTTATGGTTGTTTGAAGTGCCGCTTTCGCAACCCGTCATGTTGACAAAGAAGATAAGAATAGCGAGTCCCAGGAATTTGTTCATTCGCAATCGCCTCACCAACGGAGATTCCGTCCTTTCAGCAGCAATTATTCATGCACCTAGGCAAAAACAGCCAAAGAATGTGACGAAGGTGCGCAATGCGGGGACGAATGTGTTTGGAGCAGGCACATGATGATCCATGAAGAACCGGGCGTGGACCAAGAGGCCGGCACTCCCTGTTGCTGCTAAAGCGCACCGGTGGCAAAGCGCAGAAAGGAATCGCGGTAGGTGTGGCTCAGCTTTAAGATAACGCCATCTTTGAGGACAATCTCGTACTCTCCGCGTCCGGCGGGAAGCATCTCGCGAATGGCATCCAGATTGACGATCCTGGATCGCTCAATGCGCTGAAACTTGGCGGGATCGAGACTCGCCTCCAAAGCTGTGATGGTCTGTCGCAAAAGATAGGATTGAGCGCCCACGTGCAGGGCTACGTAATTGCCTTGCGCTTCGATCCAGGATATTTCGGCCGGTCGCACAAAAAGGGCCTTGTCGCCCGCCTTCACCAGAATGCGCTTCATCGGCTGCGGGCGGGCGCTCGGCTCGTTGAGTACCTGCGGCATCCCTTCATTCACATCCCGGCTTGCTTCCGTGCGCCCGGCTTTTATTTGCCCTCGCTGAAAGCTCCTGTAATAGAAGAAAGCCTGTGTGGCGGCGACGGTCACGGCGTAAGCCAGCACCGCTATCAAAAGGTCTCGCATATACCAATAATGCAGGTAGGGCAACTGGGATTTGGCAACAAGAAAGACCCAGCGTGGTTGCAAGGCCAATGAGTAAACCAGAATATATGCGTAAGGGTGGATGGATCCCACAGCAAGAGCAACCAGGGAGTGAATGAAAAGGTTGCGCAGCCGGTGTGCCTGCGCAGCCGGCAGCTTTTGCGCCAGCACAATGGCCAAAGGTACGATGGGCAAAAACAGATACCAAAGCAGAAGCGCATGGGCAAAAGCCGCTCCCCATGCATGTTGCCCATTATCGGTGCTGATAATCTCGACTGCGTTGATGGCGCCGAAAAAGGTGGCAGCCGCAAAAGCATAGAGGAAGACAGTCAGACGCGAGGGCGGTTTGATGATCTCAGTCGCGGTGGATGTGCCTTCAGGCTTCGGATCTGCCATGATTTCCATCTGTCAAAACCATCTTTTGAGGTGAGTTCAATGGATTTATATTTCGGTTGAGAGTGCCTCCGAGTTATCGGTTCTGAATCTTGGGAGTCAGACGGCGCCAATGCGGTCGCGGAGGCGCTTGAGGACGTTGGGTGGGACGAGGCCGCTGACGTCGCCGCCAAAGGCGAAGACCTCTTTGAGCATCCGCGAGCTGACAAACGAGTAGCGACCCGCTGGTTGCAGAAAGACCGTCTCGATCTCCGGAGCCAGGCGGCGGTTCATCAATGCCATCTGAAACTCGTACTCGTAATCGCTGATGGCGCGGATGCCGCGCAGAATTGCCGAGACGCCCTGTTGACGCGCAAACTCCACCGTTAATCCATCGAATGTCGCTACCGAAACGTTGCCCAGAGCAACGGTCGATTCGCGCAGCATTTCGACGCGCTCCTCGACGGTAAAGAGCGGATTCTTTACCGGATTGTTGAGGATGGCGACGATGAGGTGGTCAAAGAGCTTGGCGCCGCGCTGGATCAGGTCAATGTGGCCGTTGGTGGGCGGGTCGAAGGTTCCGGGATAGAGGGCGCTTGCGCTCATGGTGGCTGCTCTTCTGTGATTCTAGCAGCGGGCAGACAGGCGCGGGGTGTGCTTCCGGTAGAATGGCCTCTTTGAATTGAGATTAAGCAGACTCAACGGCATTGATCTTCCTGGCTATTTCGAAAGCCAGGGGTTCCATGGTCGGGTGGAAGAGTCCACGCTCCCTAAGTGGCAACTCCTCCAGCAGATCGGGATAGTGCGAGGTTTCGCATCCCGGAAAGGCGGGAAAACCAACTGTGTCTGCCATCCGGCAACTGATGTTAATCAGATCCGGCATTCCCCACGAACTGTTCTTCTCGCGTGGCTTATGGTGATCCGCGACAATGGCTTCAAACTCCGCAGGCAGCTTCCAATCCACAACCAGTTGGCGGCCAGCCTCGCAATGATCCCAGCCAAAGAGCTCTCGCTCAGCTTTGAGGATGCTCGCGGGTGTGCCGCTATGCCCACCCAGTGGCAGGCTGTATTCCTTGGGCCGAAGCACGGCCAGCGCCAAACGGCCGATGTCGTGCATGACGCCGTAGGTATAAGCGATATCCCGATCCAGAAAGCCTACTGAGGCTAACTGGTCGGCAATCAGTGCGGTGGCCAGATTGTGACGCCAGATGGCACGCATAGCGGGCTGATTCAGCGTCTTGCCCATATAGCCGCGCACCCCTACGGTAAGGCACAGGCCATTCAGATTGTTGGCGCCCAACACAGCAATGGCCTGCAAAACACTGTTGGCGGGAAAGCGCGGTGCATAAAGCAGTGAGTTGGCGATAGTGAGAACTTCACTGGCAAAGGCTGGGTCCGATGAAATCAAATCGCTCAACTGGTGCAACTGTACGTTCTCATTGTGAGCCAGTTGCAGAACCTGAAGGGCAACTTGGGGAAAGGGAGGTATGCGAAGATGCGCCCAGGAGGGAGCAATCGCCTCGTCTTTACGCCTCTCTAGCTGTTGCATTGGATTCTCCCTTCGTCTCAGGATTCTTTAATGCCGACTGTGGTGCGGTTGAGGCCGCTCAGCCTGTGAGGAAGCTCTTCCGGCGCTATCTACTCTTTCGGCAAATGCAAGAAATTCATGAGTAAGATGTTTGGAATGTGTAAGTTTTAATGATTATTGCGAGGTTTTTCTGGTAGACGTTTTGAATCCGCTGCCTTTTTTAGATGCGTATCTTGAAGCCGGATTCGATATCCCGGCGTAAAGCGATACGATTAGATTTGGGATGCACAACTCCCAGGATCTCAATACCCTTGGGTGTCCCGCCATTGCGACATATTTGTTTTTGTTGCCAGGGTGGGATAGTACGAACCCCAACCAGCCTCGTGCAAGAGGAGCAAAATGCCAAGAATTCTAGATGGAACAGTGATTGCCGCCGAGATCAAGCGGGAAGTGGCCGAAGAGGTTCGCGCATTGGCCGCGCATGGAATCCGACCCGGCCTGGCGGCGGTTCTGGTAGGCAATGTGGCGGCATCGGAGATTTACGTACGCAGCAAGGTGCAGAGCTGTGCCGAACTAGGCATCTTCAGTGAGCTGATTACGCCGCCTGCCACTGTGACGACGGAAGAGATGCTCGCCCTGGTTGCCCAACTCAACGCGCGCGAGGAGATCGATGGCATTCTCATCCAATTGCCTTTGCCCGCGCACGTAAACACCAAGGCCTTGCTCGACGCTGTCGACCCCGCCAAAGACGTGGACGGCTTTCATCCGGTGAACTCCGGCCGCCTGATGGCCGGGCGTCCGTCGCTCGCCCCTTGTACTCCCGCTGGGATCATTGAGATTCTCCAGCGCAGCGAAATTCCCATCAGCGGCCGGCACGCCGTCGTCGTCGGCCGCAGCGACATCGTCGGCAAGCCGGCGGCGCTGTTGCTGCTGCATCAGAACGCGACCGTCACCATTTGCCATTCAAAGACCAGCAACCTCGCCGAGATCACCCGCCAGGCCGACATTCTGGTCGCCGCCATCGGCCGCGCCGGCTTTATCACGCTGGAGATGGTCCAGCCTGGCGCAACCATCATCGACGTCGGTATGAACCGCGTCTCTGAGCGTGCGGAGTTTGAGCGCTTCTTCGCCGGCAACGCCAAGCGCGAAGCGGCCTTCGCCAAGAACGGCTCCGTGGTGATGGGCGATGTGGCCCCTCGCGCCTTCGAAATCTCCGGCGCCTATACGCCCGTCCCAGGCGGCGTTGGCAAGCTGACCATCGCTATGCTCATGGCCAACACTGTGCGCGCTGCCAAGATGCGGCGGGGGCTGTAGGGCATTTTGTCGTAGAATCCTGTCCATCCTCTTCGGTTTGAGATCACAAAATGTGACCTCAAACCAGAGACGGAATGAGCAGCCAAAGCGCGCTTATACCCTATTCGATTGAGTACCAAATTCATCAAGTGCGTGGCCAGAAAGTTCTGCTCGACGCCGACTTGGCCGCGCTGTATGACCATAGACCGGCGAGCCTTCTGCTGGGTTCTGATTCTACGGCGAATTTGGCTTGATCGTCTATACTGCGTGCAACGATCAGTCGCAGTTGACTGCAACTGCGTATCGGGTTTGCGCGCGCAGAGAAGGATGTATTTGTCATGCTTCGAGTAGGTCTCACCGGCGGGCTGGGCAGCGGCAAATCGACCGTTGCTGCGATATTGCGCGAGCTGGGCGCGGAGGTGGTTGAGGCCGACGAACTGGGGCGCGCGCTGATGGAGCCGGGGCAGGCGGTTTTCTCGACGATTGTCGAGCACTTCGGCGCGGAGGTTGTTGGCCCCGATGGCCGGCTGAAGCGCGCGCGGCTGGCCGAGATGGCCTTCAAGGAAGGCCGCTTGCAAGAGCTGAATGCAATTATCCATCCAGCGGTGCTTGCCGCCGAAGAGCGCTGGATGGAGCAGGTCTTTGAGCGCAATCCCGCCGCTGTAGCCGTCGTCGAGTCGGCGCTGATCTTTGAGGTCGAGCGCGATGCCCGCCTGCGTGGCGAGAGCGGAACGCTGCTGGCTAACTGGCTGAAGCACCTGGACCGTATCGTCCTGGTCACCGCGCCGGATGAGATGAAGATCGCCCGCTATATCGCCCGTGTCAGCCCAGATGGAGTTGGCCGCGCCACCGCCGAAGCCAGCGCCCGCGAGCGCCTTCAGCACCAGATTCCCGATGCTGGAAAAGCAGCAATTTCAGACTATGTAATTGTAAATGAAGGAAATATTTCAGATCTCCACGCTCAAGTGGAAGCCTTGTGGCCAATCCTCCGCGCTTCGGCAATTGCATGAATCGATTTGAAGATCATTGTTTGGTATTTGCTGGAGCGATCTTCCAATTCATTTGTTTTGGCGAACCATGAAGAAGGTCGCATTTATAGAAAAAAGAGCCGTGGAAGGTAATAGTTTCGGGGTATAGCGATTGAAGAACCGCATCCTGTTGCACGGAGAATCATTGATCCGTACGTCGTGCGATTGTCCTGAATATTTCGAAACCATTTCACTCTGTGGAAAGGAAAGCGAATATACTCATTTTCAAGCTTGAGGGCGAGCGATCAGGCCGAGGAGGACGAGATGATTCGAGCGGGTTTGGTTGGTTTTGGTTTGGCGGGGCGGGTCTTTCATGCGCCACTGATCAGCTCCGTCGAAGGCCTGGAACTGACCGCCGTGATGGAGCGATCCACGAATCATGCCGCGGAACGCTATCCGAGAATCACCACCTTCCGCACGCTGGAGGCGATGCTCGAGGACTCGTCGCTTGATCTCTTTGTGGTAGCCACGCCGAGCGGTAGCCATTTTGAAGTGGCGCGGCAGCTTCTGGAAGCGGGAAAGAACGTGATTGTGGACAAGCCGCTGGCGGTGCGCTCGGTAGAGATAGCCGAACTCGGTAAACTGGCTGCGATGAAGGGCGTGCTGCTCGCGCCCTTTCACAACCGCCGCTGGGATGGGGACTTTCTGACCGTGCAGCGAGTGCTGCGGGAGGGTTCGCTGGGGCGGCTGGTGCATTTTGAGTCTTGCTTTGACCGCTGGGCACCGGGAGCTGCGCGAAAGCCATGGAAGGACGATCCGACGGGAGGCGGTTTGCTGCTCGACCTGGGCACACACCTCGCCGACCAGGCGTTGATGCTCTTCGGCAAGCCGCTGGCGGTCAGTGCCGAAGTGGGCCGGGAGCGCGATGGCGAGGGCGCGAACGACGCCTTCACTCTGCGGCTGCGTTATGAGGGGCTAAGGGTTGTACTGAGCGCGACGTGCCTCTCGTCGCTGCAACGTCCGCGCTTTCACCTGCGCGGGACCAAAGGCAATTATTGGAAACATGGCGAAGATCCGCAAGAGGCAGCGCTCGGCAAGGTCGCCCGCATAACTGATTCGGCTTGGGGACAGGAGAGTGCGGATCATTGGGGACTGCTCAAAGTGGACATCGATGGCGGCAAGGTCACTCGTCCGGTCCCGCATGTGCCCGGCGACTACCGGCTCTACTACGCCGGGATCCGTGACGCGATGCAGTTTAAAGCCGTTCCACCGGTGACGTTGCTCGATGCATGGCGCACGGCGCGACTGCTGGAGTGGGCGCTGGAAAGCTCCGATCAGTGCCGGGAGATTGCCTGCAATTGGAGCGAAGGGCAGCAGTAATACTTTTACTGGCGATGCAGCATCCGGAGTTAGAAATTCGTTGAAGAAATGCGCGGTGAGTCCTTCGGTCCTGTAACTACGCTGGACGCCCAGCTAACCCTGCGGACAAAGATCGTCCGTCCTGGACCCAAGCCACGCGTCCAACTCAGCTCAGGATGACAGTTCATTCAATCGATAAAAATCAAGAAAAGCAAAGATGGGGTACGGTTTACTTGCCCACAACTTTCTGGGCCACGGTTTCCTCGTCAGCATCGGACTTGATGATCTTGTTATGCAGGCAATAAAGGGCCAGTTCGAGGCGGTCGCTGACGCCCAGCTTGTCGTAGATTTTGCGCAGATAGTTCTTGATCACCTGCTCGGTAGTCCCCAACTGGTAGGCGATCTCTTTGTTGCGCTTGCCCTGTGTAATGCAGGTGATGATGGCCATCTCCTTGGGTGAGAGCTTGGGCTGAGTGCGCGGATTGACCAATGCGCTGGCTTGGGCGCGATAGGCCTCGATCACCCAACTGACCGACTGGTTGTCGATCCAAGTCTCTCCGGCTGCTATGCGCCGCACGCAGCGGACTAAAAGATCGGGGGAGATGGAACGGCTGACGATGCCGCGCACACCGCGGCGGTAAAGCTCGACGGTCTGATTTTCATCAGCGGCGACCGCCTGCACAATCAGCTTGACGTCGGGCGCCAGGCGCAACAGTTCCGGGATGGCGTTGGTTGTGCCGGTCAGCAGGCTTCCTTCAAGTAGAACAATATCAGAAGGATAGCGTTGAATGGCGGCGTGGAGATTCTCGAGCGAGTCGGCCTGAGCGACCACGCGCAGATCATCCTCAAGCGCGAAGACCTTACGGATACCGACACGGTAAATGGCCTGCGAGTCGGCAAGGATTACGCGGATAGTTCCCGGTTTGACCGGAGCTTCCGGAGTTTCAGCGTCAGTTGAATCGTCCAAAAAATCCATAGAGAGTTTTGCCAGACCTACTCCGGCCGTCACTGCTCGGCGAATTGATACTCGTCAATGGTAGCGGCAGCCTGATAGTTACTTTGGTTCTTCTGGCAGCGTACCACACGCCCCTGACAATGAACCAGTACATCGTGCGGAGTTCCTAGAACTGCGCAGGGCATCCGCAGAGAAAATTGTATCTCCAGCCCGGACAACACCGGGCGTTCCAACTCGAAAACCACGCCACTGGCTGAGACATTGCGCGTGAGAGCGGCAATCTCATCTTTGCCAGACGACAAAACCACGGGCAGTGCAATAGGAAAACGCACTGCACATCGCACCTCTTGCCGCGCAACCGCTGAACGGGAACGGGCAGAAGGAAACGGAATTGCAGGTTTCAATGCATCCATAAGAGGTATCCTAACTCCGTACCGACCCATCTTCACTGTACAGGAGTTTTCTCGTAAGGCCTATGGCACCAAAGTTTTCAAGATGGTAATGCGCCGAATCAATACGGATTCTTACAGCCAAAAGTTCGAGTCAAGCATGGATCATCCGAATGAATTATTGAGCGGATGGTTCGGTCACAACCGGCAAAATCAGGCAAAAACCGGCAAATATTGAGGAATTCCCTATAAATACCGAAGAAAAGTGTGGAAATCGCGGTTTTTTAGTTGACAATTGACCCCGAAAAGCTGCATTGTAACGAACGACGGGGTTATTCGCCCGCATGAATACAGGGGTTTAGCGCATGAACGCCATGCTCCTTCCATGTGGAATCCACCCTGCACATCAAGCCCATGCAACACCGGCGCGCCCCAGGGCCCGCCCAAAAGGAGAGCAACGCAATGGCAACTGGATTGACCAAGACCGCCCTGATTCGGCTTCTGGCCGAGAAACTGGAATTGACCAACAAGCAAGTCGCAGCCTTCCTCGAACTTCAGGCTGAGACCGCCGTCAAGGAGACCAAAAAGAACGGCGTCTTCGTGATTCCCGGCATCGGCCGCCTGGTGAAGGCGGAGCGCAAGGCCCGCATCGGCCGCA
>CAZXVX010000037.1:0-23926 GCA_964644105.1 uncultured Occallatibacter sp. | reverse complement strand
CCTGGTGCGGATGCTTGCGCCCGCCCTGCGGCGGCACATTGGCCACGGTGCCTTCCAGAATCTTCAACAGCGCCTGCTGCACGCCCTCGCCGCTCACGTCGCGGGTAATCGAAGGGTTCTCATCCTTGCGGCCGATCTTATCAATTTCGTCAATATAAATAATGCCCTGCTGCGCGCGGGTCACATCCCCCTCGGCGGCCTGCAACAGCTTGAGGATGATATTCTCCACATCCTCGCCCACATAGCCGGCCTCGGTCAGCGTTGTGGCGTCCACAATGGCAAAGGGCACGTCCAGCATCTTGGCCAGCGTATGCGCCAGCAGCGTCTTGCCGCTGCCGGTGGGGCCAATCAGCAGGATGTTGCTCTTGCTCAGTTCCACGTCGTTGTTGCGCACCTTGTTCATCTGCACGCGCTTGTAGTGGTTATAGACGGCCACGGCCAGCTTCTTTTTGGTCTGATCCTGACCGATCACAAAGTCGTCCAGAAAGTTCTTGACCTCCTGCGGCTTGGGCAGGTGTCCCGCAGCATTGGGCGCATGACCGGCCTCCGCGCCGCCGCCGCGATCGTCTTCGAGGATGGAGTTGCAGACAGCCACGCACTCGTCGCAGATGTAGGCGCGAGGATAGTCGCTGGGCGAAGAGATCAGCTTGGCCACGGCGTCCTGCGATTTGTGACAGAACGAGCAGCGTAGCGCTTCTTCGGGTCCCCCGCGCGGTTTCATCATTGAATGGCTCCCTCTTGGAGATCTTAGCTAGTATCCTTACTGTTTGATAGTGAATGAGTGAAAGAGTGAACAAGTGAATCAAGACCTTGGCGCATATTTCACTTCTTCACTTATTCACTCATTCACTTCTTCACTCATTCACTTCTTCACTCGTTCACTTACTCACTCACTCGTCACGATCTCGGCCGGTCGATAATCTCATCGACAATGCCGTATTCCATGGCCTGTTCAGCGTTCATGATAAAGTCGCGCTCGACGTCGCGCTCGATGCGCTCAAGCGGCTGACCGGTGTGCTTGGCGATCAGATTGTTGGTGATCTCGCGGATGCGCAGAATCTCGCGCGCGTGGATGTCGATGTCCGTCGCCTGACCGCTCAATCCGCCCATCGACGGCTGATGAATCAGCACGCGCGAGTTGGGCAGGGCGAAGCGCTTGCCCTTGGTTCCGGCCAAGAGAAGAAACGCGCCCATGCTGGCCGCCTGGCCAATGCAGATTGTCTCCACCTTGTTCTTGATGAACTGCATGGTGTCGTAGATGGCCAGGCCGGCGCTGATCGAGCCGCCCGGCGAGTTGATGTACAAATGAACATCCTTGTCCGGGTCTTCGCCGGAGAGAAAGAGCAACTGCGCCACAATCAGGTTGGCCACCTGGTCGTCGATGGGCGTGCCCAGAAAGATAATGTTGTCGCGCAGCAGGCGAGAGTAAATGTCGTAGGCGCGCTCGCCCCGGCTCGTCTGCTCAACCACCATGGGAACCAATGCCATAGAGTCTTCCCGTTCTCCCTTAGGGAGCTTGCGCTCCCGGTTGATTGTCTGCCGCGCCGTCCAACTCAAGCCGGCGCGGACCACCATCTACCTATCCTACGCCGGAAGCCGCTCATAAAGTGCAGAAGCGGTCTTTTCGCGCTTGATCTGTTCCCGAATCCGAGCCAGCCCGCCATCCTGGGTCAAACGAGCCCGAAGCGCCTCCACCGGCTCGTGGGATTGCAAGGCTGCCAGTTGCAGTTCACGGTCCAACTCCTCATCCGTAACGGTAATCTTTTCCTCAGCGGCAATCCTATCCAGCAGCAGGTTTGCCTTGACCTCGGCCACCGCTCCGTCGCGCTGCGCCACGCGCAAACGGGCAAAGTCCAGCTTGCGCATCTGTTCGGCGCTCATGCCCTGCGCGGCCAGCGCTCGCAGGCCCCGCTCCAGACGGGTATCAATCTGCTGCTGCACCAGGGCTTCAGGAACCGCAAAGTTAAACGTCTCACTGAATTTGGCGAAGAGGCGGTCTTTGGTCTCGCTCTCCACGCTGCGCTGCTTGCGGCTGCTGATGTGATCGCGCACCCGCGCTTCCAGATCGGCCAGGTTCTCGTAGTGTCCCAGCTCTTGCGCAAACTCGTCGGTCAGCTCCGGCACAATGCGCTTCTTGATGGCCTTCACCGTCACCTCATAGGCCACCGTTTTGCCGGCCAGTTTGGGCTCGGCATAGTCGGCCGCATAGATCACCTCGGCCTTCAGCTCCTGGTCAACCTTGGCCCCGCGCAGCACATCCGAGAAGGCGGCGACGGTATCCTTGCCGCCGATCTCCACCAGCGTATCCTCGCCGGCCACCGGCGGCGCATCCTCTTCGCCGGCGATCAATCCGCGGTAGGTAATCTCCGCCCAGTCGCCATCCACCAGAGCCCGGTCTTCCTCTACCGGCTCAATCGTCGCGCGCGACTCGCGCAACTGCTCGATCTCCTGCTGGAACTCCTCTTCGGTAATCTCCACGGAAGGCTTCTCGACGGTGACCGACTGATAGCCGTCGATGGAAAACTCCGGAATAAACTCGAAGACCGCCTTAACGTGCAGCGGCTGGCCATCCTCGATGGTCAACTCCAGCACCTGCGGCTCACCCACCGGCTTCACGCCCAGGTCAACCACTGCCTTATTGAAGCGCTCCGGCAACAAGCCGTCGATCACATCCTTGCGGATTCCCTCGGCAAAGCGGCGGCGCACCACCGACTCCGGAACCTTGCCCGCGCGGAAGCCAGGAATCTTGGCGTATTTTCTATAGTTGGCGGTCACCTTCTGGTAGGCCTTCGTGACCTCATCGGCTGGAACGTCCAGCACCAGCTCGCGCGTACACTCCGGGTTCATCGCCGGACCGTGCTGGTGGCCCTCGTGATCATGATCATGGCCGGAATGGTCATGGTCGTGGCCTGAGCGGCCGTGGTCAGCTTGCTGGTGATCGTGGCTCTCAACTGTCTCTTCAGGCTGAGAATTGTTTTCAACTGTCTCTGTAGAACTCAACGTTTTGCCTTCCCAGCGCTGTGCGCGCCTTACCTGTTGCCGATATGCGGGATAACCCGCCTTTATTGAGCCGCATAGGATGTTGCTACAGCGCATCCCGTTGCCCGATTGCCTCCGCCCAAAACAGATCAGCCCCGTGCGGACAGGGTACGGCCTCCTCCCATGGTAAGAGGGTTTGCTGGAAGAATCAAACCGGAAGGCAAGGAAACAGTGCAAAAGGGGACCGGAAAAGTCACTGCTGCTCAGCCGGTTGGGGCTTACGAACGTAAGGCAGGAAGCGTGGATGGGCCGCGCCGCAGCGGGCGTAGTGCGCGCGCGCCTCGTCCAGACTGAGGGCTCCATTCACCGTCAATCGCACTTCAGCCGCGTCTGCGTCCTCCTGGCCGTCGTCCTCCCACCAGCAGACGGGGCACAGCGCCAGGGCGGCCGGCGTCTCCAGCGTCTTGCATCCACAGCACGGGCAGCGAAAGCGAGTCTCCAAGGATTCCCCCCAAAATGTATGGACGCAGAATCATACGAGCAGGTTTACCCAGCGGCGATTTTCAGCCATTGCCCAGCCAATTATGAATGTGATAATGATTGGCCATGCGCCGTAATTTTCTCTACCTTATTTTCTTCGCTTTGGCCTGTGCGACGGCTTGCCGCGCCGATCACCTTGATAAAGTACACAACCCTACCTCCAAGCCTATGGCCGTGGTGGACATTGAAGATGACGCTCACCAGGTGGTCGGCCATCTCATTGTCCCGCCGGGCGAGACCATGCTGTTGGACTCCGACCAGAACCCGGCCGGAGGCGCGGGTTACTACGAGGCAACGCCCGGCCAGGATTACCTGCTGATGATTCCCGCCCGCTTGCAGCCGCCGCATCTCGGCAGCGACGGCTGCCCCTGCTCGCTGCACATGGACAAGATCGGCTGGAATCGCCAGGGCGCGGTGGCCGCCATCGAAGGCCTCAAGCCATTTTTAGAGACCACCAGCGGCGCAAAGATTCCCATCGTCTCCGATCTAAAGCATCTCAATCTCTCCGATGGAAGGCTAAACTTCAAACTTCAGGGCCATGGCGAATACTGGGTGCACACCCGTTACGGGCAGGTGGTGGAAACCGGCGGCCCATGGGGCTTGTGGGAGATTGTGAAATTCTTTTTCGCCGACATTCTGCCCTGGCTGATCGTCCTTGTTCTGGCTCTCGCCGTGGTTGGCGCGATTCGCCTGACGCGCCTTGAGGTCCATCCTGACAAATCATTCCTGGAGCTCATGAAGTTGAGCCTGCTCAGCCTGCTGCTCAACGGGAACTTCGGCGGCGCAAAGCCCGAAGAATTGGATTGACTTGCTCCAATTTGAAGGCGAGAATGAAGGGGCGGGCGTCTGCACGACAGCAGGAAGAGAGTGTTTGTCAGAAGAGTTCCAGTTCGCCGCATCAAGTGATGACAGGGATGAACCCGCCAACTCGCTAACTCGCAATGCCCGCGAAGCGGGCGCTAACTTGCCAAATGATACCCAAACCTTCCACTTGAATCCATAGAGTCACGAATACTTGCTCTAAATTCCTCGTATTCATCAAGATTCTCCAAGGAGCGGTCGATGGCTTCAACAACAAAAACATCGGGCGGAGGCGCCCGTATCATGTCCGCGGCCAACCTGGCGGCGCGCGTCGATGCGGTGGAGCGGCTGACCAAGCTCTTTCAACTGGAGCGAATGGTCTATCTTGGCGCAACTTCCATTTCGTTTTTGATGTTACTTGTCACCACCGGCGCGCTGCTGGTCAAGCAACAGGCAGGCGCCGTGGAACTTACCGGTCTCTTCGGCTCCACTGGACTGATCGGCCTCACCGCGGGCCGCATGCTCTATATGTGGGACAAGGCCTTTCGCCTGCTTGGCGTAAGCGATGCGAAGGAGAAGTCATGAGCCAAAACCCTCCCTTGGAACCGCCAGATAACCTTCCTCTGGAAGATACATCCCTGGATGAGCATCTGGCAGAGTTGGGCAAAGGCAGCTTCCGCGCGGCCATTGTCAGCCTGCTGGGATTCCTGTTGATTCTTGCGGCAATGGGTTATTCCGCATGGCAGTTGCATAAGAATGAAACGCAGAACGCGGACTTGGTGGAACTGAATAAAAAACTCGCCGCGCAAAATAAGCTGGAAAATGCGCAACTGCAAACGACCCGCGTCCTGCTGGATCAGGCGCGCAAGCAAGTTGCGGATTCCGCGCAGAAAGTTACAGATGCGCGCGATGAGAAAGTCGCCATTGAAGCCTTTCACGCCATGCATTGGAAGGAGGCGGTCAAGCTCTTTGACAAGATTCTGGCCGATGATCCGGGCAATGTTTATGTGCGGGATATGCGCGCCTATATGCTCTTCAAGCTGAACCGAATCACTGAAGCCATCGACGACGAGCATCTAGCCCTTGCGGCCGATCCGAGTTATGCCACAAGTTATCTCAACCTTGCGCGATTTGAGTGCGCGGCCACTCCTCCGCAAATCGACGAAGCCAGAAAGAATATAGAAAAATTCAAATCCCTGAGCCCCGAAGAGAGCGCGTTTCCAAAAAAAGACGGCGAGCTCCAACGAGTCTGCAAAGGACAGATTCAGTAGCGAAGTCAAAGGGCTTGCGGTTGCCTTGCAGAGAAGTCTTTCCAGGTAAAGTTGAAGCTCGGGGCTGGCGCACCAATCCGCGCACTGGCTCTTTGACAATCCCGGATGCATTCCTGTAGCATCCGGCAGAAGCCAGGAGAAGCTGTGATGCCCAACCTCTGCGTTCAATGTTTTTTGCCGCTGGATGAAGACAGCGTTGTTTGCGCCCGCTGCGGCGCTCCCGTCTCCGACTCGCCCGCCGGCGCCGAGCCGCTTCCGCCGGTTCGCCCGGCAAACATCCCTGCCAATGCTTTGGATGGCATCAATGGATGGTTGATTCTACCGGCCATCGGTCTGGCGTTTTCACCGGTCGCCATGCTCTTTCACATTGGCATGAACGTCTTTGTAATGGTTCAATCCAGCTACGGTTTTGTTACCGCGAAGAATCCCGCCCTCGCCGTCCTGCTGCGGACTGAGATCATCCTGGATATTGTTCTTATCGCCATTGTCTTCGTCCTCAATTATCTCTTCTGGGCAAAGAAGAAGATCTTCCCCAAGGCTCTGATTGCTCTGCTTTCAGTCAATCTCCTCCTGGGGATTGGAGATCATCTGGCAACCGTCGCTGTGATGCCGGGCGCCGATAGAACCAACGGAATGATTCTGGTCAGTAGGGCCATTGTCATAGCCGCCATCTGGATTCCCTACTTCCTCAAATCCGAGCGCGTTCGCCAGACATTCATCCATTAAGTCCAATAAAAAAACAGGCCGGAACTTTCGCCCCGGCCTGCTCACTGAAAACTGATAACTGCTCACTGAAAACTGATAACTGATAACTGAGAACTGAAAACTGATAACTGAAAACTGATAACTGAAAACTGATAACTGAAAACTGATAACTGAAAACTGTCTTTAAGGCACAAAGACCTTCAGCCGCACGTGCCACTTGGTCGTCTCGCCCGGCTTCAGTGTCACCATCTCGGTATTCATTCCCTTCCACACCTTGCTGAATGGATCGGCAAAGTTGTACTGGTGTTCGATGGCCACAAAGCTGGCCTGTGGAGGCGCGTACATCTGGATGGTCTTGATCTCCGGCGAGAGGCCTTCGATCTTCAATCCGTACTTGGCCGCCGGATCGACAATCTTCACCGTCACCGCATCGTCCTTCCAGGTGAGGTGGCTCCAGTTGTCGTCATAGAAGTTCTTGCCCAGCGCGGCGCCGCCCTCGGCGCTCAGGTCAAAGCGCGTTCCAGCCACCGGCAGCAGCTTGCCTGTCGGATAAACATTCTTGTAGTTGTCCAGCTCGGCGGTCGTCGAGCCGGGAATCTCGACCTTGACCTGCGGTCGATCGCCCGAGGGCAGGTTGAAGTACGGATGCCAGGCCAGCGCCATCGGCTCGGCTTCCTTGCCCACATTCATCGCGGACATCGTCACATCCACGGCGTCGGCGGTCAGAGTGACGGTAATCGCCAGCTCCGTGCTGCTCAGCCAGTGCCCGCCAAAGGCGTCGCCGTGCAGAATGCCGGTCACAGCTTGCCCGCCATGCACTTGCTTGACGCTCACTTCATCGGTTTTGGCCTTCAGAATCAGCCCGTGCATGGCGTGAATGTCGCCGCCCGGCTGGCGTCCGTTGTTGGCCGGAAGCGTCAGCGTGTGGCCTTCCCACTCGGTGGTCAGCGTCTTGGTGTCGGCCGAAAGCTTGCCGCGAATCCGGTTCGGGTACGGCGCCAGGAAGCAC
This sequence comes from uncultured Occallatibacter sp., assembly GCA_964644105.1. Classification (GTDB taxonomy): domain Bacteria; phylum Acidobacteriota; class Terriglobia; order Terriglobales; family Acidobacteriaceae; genus Telmatobacter. Next base: position 16,621 of record CAZXVX010000037.1, on the reverse strand, counting down.
GAACCCAGCCGATAGGCCAGGTTGCCATAGCTGTCGTCCTCCACATCGAGTATTTTCTTGGCCTCGTCCAGCGTTTTGGGCATCAGAATATCCACGTTGCCCTTGCCGGGAAAGTTGGCGGTAATCTGGATGATCTCCATGGCGCGGCCCGGCGCCAGGGTGATCGAGGTAAACTCCGGCTTGGTTTTGCTCACCGCCGCGCGGGTGAGGGTGATAACCTTCTGGCCGCCGATCTCGGTGATGTTCTGAGCCAGGCTAAGCAGGCTTGAGCCCGCCGCCACGCCAATCAATGATGCTGCGCAAATAAAGAGATTCATCTCCATCCATCCCTGAAAGTGCAAGATTTTTCCGCAACCCGCTCCGCGCCGGAGATTTTTCCCGGGCGCAAGTAAACGGTTTCCGAAGACAGCACAATTCTACGCCATGCGGCCTGCCTTTGGCTTCTGTAGCCTCTTCAAACGCGGGTCAATCAAAGAGTCTCAGACCAAACGCTGCGCAATTGTCTCCTCGATAATCTCTTTCACCGTCAGTGGCACAATCACCACATGTTCGCGCCGGAAGAACTGATCAATCTCGCGCAACGCGTCGCCCGTGAAATCGAAGCCTACCACAAAGCCTTTTTTGCGCTTGGTGCGCAGCATGGCTGCTTCAAAGCTGTCAATATCCGGGCGGCCAATCTTGTCGCGCTGCTTCACCTGAATCGGATACCAGTCGTCCATAAAGTCCAGTTCGCCGGCTTCCTTCCCGGTAGCGCCAGGTTCGGCACCGACAGGATAGATGCGCCCGTCAATGCCCATGTCGCCCACCTGCGTTTTGTTGGGAATGCCGCCGAGGGCGATGATAGCCCAGTTCTCGAACTCGAAGGGCGGAATCGCGCGCAGTTGCTTCTCCGTCCAAGGCAAGTCACGCACAATAAAGCCCTTGCCATGCAGCCAGAAGTTCTCATCCTCGCGCAACTTGCACACGTCGCGCAAACGCTTGGCCATCACACGGCAAGCGGTAGGAGAAATGTCGATGCCAATCCACTGCCGGCCAAGAGTTTGCGCCGCAACCAATGTCGTGCCGCATCCGCAGAAGGCATCCAACACAATGTCATTTGGATTCGAGGAAATCTCCAGAATCCGCTCCAGCAGCTTCAGTGGCTTCTGCGTCGGGTAGCCCAGCCGCTCCTTGGCTTGCGAGTTGATGGGTGGTATATCCGTCCAGACCGAATCGATGGGCCGCCCCTCTTGCTCATCAAGATAGCGCTTCATTTGTGGGATTGATCCCGGAGTTGTTTGCACAACAATCCCGGTCTCGTATCCCTCCTGCATCCGTTCCCTGGTCCAGCGCCAAACTCGCTTATGTCCCAAAAACTCGTAAGTCAAGTTGGGCCGGTCGCGATTGGGATTCATCAGGTTATCGAGTCGATAAAGCCGCCCATCCGGGTCGCGATGTGAGTACTTACTGGCTGTCTTCGCATCTAGGTTTTCAGTATCGTATGGATTATAGGGCCGATGGAAAGTGGTTTCTCCACCTCCTCCATAGAGCAACAGCGTGTCGTGATTGTTGGGGATACTTTTCATCGCCAAGCCTTTCGCCAATGCGCGATGCCAGATGATCTCCGTGATGAAATTCGTCTCCCCGAAGATCTGATCCAGCATCACCTTGACGTAATGGCTGGCGTGCCAATCGCAATGACAATAAAAGCTGCCGGTCTTTTTGAGCACCCGCGACAGCTCGAAGCAGCGTGGACGCATAAACTCGATGTAGGCCCGCGTCGATTCATGTCGATCCTCGAAGGCCCTCTTCTCCTTCGTCTCGCCCCAGAAGATCTCATACGTCCGGTTGGAGTTGAAAGGCGGATCAATATAAATGAGATCAATCGAGGCATCGGGCAACTTGCGCAACTGCTCCAGGTTGTCGCCGCAGTAGACGACGCGCGTGTCCAGACGTGAGGAGGGCTTGGCCATCGGTATGATTAGATTACAACGGTTAGGCCTCCTCTGGCTGGAATTCGGCTGAGAAGGCTATTGGACTGGGAGATACTCATCAAACCGTGAACCTGGTTTGCCTTTCGGTGCCCTGTGGCCCAGATCACATTTCATCGTACCCTCTGCTGATATAAACTTTCGTCGAGTTTAAAAGACATGATGCCAGTCCAGGAAGAAACCCGCACCATCAGCTACGCGCGCGGCGCAAGCCGCCCTTTGCTTGACCTGACCATCGGCGGGCTGCTCCACCGCACCGCCAGCCGCTACCCAGATCGCCCCGCCGTCGTCAGTTGTCATCAGGGCAAGCGCCTCACCTGGGCCGAGCTTTCTGAGCAGGCCGACCGCGTCGCCCGCGGACTTTGGTCGCTCGGCATCCGTCACGGCGACCGCGTCGGCATCTGGTCCACCAACTGCATCGAGTGGACCATGATGCACATGGGCTGCGCGCGCGCCGGTGCCGCTCTGGTCAACGTCAACCCCGCCTACCGCTCCCACGAGCTGCAATTCACCCTGCAACGCTCGCGCATGAAGGCCCTCTTCCTCTGGCACAAGGACCGCCACGCCGACTACGAGGAGATCCTCGGCCGCGCCCGCCACGGCTTTGACCATGAACTCCAGCACGTCATCTACTTCGACTCGCCCGAGTGGCCGGCGCTGCTCGACGCCGAAGGCCGCCTGCCGGACCATGTCGCCAGTGACGACATCGCCAATATCCAATACACCAGCGGGACGACCGGACTGCCGAAGGGCGTCCTGCTGACGCATCACAATGTTGTCAACAACGGCCAGTTCCTCGCCCAGGGCTTCCATTACACCGAAATCGACAAGATCGTCGTCCCGGTTCCACTCTTCCACTGCTTCGGCTGCGTCATCGGCTCCATGACCTCATTGAACACCGGCGCGACGCTGGTGCTGCCCAACTGGACCTTCGACCCGCGCCTCACGCTGAAGGCCGTCCACGACGAGCGCGCCACCAGTGTCTACGGCGTCCCGGCCATGTACGTCGCCGAGTTCGCCCTGCCCGACTTCAAGACCTTCGACCTGACCAGCCTCCGCACGGGGATGATGTCCGGCGCCCCCTGCCCCATCGAACTGATGAAGCGCGTCCTCAACGAAATGCACATCGGCGAACTGGTCATCGCCTACGGCCAAACCGAAACCTCGCCCGTCGTCACCATGTCCGACGCGGCCGATACCATCGAAGTCCGCGTCAACACCGTCGGTCGCGCCATGCCTCAGACCGAGATCCAGGTCGTCTCCACCGTCACGGACGAGCCTCTGCCGCGCGGCGAGCAGGGCGAAATCTGCGTCCGCGGCTACGCCCTGATGAAGGGCTACGATGCCGACCCGGAAGGCACCGCGATGGTCATCCATCCCGACGGCTGGCTGCACACCGGCGACCTCGGCGTCATGCGCGAGGACGGCTGCCTGCGCATCACCGGACGCTCGCGCGACGTGATTATCCGCGGCGGCGAAAACATCTACCCGCGCGAGGTCGAGGAGTTCCTCTACACCCATCCCAAGGTCAGCGAAGCGCAAGTCGTCGGCCTGCCCCACGCCCGCCTCGGCGAAGTCGTCTGCGCCTGGGTCCGGTTGCAACCCGGCGTCGAAGCGACAGAAGAAGAGATAAGAGCATTCTGCAAAGACCAGATCGCCTACTACAAGATCCCCGAATACGTCCGCTTCGTCACCGAGTTCCCAGCAACCCTAAGCGGCAAAATCCAAAAATACAAAATCCGCGACTTCGAGATCGAAGCGCGCGGGTTGCAATCGGTGGCCAACGCGGCTACGGCGTAAGGGCCTGGCGGGTGGCCTCGGTCCCGTTGTCAATTTCCAACCCAACTGAGGGTGCCCCCGGTCCCTCGCATTTGGGGACCGGGGATGGGTGGGGCGGGTGGCCCACATCTGCACAATAAAGTTGGGTGCCCCACATCTCGATTTTGAGATGTGGGAACCACGAGCCTCAACCGCCCGCCTTTCGTTCTCCCCAACTCCGGCGAATGGCCCCGGTCCCTCGTTTTTAGAGACCGGGTAGACCACCAGCTAGAATCAATAGGGACGATCTTGCGATGCATGGAGAAAGCGCAGGATGTGAACAGCATCTTCCTCCACGGCGTAGATCATCAAATAAGGAAGCGGAGCCAGAACCAGCTCCCGCGTTCCGTCCTTCTTGCCGATCCGGCCCACATAAGGAAAGGCTTTGAGCGACTTGGCTGCGTTGTAGAGCCGTTGCAGGGTGGAGGCGGCAAAAGACGGATGGCAATGATTGAAGTAGTTGGCGATGCCTTCCAGGTCATCCGCTGCGGCCATCGACCACCGCAGCCTTTTCAAACTCGCAAGCTCCGAGCCACGCGCGCGTCCATCTCTTCCTCTTCCAGAAATTCACCGCGGGCAATCTGATCGATCCCCAATTGGACCTGCGCATCAAACCATTCTTCCTGGGCCAATAGGCGGTCCACGGCCTCCATCGCCAACTCCGAGGCGCTGCGGCCCGTGCGGCTGGCGAGACTGGCGAGTCCTGCCATCTGCCGTTCTGGAAGTTGAAGCTCCATAAAGGAAGGTTAGGAGTAACCAGTTTACCTGTCAAGGGCTGGGCAGGCTGGCGCACCCTTGACCAAGACGGGTGGCCTCGGTCCCGTTGTCAATTTCCAACCCAACTGAGGGTGCCCCCGGTCCCAAGCAGTTGGGGACCGGGGAAGAAAGCAGAGTCCATCCATCGAACCTGAGATGGAGGAGAAGTTGAACCTCATCCAGCGGGTTCCAGTTCTCTTCCATTCCGGCTTGTGAACTTTCTCAGTTTTGAAAATCCGCCCTTCAGGCCCATCCGCGCCTTGCCGCTCGCTCACATCTGGGGCAAGGGACTTTTGCTTGGCAGCAGAATATCATCGAGCCGGTCTGGCGTGCCCTCAACCCGCTCCAGGGACGGATACCGCAATCCCTCGTAATACGGAATCGAAAGCGTCTTGTAAAGTTCGCCGTCGCGAACCTGCAATTCGATCGGCTTCCTCTCCTTCTCCGCGGTCAGAATGGCGTCGGTCAAAACTTTCTCGTTGTAGGCCGTGCCGTTGACGGACACCAGAACCATTCCCGGCGTGATGCCGGCCTTGAATGCCGGACTGCCCCACCCCACATTCTCAATCATTCCTGACTCTCTTTCGTTCTTCGATCCAGGTGAGCCGATCGAGAATCCGAGAGAGGTCGAAAAGCTCGCAAAGCCGTGCTTGGCAAACTCTTTCTGCTCCCATTCCACTGGCTTGTCGCTGTAGGCCAGCTTGTAGCCGCCCTGCATAAAGCCGTTCAGCGGCACTTGGGGATGAAGGTCGTAGACTCGCTTTTCCAGGAAGCCCTTCCAATCGTAAGGCGCCACAGCATTCAGGTCGTTCACCACATCGTCGAGCGTGTAGGTGTCCGTGACAAAGCTGCCGTTATACACTCCGAAAAACTTCTTGCAGAAATCGTCCAATGATTTCTGTCCGCCGGTCAGTTCGCGAATCTTGGTATCCGCGTCCAGCCAGATCAGTGTGCCTTCATGGTAGTAATCCTCCGGCCGCTGATAGCTCACCCAGCTCACCGGACTCCGCTGCGAGATGATCGGCTGGTTGGTGGTATCCACCAGCGGGCGCCAGTCTCTTCCGCGGCTCGCCTCATAATTGGCGGCATAGAGTGCGAGTATATCGCGCGTCTGCTGCGCTGTGCGCATGCCGGAGCGGGCTGTCAATACGGTGCCCCAATACTGGGTCATCCCCTCATACACCCAAAGCAAATCATCGCGCATCGGCACATTGAAGTTGGGCGTCCATAGATCATTTGGCCGGCGAAACTTGCCGTTCCACGAGTGCGTGTACTCATGCGCCAGAAGATCGCGATCCTGCACCCCGCTCGCCCAGTCGGTCAGATAATCGGGGTCCAGCCCGTCCTCGCTCGACTGGTGATGTTCCAGGCCGATCTCTCCAACCTTGTTGCTCAGCAGCAGCAGGAAATCGTAGTGTTTGTAGTGGTGCGATCCGTAAAGTTTGTCTGCCTCGACCGCCAAATTCTTGTGGAGCTGCAACTCCTCGGGCGTCATCTTCAGATCTTCCGGCTTGTCGGCAAAGATATTCAAATGCACCGGATCGGTTGGCGCCGGCGAAAGATCGATCCGCTCGGAATTGAGTCCCGCATACAATGGCGAATCCACCAGCGTGTTGAGCGGCGTGCGCTCAAATTGCACCGTGCCGTCTTTGACGGAAGCCGTCTCCAGCGCGGTGGCGTACTTCCATCCCTCCGGCAGCGTCAGTGTCGTATCCACGAGAATATCGCGCGCAAAATATCCCGCCGGATACATCAACACTTCGTTCCATTCCAAATCGGCAATGGCGCTTGAGATCTCGATGCGCCCCGCGCTCGGCTTGATCGGTGAGAGATAATCGAAGTCCAGGCTCACGATTTTCGCATCCGCGCTCAGCGGCACGTGAAAGGCATACATATTCACGCGGTCCCGCACCCACTGCACCTGCCGTCCATCCACCGAGGTCACAATGCCGGCAAGCGCCGAGATCGGTCCCGAAGGCTCGTGGTCGCCCGGTATCCACTCCGGATAAAGCAGCACCATCTCCTTCGTGCCCGGCTTCACAGGAATTTCCTCGTGCACCTTTTCAACGCGGTCGGTCAGGTTGGTGATGTTGACAGATAGTTTGATCGGCCCCGGATAAGGCGTGTCCACAGGCGCGGGAATCGGAGCCGGCATGGGTGCGGGCTCGGGCTGCGGCTGCGGCATCTGCTGGGCGCAAGCGGCGCTAGTGAGGGCAAAAGCTGTGAGCAGGACAACAGGGAGGCTCGTCATGTTGCATAGTTTAACGTATGAACCGCATTGAACGAGCGCGGCGGGTGGCCAAACCAAGCCCTCCGCGTGGCCCATCCTTTCCGCTTTCTTTGCGGAAAGGATAGAAATCCACGAGCCTCAACCAGCAGCTTTTTCTTCGCTGCGATTCGCAATCCCCATGCTTGAAAACCCAATCCGGCGGTCAGGCCTACGGCTTATACGCAACCAGAAGATCCTTGACCGCCGATTCTTCATACCCGCCGCCCCGATTCTCCAATGGGTCCGTACTCTTCGAGGCAATCAATGTTCCATTGCCATCCAGAATAAAAAGCCAAGGGTAGCCAGCAATCTTTGGAAACTGGCTCAAAAAGCGGAAGTTCTCATTCAGATCGCTCATGTTGACCTTCACCAGCACAAAGTTGGAGTCGCGCAACTTCCGCAACTCCTCATGATCGGCAAAGAACTTGTCCAATGTCCAGCACCAGCCGCACCAGGCGCCGCCCACCTCAACCAGAATCCGCCGGTTGGTTTGCTTGGCCAGCGCCTCGGCCATCAGCAGATCCTTTGCCGGATCGCGCTTGGGATCGTAGGTGCTCGAGTAATCATCCGGCGCAGTGGTCACCGGTTTGGATTTGGGGCGATCATACGAGGGAACAAACGGCTTGCCGTCCACATTGTAGTGAACGCTATAGCTGACTTCCACCGGCTGGCCGTCGACCAGATATGGCTTGAACTTCCACTTGTTGGTTGCGGTCACCGCTACATCCGCCACCGCCTTTTCCCAAAAACTCCAATTCGAGTCCACCTTGACGCTGCCGTCTTTTTTGATCACGATCGGAACATCCACCGAGCCGCGAAAGGCAAATCCGCTATTTGCCGCGGGAGCCTTGAATCCCTCTTCATAAACAGATTCCGGTTTCGGCTGACCGGCTTCTATCCGATAGGGTTCCAGCACTGCTCTCTTATCCGGCTTCAACTCGTCGGCGCCTGTTGGCGTCCACGCCTCCAGCAGCGTCACCTTCATCTCCGCTATCTGCGCGCCTTTTTCGATAATCTTCACATCCTGAGCGACGGCGCGATTTTGAAAAAGCTGAAAGTCGTCATAGATTCTTTTCGAGCCCGGAGCCACGACCGCGCGAAGCTGCATCTTCTCGTCAAAGCACAACGCCGGAAAAAGTAAATCGGGATTGGTTTCATCCATGTTGACATACTCTGCCGGATTGGAAACCGAAACGCAAGTGATGATGCTTCCTTGCAGGTTCACACGCTTCATGGTCATCTCGTATTCAGGCTTGAAGTTCGCCGCCTGATAGAGTGGATCAATCACGGGTCGCGCCGCGCGCTCGTTCATCGCGAATGGATCAAAGCCATCGCTGTCGGGACGGCTGCGGTACTGCACAAAGCGCGACTCGCTCCACTCCGCTCCAACCAGATGCGGCTCATGGCTTGTATAGACGCGCTTCCACTGATACGGACCCGCCCACCAAACCTCCAACTGCGCGCTCTCCAGCTTGGGCTTGTCGGGCGGTGTCACGGGCGGAGTAAAATGAATCTCCGCCTTCATGTGCCAGGGCTTCAGCTCGCTTGCATTCAAACCATTGCTCTTCAGGCCGCTGTCAAGAATGCGATGTGCAAACCCATTGAGCTTGGCCGATGCATCTTGAGGATGCGCAACCGCCTGATCCGCCGCCGCGGGTTGAGCCCCCGGCGTCTGCGCTGAAAGAATACAACCCGCCAGCAATGAAAGCGCTGCAAGAGTTGCGCGCAGTTTGAATGAAGACTTTGAATTCATTTGAACTTCTCCTATCCAGAGCATTTCTCCGAATAATATAGAGTAGCGCCGACCTCCTGGTCGGCTGTGGCGTGGACCTCCTGGTCCACGCTACGCTCTATAGCAATAGCAGAGATGCTCTAAGAGTATTTTAGCTTCCCATAGAAACATCATGAAAGCATTGGATTTGGGTGGCCTGTCACTGACCGCGCATAGAAAACAGCGCACATCTCAAGCTTGAGATGTGCGCCGCGATCGAACTCGGACGGATGGACTACTTCTTTTTAAACTCCGCCACTTCGTAGCTTTTGATGAGGTATCTGCCTTTCTCCTCATCCAGCAGAGACATACCAAAACAAAAGGATCTATTTTTCCCTGGTATCACCTGGGAATCGTACTCCTCCTCGGTGATGGGTCCATATGTAATCCATCTTGCTTGGAGAAAGTACGTTTGGCCGGCTTTCACCTCGAAGGAGTGAATCGCGATGGTGTTCCGCATAATGCCGGTAGCGCAGAAATGATGCATGCCCGGTTCCACCTGCAAAGTAAAATATGAGATTTTTTTGGTTGCGCCAACCCATTGGCCATCCATGGCAAATCTTTGTGTATAACATCCCAAACAACCCGTCTCATTCGGCTCAATGAAGACAAGCATGCCTTTGTTGGCCTCCGGCGCTGGCAATGGCGTTGCACTCTTGTGCGTCGTCACTTCGAATTTCGTTGCTGGATCGCCGCAGGAATCGGGTAGCTCAATCTCCTTGGCCATCGCCGCGGAGGAAAAAATAAGACAAAGCAACAGCGCGAAAAACTTCGTTTTCATGATCAGTCTCCAGTGGATTGCGAATCAGGAGCATCATAACATTGCCGTCACAAAGCACGCAAAAGATCTTGCGGCAATAGTTGCTGCGGCCATCAAGCTGCTTACTTGTTTGCGCGCGCGGTCCAGGCCTGCAGATATTGCGCCAGATTCGGATTGGCGGCAGCCATCGCCTGATAATCCGCAACCCGCTGCGCCTGAAAGGCCGTGGTCAGCGCCTGTGGATCAGCCGCATTGGCCGCCGCCAGCGTCATCGGTCCCCAGGCTCCATCCACGGTGAGCAGCGTCGCGCCCGCCGCGGCCAATGAATTGACCGCCTGCTGCAGGCAGCGCACCGCTTTCACACCGCCCGCATTCACCGCAAAGTCAAAGACCCGCTTGCAGACGTCGTCGGACACAAGTTGCGCGAACCATTGATTCCACACGTGATTCTGATAGAACTGCTGCACAAGCGGCTCGCGCTGGTTCTGCGGCAGCTGGGCAATGGCCGCAAAATCCGCTGGCCAGGCCGCGCTATTGACGCCGCTGATCGAATAGGCGCCGATGCGCTCTCCACTCATCGGGTCAAGCTGCTCCGGCGCATCCGGAACCTGCGCGCAGGCCCGCGAAGCGTCCTCGTTGTCCATCATGAAGTTATAAGCGGTATTCCAATCTGCCATACTTCCCTCCATTCATCGGACTTGCAAGAGAATGATAACCAAATGAACGCCTTGATGGGAAAAGATTTTCTATCGATTAAGAACGCCGACCGGCAGGCCCAACTAAATCGTTGGTGAAAAGCCGCGCGCTCACCCGAGCAGCGCAGAGACTCTGGGCATCCACTCGCTGATCGGAATCGCTTGCGGGCACTGTTCTTCGCAGAGGCCGCAGGCGATGCAGGCGCTCGCGCGCTGCTCCTCTTTGAGAAAGACCCCGTAGCGGAAGCGCGCCGCATTCAGATCGTCAAACAAGTGGGCATAGTTATAAAACTCGAAGTTAGCCGGAATATAAACGCCATTGGGACACGGCATGCAATAGCCGCACTTGCTGCACGGAATCACCGTGCGTTGGCGGTAAATCTCACTTGCCCGGGCTATCAGCGCATCCTCGGCGGAAGAAAAACTCCCGGCGCTCGATTGATCGGCTAGACTGAGATTCTCGTCTAACTGCTCCATGGTGCTCATGCCGCTGAGGACCACTGAAACTTCCGGCTGATTCCAAAGCCAATCCAGCGCCCAACCGGCCGCCGAGCGATGCACTGGGAAGTCATTCATCAGGGCAAGAATATCTTTGGGAGGGTCGGCCAGCCGTCCGCCCATCAGCGGCTCCATCACCACCACGGCAAGGCCTTTTTCCGCGGCCAGCTTCAGTCCGCGCACGCCGGCCTGATTCTCTGTGTCCATGTAGTTATATTGAATCTGGCAGAAGCTCCATAACTCCGTGCCGCTCACGATCTCCGCAAAGGCATCGTACTCATCGTGAAAGGAAAAGCCCAGATGCCGGATGCGGCCGTCAGAGAGCGCGCGCTCGGCTCTAGCAAGCAGATCATGCTTCAGGACAACGTCGTTCCAGCGCTCATGGCTGAGCGCGTGCAGAAGATAGAAGTCGATAGAACTGGTTTGCAGCTTGACTAACTGCTCATCGAGCAGGCGATCAAAGTCATCTGCGCTCTGGACCATCCAGACCGGCAGCTTGGTGGCCAGACGAACCCGCTCGCGATAGCCGTCGCAAAGCGCCTTGCCGACGACAATCTCGCTCTGCCCGCCGTGATATGGATACGCCGTGTCCAGATAATTGACGCCGCTGTCAATCGCGTGGCGCACCATGCGGATGGCTTCCTCCTCGCGAATGTTGGGGCTAAGGCGGTCTCCATCGGTGGTGGGAAAGCGCATGCAGCCAAAGCCCAGCGCCGAAGCCTTCCAGTCGAGCTTGCCAAAATTGCGGTATTGCATCGGAGTCTCCAGGTATTTGCCGTCCAAATGAATTTTACTCCCGGCTGCACGCCTGCCGTGCGCCGGATTCGCCTGCCCGTTTACAATCGCAGAAAACGCTATGGAAAGAGCAAGGATGACAACCACGACTATCGATCAAGCCGCCGCGCAACTGGCCGGACATCAGGGCTTCTCCATCATCTCCGACGAATCGCTGCGCCAGCTCTATACTTCCATGGTGATCTGCCGCCAGTTGAATGAGCGCGGACAGGCGCATGCCCACGCGGACAAGCCCGGTGGGGATGTGGGTCATGAGGCGGCTGTCGCGGGCGTGATCGCCGGTCTGCGGCCAGAGGACACCCTCGCAAACACGGAGAGCGGCCTCATTCTTCTCAAGCTTCAAGACGAACTTGAAGGCAAGCCCATGAATCAAATGCTCGTTCGCACCGCCAGGTTAGATTCAGACGGTGGATATGGCGTGGCCCTGCGCGCCGCCCAGGCTAACAAGTCAGCCAAAAACAGCAAGATCGCCGTGATCTTTTTAGAGGTTGATTCAGGCTTCTCCGAAGAGGCGCTGCGGCAGGCCGGCGCCGAGCGCCTGCCCATTCTCTTTGTCCGCCAGACGAGTCATCTCTCCGAATGGCCGGTCGGGGCGGTCAGCATCCTGCCTTTCATTCCAGTCGACGGCCGAGACGTAGTGGCCATCTATCGCGTGGCCACCGAGTCGATCACCCATGCCCGCAAGGGCAACGGACCCACGCTGATTGATTGCGTCTTTGACCCAACCGATGCCGAAGACCCAATCCTGAAGATGGAAGCCTATCTAACCCGCAAAGGGCTCTTCAGCGAAGCATGGAAGCGGGAAGAGTGGTCGAGCGTTGCGCGGAGGTTGGACTTGGCCCTTCCGCCAGCCAATCGGTAACGGGAAACCTCATTTTGAAAACGCGATGGATTTGTATCTGCTCGCCCTATTTCTGCATCCAACCACCGTAAGCCGGTGATAAAGTGAGGTATATGAGTTTGATCAGATTCAAGATCGTGGCTTCCCTTGCTTTCATCTCCACGATGCTGGCGGCGCTGTTTGCCGGCTCCCTGACCGCGCAGCAGCCTGCTTCGCCCAGGCCTGCGGCGGCGGTAAAGGCGCCGCGCGCCTGCGAGCCGTCCAAGCTGGGTTCGCCGTACATTCCGGTCGATAGCTGGATCTATCCGGCAGTGCTGCGGCTTTACTCGCTGGGGTATGTGGATACGGTTTATCTGGGGATGCGCCCGTGGACCCGCGCCAGCGTCAGCCACATGATGGAGCAGGCCGGGACGCTGATCGAGAGTGCGGACCAAAGCGCGGCCACCGACGAGGCGCAAGGCATTTACGACGCGTTGCTGCGCGAGTTGCGCAACGATACGCAGGGGCCGTGCAAGGCGCTCAAAGGCGGCTCGCGCGTGGAGTCGGTTTATACCGTGGGCCGTGGAATCAGCGGCACTCCGCTGCGCGACAGCTATCATCTGGGATCGACCATCATCAACGACTACGGCCGCCCCTACGAAAGCGGCTTCAATAATTACACCGGCTCGAGCGGCTATGCCTCGGCAGGCCGCTTTGTGCTTTATGCGCGCGCCGAGATGGATGCGGCGCCCTCCGCCGACGGCTACTCGCTCGATTTGTCCCAGGCGCTGGCCACCGTGGACGCGACAATCTATACCGACCCCACGACCAAAGTAACTGACTATTACCTGCCGCAAGCCACCATCCCCGAGGGGCCTATTGCCGCCACTACCAATGTGCGATTGATCGAGGCCTTTGCCTCGATGCACATTCTCAACCATGAAATCTCTTTTGGAAGGCAGGACAACTGGCTTGGCCCCGGGCTGGGCGGCGGCATGGCTTACTCCAACAACGCGGCGAATATCTATTCCTTCCGCATCAATCGCATGGAACCGCTTCGCATTCCGCTTCTCAGCCGGCTCACCGGGCCCTTCCGCTACGATTTTCTGGTGGGCGGGCTGCGCGGCCATAACTTCATTCCCAATCCGGTATATGTCGCCCATCCATTGACGAACGTGGCGAATGTGATCGCTCCCGGCGACCCTTGGGTTCACGTGGAAAAAATCAGCTTCCGGCCCACCAAAGACCTGGAGTTCGGCTTCGAGCGCACCGTGATCTGGGCGGGCAAAGGCCATGGAGCGGTAAACGTGGACAGCTTTCTCCGCAGTTTTTTCAGCGTCACTTCTCCCAGCGCCGCGGATAAAAACGACTCGATGGATCCCGGCGCGCGCTTTGGCGCCTTCGATTTCTCTTACCGGCTTCCCTTCGTGCGCAATTGGCTCACGCTCTACACCGACTCGGAGGTGCATGACGACGTCTCGCCCGCCGATGCTCCGCGCCGCGCCGCCTACCGGCCTGGCCTCTATCTCTCTCATGTGCCCGGCGTGCCCAAGCTGGATCTGCGTGCGGAAGCCGCCTCCACTGACCCCTCCAGCTCCGATCACCCGCAAGATCATTCTTATCCCAGCCACTATGGCCAGTTTATGTACTACGAAGGCATACAGAAGCAGGGATACACCAATCAGGGCCAGCTCTTTGGCGACTGGATCGGACGCGAGGACAAGGGCGGTCAGGCTTGGCTGACCTATCATCTGAGCGGCAACGAATGGCTTCAGGCGAGTTATCGCAATCAAAAGGCCACCGGCTACTTCATTCCCGGCTCGACGGACGCAACCTATACCGACGCTCCCTGCTCGGTCAAAAGCCCCTGCCTTCCGCCCGGCGGGACAACGTTGAATGACTTCAACTTCCAGGTGGTCAAGCGCTTCGCAAGGGAGTTTGAGGTGAACGGCAAATTCACCTGGGAAAAGTGGAAGGCGCCGATTTACACCCAGGCCGGCGGCCAGCAAACCGTCACCGCCACCACCATTCAGCTCACCTGGTATCCGGAGCGCAAGGTCAGCTTCTAAACTTCCTCCCTGGTTCCCGGCCCGAAACCTTAACACCGGCCCACCGGCCGGCTGGAGCGTGGACCTCCCGGTCCACGCTTGGCTCCGTGAACTTGCAATCTCGCCAACCCGCGAACTCGCTAAACGCGCGCAGCACGGCTAACTTGCTGCCCTTGTTAAACTTGCATTTTCGTCTCTTCCCGAATCGCATCGCGTCAGCGCTTGCGCCGGATGCAACCGGCTGTGCGCCCAATCCCGCTTCATCCTCTTGCAAGGAGCCTTACACCGCGGGCAAATGATACCCTAGGGATCGATATCATGAATTGTCCTTCCGCGCGGGTATTGGGATGCGCGGAGGGCATGGAGGGGTTTGCATGCGCAGGTCGATGATTCAACATGTAGGACTATTCGGCTTGATAGCCGCGGCGATTGGCATGGGAGGCAATATGGCGCAGGCGCAAGCGCAAAACACAGTTCTGGCGCTCGATCACGGCTGGCAGTTCCGGCAGGTTACGCCCGCCGCGCAGCCCAGTGAGAGCGGCTGGCTGCCAGCCACCGTTCCCGGCGATGTGCATCTTGATCTGCTGGCCAACAAAAAAATCCCCGACCCATTCTTCCGCGACAACGAGGCCAAGCTGCAATGGATTGAACAGGAGAGCTGGGAGTACCGGACGTACTTTGACGTGACTCCGGCGCTGCTCGCCCGCAAGAATCTCGATCTGGTCTTCGACGGACTGGACGGCACGGCGGAAGTGTACGTCAATGGCGCGCGCATTCTCGACGCTGGCAACAGCTTCCGCGTCTGGCGCGTTCCGGTCAAGGCTCACCTGCACCCCGGCAAAAACGACCTCTTCGTCGTCTTTCCTTCGCCGGTCAAGGCTGCGGAAGAAGCCGCCGCAAAAGATCCTTGGCAGCCGAAGACCAAGACCGAAGGCAAGACCTATCTGCGCAAGCCCGCCTATGAGTACGGCTGGGATTGGGGCCCGCGCTTTGTCACCAGCGGCATCTGGAAGGCGGTGCGGCTGGAGGCTTGGGACAATGCGCGCATCGCCGACTTCGCCATTCATCAGCGCGACGTAAGTAAGGATGTGGCGCATCTGGACGCGGAGGTGGAGATTGAAGCATCTGTTGCAACGACCACGCGCGTCGTAGTCAATTATTGGGGAAGTGGTGAAGCAATCGCGGGAATGCTTCCATTTGTTTCTGCAAATGTGAGTCTCCATGCCGGACGCAATATCATTGATCTTCCCATCGAGATTCAGAAACCAAAGCTATGGTATCCGGCAGGCTATGGAGATCAACCGCTTTATGACTTTAGCGCTGTTGTTGTTCAGAACAATCAAGCAGTCGAATCCAGAAAATTGAGGGTTGGCCTGCGTTCCGTCGAACTTCATCGCGAACTGGACAAATGGGGCCGGAGCTTCGAATTCATCGTCAACGGCATTCCCGTCTTCGCCAAAGGCGCGGATGTGATTCCCTTCGACAGCTTTCCCAATCGCGTCAAGACCGCCGACTATCGCCGCATCCTCGAATCGGCGCGTGACGCCAACATGAATATGATTCGCCACTGGGGCGGCGGCTACTACGAGACGGATGAGTTCTATTCCATCTGCGACGAGCTGGGCATCATGATTTGGGAAGACTTCATGTTCGGCAACGACTGGCAGCCGGGAACGTATGCCTTCAAGCAGAACGTCGAAGCCGAGGCCGAGGATCAGGTGCGCCGCCTGCGCAACCATCCCAGCATCGTCATTTGGTCCGGTAACAACGAGACCGAGAGCGCCTTCCAATGGGCGGGGCGGCCGAATTTTCCGCCCGACGTAAAGCTCCAGATGTGGCAGGATTATCTGACCGTCTTCAGCGGCATCCTGCCCCGCGTGGTGGCGCGCCTGAATCCCGAAACGCCTTACTGGCCCAGCTCGCCCAGCTCCGATTATGAGCCGCTCAGCGACCACTACCAGAGCGGCGACGCGCACATCTGGGATGTCTGGCATGGGCGCGTGCCCTTCTCCACCTACGAGACGCACCACGCGCGCTTTGTCACCGAGTATGGCTTCCAGTCTTTCCCGGAGATGAAGACGGTGGAGGCATTCACGCAGCCAGAGGATCGCGCCAATATCTTTACGCCGGTGATGCTCGCGCATCAAAAGAACAACGAAGGCAATGACATTATTCACAACTATCTGCTGAAGGATTACGCGGAGCCGAAGGATTTTGCCAGTTTCCTTTATGTGAGCCAGGTCTTGCAGGCCGAGGGGATCAAGATCGGCGCGGAGCACTTCCGCCGCTCGCGCCCGGAGACGATGGGCTCCATCTTCTGGCAGTTGAATGATTGCTGGCCGGTGGCCTCGTGGTCGTCGATTGATTACTACGGCCGCTGGAAGGCGCTGCAATACTATGCGCGCCGCTTCTATGCGCCGG
>CAZXVX010000036.1:0-23959 GCA_964644105.1 uncultured Occallatibacter sp. | reverse complement strand
GGTCGAAGCCGCCGACGACCAGGCGCTTCAGATAAAGCTCCGGCGCAATGCGCAGAAAGAGGTCCATGTCCATCGTGTTGTGATGCGTGACGAAGGGTCGCGCCGCCGCGCCGCCGGCCACCTGCTGCATCATCGGCGTTTCGACTTCCATGTAACCACGGCTGTCAAAGAACTTGCGCAGAGCTTGCAGCGTCTTGGCGCGCTTGACGAAGACTTCGCGGGCGTCGAGGTTGGTGAACAGGTCCACGTAGCGCTGGCGGTAGCGCAGTTCGACGTCGGCAAGGCCGTGAAATTTCTCCGGCAGGGCGAGCATCGCCTTGGCCAGGAAGGTAAGCGTCTCGACGTGGACCGTCAGCTCGCCCGTTCGCGTGCGGAAAAGGTAGCCCGAGACGCCGATGTGGTCGCCCAGGTCGAGCAGCTTGTAAAGCGCAAAGCCCTGCTCTCCGACTGCGTCAAGGCGCACATAGATTTGCAGCCGCTGGCCGCCCTGTTGCAGCGTAGCGAAGCCGGCCTTGCCCTGGGCGCGAATGGCCATAATGCGTCCGGCCACGGCGACCGTCTCGCGCTTGGCTTCCAGCACTTCCGCCGTCGCCTCGCCCCACGCGGCGCGCACCTCGGGAACGGTGTGCGAAGCAGCGTAGTGGTTGGGATAGGCCGCCTGGCCCAGCTTCTCAATCTCTTTCAGCTTTTCCTGGCGCAGCTTGAATAGGTTTTGCTCAAATTCCGAATCGTCAAACACGTTTGTTTCCTTTGCGGGAACCGGATCACCGGTCCAACTGACAGTATATCGGTTCGCTGGAAGAGGGAAACACCGCCCACACCTCGATTGGGGGTGATTGAATTTCTCTAGTAAATTGGAGCGGGAGACCGGGATCGAACCGGCGACATTCAGCTTGGGAAGCTGACGTTCTGCCACTGAACTACTCCCGCCCTTTAGAATCAATAAAATAACTAAGAAAAGTCGTCTAGGTGTCTAAAAAAGTAAAATGCTCGCGGACTTGAGTTGATAAAAGCACTCCAGAAAAACATAACACGGCTGTGCGGAAGCAATTCGAGCAAGCCAAAACGATTGACGCGCTGTTGAACGTGACGCAAATGATGTTGTCCTCTCCGGTTGAATGGAGACCTTGCGCAGTACCAGGACGTCCTAGGCCAACAGCATGACCCAAGTATAGCGTTGAATCGTCCTGTATTCAAGACTCCTAAATTGAGAATGGGCTGCCTCCAGCCAAAATACCTTCTGACAGCGAAAGTGGCTGTAATTAGCTAAAATTCCATCCGGGCGAGAAAATGCATTTCCGGATAGGTTTGGACTAGTATTCAGCAGAAGTTGGTTCAGAAGTTTTTGGAGGACGGCGCTCTGGTTGCGACTGGTGCGATGCGGCTGAAGAGCGGGATCAGAAACCGATGCGCTCGCACCGAGTTTGAGAAATCGCGGGTTCAACAGTTTTCCGGCGCTTGTGACCAAAGTCGCTGTGCATCCCGCGCGTCTTTTCTAAAGTCAATGCAGGAGATGATACATATGCTCACTTCTCAAAAAACTGTTCGTGAGATTGCCCTCGAGCAACCCCATTCCATCCGCGTCTTCGAACAATTCGGCATCGACTATTGCTGCGGCGGGCGCATGCCACTGAACGAAGCCTGCGCGGCACGCGAGCTTGCCGTCGATCAAGTGCTTGCGGAACTTGATTCCGCAGGTGCCTCCATCGCGCCGGTGCCGACCGACTGGGCGCAAGATACAATGCGCGCGTTGATCGATCACATTGTTACAACCCATCACGCGTATGTAAAAGCGGAGCTTCCACGCCTGGCCACACTGGCGCAAAAAGTTGTTCATCGCCATGGTGCCACGCAAGCCCATCTGCCCGCTCTGCAAAAGATCGTGGCGCAACTAGATACGGAGCTGATGCAGCATCTGGCCAAGGAAGAAAATATTCTCTTCCCTTATATCGCTGGCCTGGAAGCTTCAATCTCTGGT
The DNA here is from genome assembly GCA_964644105.1 of uncultured Occallatibacter sp. GTDB lineage: Bacteria > Acidobacteriota > Terriglobia > Terriglobales > Acidobacteriaceae > Telmatobacter. The sequence continues at coordinate 21,981 of CAZXVX010000036.1, read as the reverse complement.
CAAGCCGCGCCTCCTCATGCCTGCTTTGGCGCAGTCTCCAATCCCATCGCCATGATGATGAGCGAGCATGAAGCCGCCGGCGAACTGCTGGCCGAGATCGACCAGCTAAGCGACCACTTCACTCCTCACGCTGGTGCCTGCCCAACCTATCATGCGTATTACAACGCGCTCAAAGAATTCGAACTCGATCTTCACCAGCACATCCATTTGGAAAACAACATTCTCTTTCCTCGCGCCCTGGATATGGAAGCTTCTGCCAGAGCCAAGCTGCTTCATGCAGGAGAATGATCCAGTTCCTAGTCTGTGCAAGCTGTGTGAACCGAATAACTTGCACTGCCGGTTCGCTACTAAGCTATCAACCTGCGGCGAGACTTTCGCGATGAAAAGAAACTTTCTGAGCTTCAAGAACGACGCATTGCGGCGCATCTTGAAAGTGGTTGAGATGCTGGAAAGAAAAGCGGTTAATCTCATCCGGTTTATCCAACTGATAAAGGCAAGCCGTGCCCGCAAGAAGCCAAACAGGCCATCAAAGTACCATCCCGTACAGTGGAACGGAAACAAGCCTGACCCTTGCCTCATCCTCTGTGCGACCTGGAATCAGCCACACGGAAGAGGGAAGTGAAGCAGCATAGGGGTTTTGACTTGAGAACGTTAGTCCCACATGTGTCCGCGGAATTTTCGCAGTATAGTAGAGCTTGTGTGATTTTTTCCGGACTGGTGCATTTCTGCAAGTTGGCGGAGGTCTTGTTACATTATGGGTAAATCGAAGCTTGGAACCAAATTCCTGTTTGGAAGCGTGATGATGTCTCTTTTCTCTTTAGCCACAGCCGGCGCTGAAAGCGTTTCGCCGCTCGGCATCTTTCAGAATCATGCCGACATCGGCACGGTGCTGCACACCGGCAGCGCGCAGTATGACGCGGTGCGCGACACCTACACCCTCACCGCCAGCGGCGAGAACATCTGGTTCATCAGTGACGCCTTTCATTTTGCATGGAAGCAAGTCTCCGGCGACGTGGCACTGAGCGCCGGCATCGCCTTCCCCAGACCGGGCGGCAATCCACATCGCAAGGCCGTGCTGATGATTCGTCAAAGCCTGGACGCTGGTTCGGTTTATGCTGACGTGGCATTGCACGGCGTTGGACTCACCTCGCTGCAATACCGTGACGCTCCCGGAGCCGTGACCCATGAGATCGAGGCCAGCCTCAGCGCGCCCCATAGCCTGCGCATCGAGAAGCGAGGCGATTATGTTTACCTCTTCATGGCCGCGAGCAACGGTCAGCCGCTGAAGACCAGTGGCGCATCCATCAAGATTCCCATCCACGGATCATTTTACGTCGGCATCGGTCTATGCGCGCACGATAAAGATGCCGTCGAAACAGCCGTTTTCTCTCGTGTCGAACTCACCCTGCCCGCGCCTGTGACCACCTCGCCAGTTCTCTACAGTACCCTTGAGACTGTGACCATTGCCTCCACCGACCGCCGCGTGGTCTACGTCTCTCCCCATCATTTTGAAGCGCCCAACTGGACCCAGGACGGCGCATACTTTTACTTCAACAGCGACGGCCGCATCCTGCGCCTGCCGGTGGCCGGGGGCACACCGGAGATCATCGACACTGGCACCAATATCCATTGCAACAACGACCACGGCCTCTCGCCGGATCAAAAATGGCTGGCCATCAGCGATCAGTCGCAGGCCGATCATCTTTCGACGATTTACATTGTGCCTTTCGGCGGTGGAACTCCGCGGCGCGTCACCGTGAACGCACCCTCTTATTGGCACGGCTGGTCGCCGGACGGCAAGACGCTCGCCTTTACCGGTCAGCGCAACGGCAACTTTGATATTTACACCATTCCGGCGGCGGGCGGCGAAGAGACGCGGCTGACCACCGCCAAAGGCCTCGACGACGGCCCTGAGTATTCGCCTGATGGCAAGTACATTTACTTCAACTCCGAGCGCACCGGAAAGATGCAGATCTGGCGAATGCTGGCCGATGGCAGCAATCAAGAGCAGATTACCTCAGACGAGTTCAACAACTGGTTCCCGCACATCTCGCCCGACGGCAAATGGATGGTTTTCCTTTCCTACGGTCCGGAAGTCACCGGACATCCCGCTAACAAAGAGGTGCAGATTCGACTGATGGCGCTCAGCGACGGCAAGATTTCGGTGCTGGCCAAGCTCTTCGGCGGTCAAGGCACCATCAATGTTCCATCCTGGTCGCCCGATAGCACCAAGGTGGCTTTCGTCAGTTATCAACTGCTACCCGCCGAAGAGGCTGGAACCAAGTAAGTTCACAGGAGATGGATTCATGCGCGTTGGAGTTTTTACGCCGCTGCTCTCGCAGCTTCCGCTTGCCTCCGTTTTACAAAAGCTCAAGACGCTCGACATTACCACGGTGGAGCTGGGTACGGGCAACTATCCCGGCGACGCGCACTGCAAGCTCGACTTGCTGGACGATGGCGTCGCTCTCGCCGAATTTCAAAAAGTGCTGGCCGATTATGGCGCGTCGATCAGCGCCCTGAGTTGCCACGGCAACGCTCTGCACCCTGACCCGGCGCACGCCGCGCACGACCGCGAGGTCAGCCGCAAGACCATTCTGCTGGCGGAAAAGCTGGGCATCCCGGTGGTCGTTGATTTCTCCGGCTGCCCCGGCGACTCGCCCGCTTCGACCGCTCCCAACTGGGTCACCTGCCCCTGGCCGCCCGACTTCCTCAAGGTTCTTGATTGGCAGTGGAACGAAGTGGTGACGCCCTACTGGATCGAGCACGGCAAATTTGCCGCCGATCATGGCGTCAAGATCGCCATCGAGATGCATCCCGGCTTTGTGGTTTACAGTCCGGAGACGATGCTGCGGCTGCGCTCGATCGCCGGGCCCAGTGTCGGCGCGAACCTCGACCCTAGCCATCTCTTCTGGCAGGGCATCGATCCCATTGCCGCCATTCGCGTTTTGGGCGAGGCGATCTTTTACGTCCACGCCAAGGATACGCAACTGTTTCCGGCCAACCTGCCGCGCACGGGCGTGCTCGACACCAAGCCCTACACCGACGAGCGAAATCGCGGCTGGATCTTCCGTACCTGCGGTTACGGCCACGGCGCGGAGTGGTGGAGCGAGTTCATCTCCACGCTGCGGATGTACGGCTACGATTACGTGCTTTCGATTGAGCACGAAGACAGCCTGCTCTCGGCCGAAGAAGGGTTGGTCAAAGCGGCGCGCTTCCTCAACGGCCTGGTGATTCGCGAGCAGCCCGGCGCGGCGTGGTGGACATAAGAGGGGGATGCGATGAAACCAATCAGGACGGCAATCTTCGGCACCGGCTTTATGGGCCGGGTTCATCTGGATGCGATCAGGCGTCAGGAATCGGTTGAGATCGCGGCCATCGCGGGCTCAAGCGCCGAGTCGGCAAAACGATTAGGCGAAGCCTTTGGCGTTCCAACTTTTTCAAACGATTTCCGCGAGATTCTGCGTGATCCAACCATCGACGCGGTGCACATATGCACGCCCAACGCGTTGCATTTTTCCATGGCCAAAGCAGCGCTCGAAGCGGGCAAGCACGTGGCCTGCGAAAAGCCGCTGGCCATCTCGGTTGCCGAGGCGCGCGAACTGGTGGCTTTGGCCGCGCGGAGCGGGCTGCGCAACTGCCTCTGCCACAATCTGCGTTACTACCCGATGGTGCAGCAGATGCGCCGCATGCGAGAGGCCGGCGAACTGGGCGAGATCCTTGCGCTTCAAGGCACCTACTCGCAGGATTGGCTGCTCTACGAGACCGATTGGAACTGGCGCATTGACTCGGCCAAGAGCGGCCCTTCGCGCTGCATGGCCGACATAGGCTCGCATTGGTTCGACATGGCGGAGCACATCACAGGCCTGCCTGTCACCTCACTCGTCGCCGACTTGCAGACCTTTCACCCGACGCGCAAGCAGCCCAAGGCTTCGGTCGAAAGCTTTGCCAACAAACTGCTCGGCCTTCAGGATTACATTGTAACTCCTGTAAATACAGAAGACTTCGGCACGGTCCTCTTTCATATGGGAGAGCGGACGCGCGGCGCGATGGTGGCAAGCCAGGTTTCAGCAGGACGCAAGAACCGTCTGGCCATCGAGATTCACGGCAGCAAGGCATCGGTTGCCTGGGATCAGGAGCGGCCCAACGAACTCTGGATCGGAGACCGCGATAAAGGCAATCAGATCATTCTCAAAGACCCCGCCCTGTTATTGCCCGAGGCGCGCGCCTACGCCGATCTGCCCGGTGGCCACACCGAGGGCTACGATGACGCATTCAAGCAGCTCTTCCGGCGTTTCTACGCCTCCATCGCCGCGCCCGGGGCGCCCGCCGAGTACCCGCAGTTTGCCGACGGATTGCGGCAGTTAGTCATTCTTCAGGCCGAGTTGGAAAGCCATCGTGCGCGCGGCTGGGTCGAAGTCCCCGCGCATTGAGGGCGTAATCACCGATAGAGTAAGAAAGCTCCGTGCCCCATCCATTTCACATTCTGTGTGAAATGGATGGGAATCCACAAAATCAGGCTCACAAAAAATGTGAAATTCTCTAAGAGTGCAACTGTGAAAGAGGCCGCCGTATGTTGATCTTTGCCGCCATTGTCGCCATCTTCGTCTACGGAATGATCGCCGCCATGCTGGGCACCATCCTGCCCAACCTCTCGGAGCGCTTTCGTCTGACGCCCGCTCAGAACGGCAGCATCGCCTTGGCGCAGGCACTGGGGTTGATCGTTGCCTCGCTCAGCGTCGGTCCACTGCTGGACGGCGAAGGCAAAAAACTCGGCCTCATGCTCGGCCTCGGCCTCATTGCCATTGTGCTCTATGCGCTACCCCGCTCGCCGGGTTTCCGCAGCATTCTCGTCCTGCTCTTTCTGCTTGGAGCCGGCGGCGGCATTGTGGTGACCGGCGCCAATGCTCTGGTTAGTGATGAAAGTGTGGCGCATCGCGCCATTGCTCTGAACCTCGTCAATCTCTTCTTTGGCCTGGGAGGGCTGGCCACGCCATTCCTCTCCGCCAATCTCTTCAAGAGGAACTGGGTTCGTCTCTGCTATGCCGTCGCCACGCTCACCGTGTTTGCGCTGGCCGTACAATCTGTGGCCAAGATGCCGCCGCCCTCCGGCGCAGCGCGCTTTCTGCTCGCGGATGCATCTCCTGTCCTTGGCCGCCCGCTGCTCTTCCTGCTTGGTTTCTTTCTTTTTCTCTACATCACCTGCGAGGTGGGCGTGTGGAATTGGCTGCCGCGCCATCTCATCGCCCAGGGCATTGCCGAGTCGCGCGCGCTGAATATTCTCTCGCTGGGATTCGCGCTTGGATTGCTGATCGGCCGCGTCGCCGTTACGCCCATCTTGATAAGCGTCTCGCCGATCGACGTCACACTATGGGCGTCGTATGCCATGGCTGTGACCACCTTTTTCATGCTCCGAACCACCAAGCCGGCGATTGCCTTTGCGCTGGTCTTCCTCGCCGGCATCTCCATGGCCCCGGTCTTTCCCACTACGCTGGCCATTGTCGGCGCGGCTTTCCCGCGCATGACCAGCACGGCGATGGGTATCGTCATCACCTTTGGCTGGGTTGGCCTGGCGGTCAGCTCGCGGCTCATTGGAGCCATTGCCGGCGACGACCCGCGCCGGCTGAAGAAGGCCCTGCTGGTGATTCCCGCCTCGGCGGTGATGATGGTTGGACTGAATCTGGCGATGCGCGGTTTCTTGCGTTGAGAACAAGCAGCCACAGCAGAAGTTTGATATTTGCAGGAGTCGCTCCCGGTTTGCGTATATTGCATTCTTCCTACAGAATCGTTTGCGAGAGAGAGACTGAGCGCCGTCCCTAACGGGACTCCGAGAGTCATTTATCGGCATCTTCCCAGCGCTGAAGCGCTGGGCTAACAAACATTGCGCCTACGGCGCGGGCATTCGGCCGACATGGGCTGTGTACTCCCAGTTTCAAGCATCTCAATCTGGCCCTATTTCAGGGACCAAAAACCAAAAATCCTCCGGCTTAGCCGGAGGATTTTTATTTGTGCAAGGCGGGCGTGGAGCGAAGGAGCGGGGCTACGCGTTCATGGGGCTACGGGCTGAGGCGGGATGCTCTGCGCCATCGCCTTCGGAATGCCGTGCTGATGGCAATCGGCGCAGCGAACCCAGTGGATATTGTGAGTGCTGGAGGCGCTGGCGAAGGTTGTGTCCATCTTCTCGACGTCGAGGCCGCAGTCGGACATCTTCGGGTGGCAGGTTTTGCAGGATGCGCGCGCGTTCATATTGTGACCCAGGTGGCAGGCGAGGCAACTGATGCCCTCATGCACGCCCATGCCTGTGCGGTCGTCGCCGGAGCCAACCTGTTTGCCCCAATGGTGCGCCGCCGCATCCGAACCGGCTTCGCCCTGGCGCGGCGCATGGCACTGGTAGCAGAGGGCCTGGCGCGGGTCCTGGCTCATGGTCACAGCGCGCGCGCCATCGTACAACTGGGGAATGGCGAGCGCGGAGGCGGCAAAGTGCAGGCCCTCGCGGCGGTCGTAGAAGGCCAGCGACTCGCTGACGGCCTCGCCGGCAACCGCGCGCCGCACGGCAGGTTTGAGCTGCTCCGCGCTTGTGCGATGCACCTGGTGGCAGCTCTGGCAGGGAATCGCCGGCTGGCCGGCAAAGCCGGAGCGAATCAGATGCCACGGCCCTTTTGTATCCTGCGGCTGAACCAGCTCGCGAATCGAACCGTTGAAGTGCATTCCGTGGCAGCGCAAACAATCTTCCATCAGATGTTGCTTGGAGTTTTGCGCGGGATTGACAAAGATATCGCTGTAGGTTGCGCTGTGCGGCCCCATCTGCCAGCTCGCGTATTCGTGCCGGTGGCAGTTCTGGCAGTGGGGAAGCATTTCCGCCACGTCCACGTCGCGCAGGCGGATGGCCTCGGGCAGCGTGCCGAAGAGGTGAACGCGGATGTGGCGCAGCTTGGTGGAGAGGCTTGCCTCGTGGCACTCCATGCAGCCCACCTTGCGATGAAATGAGCCGTGGACGGTGCTGACCAAGGCTTGCATCTCATGGCAACTGGCGCATCCCTGTCCATATTGCGAGGTGTAGTAGTACGAAGCGCCATAGATGCCCGCGACGGCCATGAGAGCCATCAGAGCGAGGGCGTAAGCCGCAACTTTGAGCGTGCGTCTCATGAGCGGAAGCCCGTACCCTTCCAGTTGCGCGTGAGCGACGAAGATGCATAATAGGCAACGGCCATGATGGTCAGCGCGGGATTGAAGCCGCCATTGGTCACGTGCACGCTGGAGTCGATGACGAAGAGATTATCGACATCGTGCAACTGGCAGTCACGGTTGACGACCGAAGCCTTTGGATCGGTTCCCATGCGGCAGGTGCCTGCCTGGTGCTGGCCCGCGGAGACCAGCGCAGGATTGCCGGCCATGATCGAGGTATGCATCGCTCCCGCTTCCGTGAGCCACGCCGCCGCGCGCCGGGCCTGCACCTCGCCCATCTCGAAGGTGTGCGGATGCACATTGCCTTGGAAGCGCGCCACCGGCATGCCCCACTTGTCTTTGACGGTTGGATCAACGGTCATGCGGCCCTCGGCGGTGGGAATCTGCTGCGTGGGCCCGATGATGACAATGCTGCGTTTGTGCCACTCGCGCATCGCTTGTTTATGTGCCAGCCCCCAGCGCGGCGTGCGATCGGGCAGACGGTCCACCATGTGAATGGGCAGGCGAATAAACTCGTTGGCCAGCATTCCGCCGCCGCTCATGCCGGGCGTGCCGTGGTTGTAATCGCTGATGGCAATGCTCGCCCCCGGTCCCACATCGTCATAGGTCTCAAAGTCGAAGTAGCCGACCGCGCCGGTGTAGTGGTGCCCTTGCAGATGGCGCCCCACCTGGTCGTAACGATTGCCCAGTCCATTGGGAAAGAGGCGGCTCTTGGAGTTGAGCAGCAGCCGAGCCGATTCGATGGCGCAGGCCGAGACCACCACCAGATCGGCAAGCTGCTCTTGCAATCGGCCGTTCGCGTCAAAGTAGGCAACGCCGCGCGCCCGTCCTCGCTCGTCGGTCAGAATCTCCTTGGCCATGCAGCCGGCGCGCAGCTCGCAGTTGCCGCTTTGGAGCGCGACCGGAATCACGGTATTCTGCGAGCCGTTCTTGGCGTCCACTTCGCAGGCGAAGCCGCAGCACCAGCGGCACCGCATGCAAGGGCCGCGTCCGTTGTACGGCACGCTGTTGCGCGCCATGGGAATGTGAAATGGATGCAGTCCCAGCCGCTTGGCCGCCGGCTCCAGAATCTCGAACTCGCGGTTGGGCGGCAAGGGCGGCATGGGCAGCGGGCGCTTGCGCGGACCGTGAAAGGGAGTGCCGGAATAGTCGCCCGAGATGCCGATCTCGTACTCGGCCTGCTCGTAAAACGGCTCCAGTTCGTCGTAGCTGATGGGCCAATCTTCCAGCGAACTTCCTGGCGGAACTCCGTAGGTCGAGCGCATACGGAAATCCTGCGGAAGATAGCGCCAGGCCTGCGCGCCATAGCTGAGCGTGCCGCCGCCCACGCAGGCGGCATTGTTCTGGTAAGCGCCTTCACTGGGCAGGGCAATGTGGGGCTGACCCGCCTCATCCACCCAGACGCGCGGATTGCCGGCGTCCTCCGGCCCAAAGGCATTGCCCAGCACGGTGGTGCGCTGATTGCGCAGGTCGTCTTTTTTGCAGTCGGCGGCGGTGTACCATGGGCCGCGCTCGAGCAGCACGACGCTGAGTCCGGCGACGGAGAGTTCCTTGGCCACGATGCCGCCCGCCGCGCCGGCTCCAATCACAATCGCGTTCACGCGCTTCATTGGGAGCCACCTTTTGTCAGGTCATACTGCGCGCGGCCCAGCGGCGGAGGCTCGCTCAGCCCCAGCATCCGCCAGCTCACCGCATCGCGATTGCCGCCGTGGCGCGGCGAGCCGTAGTAACCCTCCATGGTGTGATTGCGCGCGAGCGTAAAGAACGGCCCTTCGTGCGCTTCGAGCGCGCTTACGATCTCGAATTGTTGCGTCGGAGTCAGCTCGGCCAAATCCCTCCCATAGCGCTGGCGGCTGATCGCCTGCGCCTGCTCCAGACCGTGCCGGTAGAGCTCCCGATGACGCCGGTAGGAGCGCATCAGTTGACTGTCGATATAATTCAGCACTCCGGCCTCGGAGGCGCTGGGAAACTGATCGGCGGGAATGATCTGATCGCAGATCGCGGCCAGCGTCCGCGCCTGATCTTCGCTGAGGAACTGCCAGTCACTGCGTTGGCTCCAGCGGCAACCTGAGGCGATGGCCGCGCTTCCCAGTGCGCCCGCGGCCACAAATTGGCGTCGCGTTAAAAGATCGCCTTTTCTGCTTGAAGGCATGGGAAACTTCCTTTCGCTGAATCAAATGCTCAGCTTGCGCATGTACTCCGCATCCAGCCGGAGAGCCTCCATGGTGTCCATGTCGAACTCCTCCTGCTCGATGTAGTAGTGCTTCAGCCCCGTCGCCGCGCCCAGAATCGGCCGGTAATCCACCACCCCGCGGCCCATCACCGTCGAATGGTACTGGCCGTTGGCTCCCTTCACCATGTCCTTGACATGCAGCAACGGGAAGCGCTCGGGCATCTTGCGCAGATAATCCAGCGGGTTGCGTCCAGCGGCGGCCACCCAGCCGCAGTCCATCTCAAAGCAGACCAGCTTGGGGTCGGTCAACCGCAGCAGTTCATCGTAGAAGACCGCTCCACCCTCGGAGCCAAACTCCGGCCCATGATTGTGATAGCCGAAGGTCATTCCCGCCGCCTTCACCTTTTCGCCCATGCGATTCAGTTGCTCGGCCACCCAGTGCCAGTCGTCGAGCGTCAGCTCACCGGTGGCGGCAGGGTCGCGCCGCCGTGGCCAGGGGCAGATGATGTAATCGAGTCCCAGCGCATGGCCGTACTCGATCAGCTCGTCTCCTTGCGCGAGCAGCAAGGCCAGCGTGTGATGGGTGCTCGTGCAGCGCAGCCCGGCCTTGTCCATGGAGTGGCGGAAGTCGGCCGCCGTGCGGTTGTAATAGCCGGCCGCCTCGACTTCGGCGTAGCCCGCCGCGCGCACTTTGGCCAGCGTGCCGTCAAAGTCCTTGGGCAGCAGCTCGCGCACGCTGTAGAGTTGCAGGCCGATGGGAAGGCCAAGCGGCTTGGCGACCAGCCGGATTGCCCCGGCTCCAACCGTCGCCGCAACCGCTGCCGTGGCCTTTAAAAAATCTCTCCTCGATTTATGACTCATTGGTACGTTCTCCTGGTACAGATCTATCTCTGCGGCAATTAACCTTGAATTGTCTTGGACGCCCCGTCCCACATCGCCACGGTTTTGTGAAAGTAAGAGTGATTGGCCATGTGGCAAGCGACGGCGGCATGGTGGCCGAAGAGCTCGTCCTCCACCACGTGCTGGCGCGTCTCGACGGCGCGGAAGAAGCTGGCGATGTGGTCGGCGGTGTCGTCGTACTCCGGCGGCGCGGTATAGCTTTCCACCTCGCCCAGATCCGCGGGCTTGGCGGGATGGGCGGCGTGCCACTCGGCCAGGTATTGCTGCTTGGCTGCCGCCGTCCAGCCGTTCAGCGCGTAACCCTCCGGCTGCGGGCGCGTATCCTGCGGAGTCACAGTCAGCGTGTTGCCGTTGATCACCATGGTGGCATCGCTGCCATAAAAGATAATCGGTTCACCAGCCGCGTTGTTCTGGTTGCAATGCAGGCTCACAGTGAGGCCGGGATAGTCGTAGAGGGTGGCCAGCAGATCAGGAAAGTCGCGGCCATCATTGAAGTGAGTCAGGCTGCCGGTCGAATAGGCACGAGTGGGAACGGCGTTGATTCCGGCAATGCATTGCATTCCGCTGAGCAGATGAACAAACAGATCGCCGGCCACGCCCTCGCCGTAATCGCTGAAGCAGCGCCAGCGGAAGAAGCGCGCCGCGTCAAAAGGCCGCTCGGGCGCATCGCGCAGCCAGGCCTTCCAGTCGATGCTCTCTGGGCTGGCGTCGGGCGCAATCGGATACACCCAGGCGCCGGAGGGCGAATTGCGGTCCGAGTGGCCCTCGATCAAACGCACCTGGCCCAGCCGTCCCGAGGCAAAAATCTCCGCCGCCTTCTGGTAGACAATGTTGCTTACCCTCTGGCTGCCGGCCTGGAAGATGCGCTTGCCCGCCGCAACCGCCTCCACCATCGCCTGACCGTCGGCCACATTGTGGCTCATCGGCTTTTCGCAGTACACATCCTTGCCCGCAGCCAAGGCGTCCAGCACCACGCGCCGATGCTGAAAGTCGGCCACGGCCACGATCACCGCATCCACATCCTTGCGGTCCAGCAGCGCGCGGTAATCCCGCGCGGCGGGCACATCCGCGCCCCAGGCTTCAACGCCCGCCCGCCGGTGCATCTCGTAAAGGTCAGCCGTACCGATCAACTCCGCATTGGGCAGCTTCCGCGCCGAGCGCAACAGATCGCAACCACGAATCCCGGTCCCGATCGAGACAAAGCGAATCTTGCGCCCAGTCCCGCTTACTGCGGCCATTTGGGGCTTCAGCACTACTTGATTCATTTCACTTGCTTGCGCCGCACCACTCGCCATCACCACTCCCGTACCCAACCGCACAAAATCCCGTCTGGTCAATGAAAACCGATTCATGAGAGAATCCTTCCGCGCTAGCAATTTTCTTCCGTCAGCCTTGCTCCTGTCCACCAAAACCTCACGAGCCCCATAAAATACCATTCTCTCCTGCATCGCTTTGATCTCAAACTCGTTCGCTCCTGATCTCATCAGCCTCTTGTAAAACTCTCCAGTAAGATAAATTCATTCGCGAATGATTTCACCGCTCTTTTGCACCATCAGCTTCGAATGCTTATCCAGCAATCAACCGGTGTCGTTTTGGCTGGATTGATAGAATTGAATAGAGCAAGGAACAATGAAGTGCTAAAACTCTCTCTGATTCTCGGAACGATCGCCGCGCTGGCCGATGTGGCGGGTGGATTTGTGCTGGTTCGGGCGCGCGGGGTCGAGCGCTATCTGCGCTACTTTGTGGCGCTGGGCGCGGGCTTTTTGATGGCCACCGCAGTGCTGGAAATGGTTCCCGAAGGTCTCAAGCTCAACCCCAACTCGACATTGGGGCCGGTGCTCATTATGGGTGGCTACTGTGTGGTGCATCTTCTGGAGCACACCATCAATGCGCACTTCCACTTTGGCGAGGAGACGCACGCGGGCGAGTTTGTCTCGCACCACACCGGCAACTCGGTGCTGGCGGGGCTGAGCCTGCATGCGCTTTTTGACGGCGTGGCCATCGGCTCTGGCTTTCTGGTTTCGGGCTGGCTGGGCTGGCTGATCTTTCTTGCGATTCTTTTGCACAAGGCACCAGAGGGCTTTACTATGGCCTCTGTAATGCTGGCCAGCGGACGTTCGCGCTCGGCAGCTTTATACTCCGCATTCGCCTTGGCGGGCGCTACGTTGGCCGGAGTGCTGGTTATTCAGTTGGTGCCGAGCTGGCTGCCCTATGGCTTGCCGATTTCGGCGGGCGTGGCGCTCTACGTGGCCGCAACGGACCTGGTGCCAGAGGTCAATCGCGAGCCTGGAATTCGTATGGCATTGGTTTTCTTTGCCGGCGTGGGCGGCTTCCTGCTGCTTAGGATGCTGTTACCTGCGCTATAACATATTACCGGGGCAGATAAATCGTACCGTCTTCGTTGTCCAGGCCGGGGCGGTAGTATTGGTTGATGGCTTGCAGGATGGGTATCGAGAAGCTCATCTGCGGCTCGGGGTCGGCGAGTTTATCATCTACGCTGTTGTACATTTGAATCGCGCCGTAGCTGTGATTCTTAATCCCGTCAATGATCACATTGGCGTCCAGCTTGCCCTGGCCGATGAAGCGCGTGGCGTTGAAGGGATCGTAGATATAGGGCTTGCCGGCATAGGCGCAGCGCAGCATGCTCTCGCACAGCGCAGGACCGGGCTGCTGACGCAGGTAAGCGACTTCCGTTGAAAAGCGATTCGCAGCCTCGCGGTTCGCGGCAAAGGACAGATCCACGCGCGCGTTGCCGGAGTGAATCATGGGCACGGCCAGCGACAGAAAGAGAATCGAGAAGGCAATTACAGGTGAGGAGAACCTTATGCCGCCTATCGATTTGGCTTTCCAATTGTAATTCGGCTTCCCATCCTTGCGCGCAAAACACGCAAGGATGGGGATCATAACATCTTTGTAAGTGAGTTGTAACTTGGTGCTTTCCGCTGCGAAGACTCCGCAGATTAGAACCATCGCCACCAGCATACCGAAAAATCCGTTGATGTCCACTCCGCTGCCGCCGCAAAAAATCGTATCGACCACCAGCGCGTAGCCCAGCAGCAGCGCCAGCACGCGCCGCTCCGGCAGCTTCCAGCAGAGCCATGCTGCCGCGAGTGCCACCAGCGCCGGCAGCGGCGAGTAGGTGGGCAAAAGCAGCATCAGGTTGACGCCGTCGGCAAAGGAATAACTGCGCGGGGCAAGCATCGAGGAGACGTACGCCGCGCCGTCGATCCGCTGCGTCAAAAAAATTGAAAGCGCAACCAGCAGCGCGCCCGTAGCGGCAAAGCGCAGGGCGCGACGCGGCGCGCTGATCAGCAGATCAAGCAGCACGGCGATGGGAAATTCAATCAAGTTGTGCTTGATGTTGCCGCCCACCACAAACAGCAGCGCGGAGGCCTCCAGCGCCCAGCCTTGTCGCCCGCCGCGCAGATAGACGAAGAGGCCGCCCAGGAAGAAGGCCTGGGCAAGGATCTGCGGATCGTCGGTTCCCACGTAGGCATCGGCGGCAGCGCTGAACCAGGCGATCAGGAAGAATCCAGTGAGCCACGCGGCAGCGCGCGACCGCGTGATGTGCTTGGCGATGGCTCCGGCAAAGAGCCCGCTCAGGCACAAGCCGGCGATCGAGAGAATCCGCGCCGTAAAAAGATATTCGTGGGTAAAGCGGCCCAGAAAAGCCACCAGATGAAAGGAAAGCGCGGGATAATTAACGGCCGTCCAGGCGTATGTTGCCGGGTAAAGCGGCTGATGGAGCGCCACCTTCTGCGTGTTGTAAAGGTTCCATCCTTCGTTGTAATCGAACTCCGCAAAAAGGAAGGCGCGGCGGAAGGGCATCACCGCCGTCCAAAGCAGAATCGCCCCGCAGAAGGCCATCAAGAGGGATTGCGGCTTGACGGCCGCGCGGGCCAGCCTTCGGACTCTCAATGCCACTTCCATCCGGCGTCAGCCTCGGCGTCCAAAGCCGAAGCGGCCCGCATAGAGCCGGACCAGCAGCTTGAAGTAATCCCAGCCGACTTTGAAGTTGGCTTTGCTCGAGCCTTCCGCGCGGCTGCCAAAGGCCAGCGGAACCTCTTTGACCTTGCGCAACCGTCCGCGCACCAAAATCTCCAGCAGCAGCTTGAAGCCGGTGGGCTGGAATTCGATGCCGTCAATCACCTCGCGGCGCAGCATAAAGTAGCCGGTCATGGGGTCGTAAGCGCGCACGCCGGGGCGCTGGATCGGCCAGGTGGCCCAGACGGCAACGGTAGAGAGAGCCTTGCGGATGGGATTCCATTGGCCCACCTCGCCGCCGGCCGTGTAGCGGCTGCCAATGGCCAGATCATTGCCCTCCAGAATCGCCGCCACCAGCGCTGCCAGCAGTTCAGGCGGGTGCTGCAGGTCGGCGTCCATCACGCCCAGAATCGAGGCATCGGTACTGTGCCAGCCGGTGAGAACCGCGCCGGAGAGGCCGCGCTCGCCCTTGCGCACAATCAGGCGCACGCGCGGGTCTTCCTCGCTAATCGCAGTGACGATCTCCTCGGTTCCGTCGCGGCTGTCGTCATCCACCACAATGATTTCGTAGGCGATTCCCACCGGCTCCAGCACCGAGCGGATGTGGCTGAGCAGGCCGGGAAGATTCTTGGCCTCGCGCAGCGTCGGAATGGTGAGCGCCAGCCGTTGGCGGCCAGCTTCGACCGTTAAAGCTGAGGCGGTCTGAGAGGGTTTGGCCGAAGCATCGGCGGGCGTATAGGATGGAGCTATTGCAGACGACATATCGAGCTTGAGTATACGAGGTTGAACCGGTTGAAGCGCAACTCTTCGGTCATTTTTTTGCTGACCCTGCTGTTTACGACCCTCGCCATGGCCGTCATGGGCTTCCATCCGGGCTTCGAGGATGACGGAATTTATCTCTCCGCGATCAAGAAGCGTCTGAATCCGGCGCTCTATCCCCACGACTCCGATTTTTTTCGCTTTCAGATGCAGGCCACCCTCTTTGACAACTGGATCGCCGGATTCGTCCGCTGGACGCACATTCCGCTGGCTTGGGCGGAACTCTTCTGGCAGGTGGCCTCCATCGCGCTGATCCTCTACGGCTGCTGGGCGATTGCCCGCCGGCTCTTTCCCGAAGCGCGGGCGCAGTGGGCCGGCGTGGCCATGGTTGCGGCCATGCTTTCGCTGCCGGTGGCCGGGACCGGGCTTTATCTGGTGGATCAGCATCTGCACCCGCGCACCATGGCCACGGCCTTCATTCTGCTGGCCGTCGAGCGGGTTCTGGCCAGACGCAAGGGGCAAGCGGCGCTGCTGCTGGCGCTGGCATTTCTGCTGCATCCGATCATGGCCGCGCTGGGCCTCTCCTTTTGCATCTTTCTTGCGATGGCGCTGTTAAACGAAAATAAAGATGGTACTAAGAACCTCTTGCAAAATTGTCTTCAGTTCGCCATGAAGCGTCAGGGCACGACTTCAGTAGTGCCGAAAACGGCCTTTTTCGAGTCCGGCTTTAGCCGCTGCGGAATTGCAAATATCCGAAAACAAAGATACGCAGGGGCTAAAGCCCAAGATCTTCTTGTTGAACTAGCGGCACGACTAAAGTTGTGCCTTGACGATTCTCGCAATCTCCATGGAATTTTGCAAGAGGCTCCTAGGATGAATCCCACTCCCACCCTAGCGACAAAAACAAAGGCGTCGCGAGGGTGGGGCACCCGATGGCAGGGCAGCACGATCGCCGTGGCCTTCATTCCCCTGGGCTGGGTCTTTGACCCTCCCAACCCCATCTGGCGGCAGGCGGTGCTGATGCACAACTCACTCTGCCTCTACCATTGGGCCTGGTATGAGTGGCTGGGAGCGGTTGCGCCGCTCGGCCTTTTCTGGCTGCTGAGCCGGATGGCGCATCGCCAGGGCGACCGTCTCCTCCAACGATTTGCCTTAGCAGTCGCCGCCTATGGAGCCTTCCAACTGGCGCTGGCCATGACCCTGCTGGCGATTCCCTCGCTGATCCGGGTTGCTCCTTTTCAGCCCATGCGCTTTCTGCATCTGATCTATTTCTTCCTGACGCTGATGGCTGGCTGCCTGCTGGGCCGGTATCTGCTGAAGGCCAGCCTCTGGCGGTGGGCCGTTTATCTGGCAGCGATCAACGGCGGAATGTTCCTCTCGCAGTGGATGCTCTTTGACAACAGCTACCATCTGGAACTGCCCGGACGGGCGGCGGCCAACCCTTGGCTGCAGGCCTTCGATTGGGTTCGCCAGAAGACGCCCACCGACGCCTATTTTGCTCTTGACCCTGAGTACATGGCCGCGCCGGGAGAGGATTATCACTGCTTCCGCGCGCTGGCCGAGCGCGGCATGATGGCTGACAACATCAAAGACCCGGCCGTCGTGACGCAGATTCCGGAGTTGGCTCTGCAATGGGCGCGCGATGTCAAAGCGCGTCAGGGATGGAAGAGCTTTCAGCGTGCGGACTTCGAGCGCCTGAAGGCGGAGTTCGGCGTGGATTGGGTGGTAGTCGCTTTTCCGCAACCACCGGGGTTGGCTTGTGAGTACCACAACAATAGTTTGAGTGTATGTCGAATACCTTAAATGCAGAACTATACCTCGGCTTTCCCATGAGCAGCCCATCGGTCTGCTCCCGGAGGAAGCCATCTAAAATCGCCCAGGGCAAGATCAGCGCAGCCCTGGGTAAGGTGCAAAGGGAGGGGCATACACACCGGAGGGGCGGATCGACCTCCCCGATCAAATCTACAGCAAAGTCTATGCGATTGCACTGCTACTCAGGGTGAGAGTGCATATACGCTTTAAATTGTGCGATCTCCCAATGCTGCTGGATTTTTCCGGTTTCAGCATCAACGACAAAGGCTTCAGTGTGTCCCAAATCTTTGCCGCAATCGCTTGTAGGATAAACGGACAAAACCAGGATTAACTCTTGGGAATCAGAAAGCCATCTGTAAGCCTGGATGTTGTCCCCCCGCGCCTTGCACCAGTAAACAGTTTTGAATGATTCAAATGCCTGTTGCGTTGCTGGCCATTCAGATACGGAACTTCCTTCAACATGGAAAACTCGAACATGAAAACCGCCAATCGCTCCGCCGTCGCTCCATGTGATGGCAAAGTTCTTCTTATTGTCTGACCACACTACGCTGACGCTTGCGGACAAATCTTTGAGCGGAGTGCGCAGCAATTCCCTATTACCTCGGCGGAGTACAAAGATTCCACCGCTATCATCCTTGCTGTCCATTTCAACCGTATAAGTTAAATAGCCTTGATTGAATTTTTTTTGTGTGGATCCAGGAACCCAAGTACACGTATGGTGGGCACAACCAGCGAAGTCGCTGAGAGCCCCTGGAGCTTCAATCTGAGCAAGAGAGATAGACGGGCTGCTCTGGAAAAGGAGCAGTCCGCAAATTGGGAAGAAGCAATATTTTATTCTGAATTTCACACCGCGATTCTCGCACAATCTCATTCATATAACAAATTCAACTCAAACGCGACGTTTCCACTTTTTTTGCAACAAACAACCAGATTGCATCCAGGTCTGTATTGGCCTGCGGCGACAATCGGGTGCTCATCATTGACTGGCAAGCCGATCCATTCCGCGCTTTTGGACGGAAGCGACCAGATTGTGAAGAGTATCGCTGGTGTAGGTCTCGCCCTCGCCGGCTTCAAGGGATTGCTCCACGAGGCCAAGCGAAGCCATCAACTCGGCGCACAGGCGTTCCTGTCTCTTCCATAGGGCGAGCGCCTGCCTCACAGCCTCATCAGTGTCCCAAGTGCGGCCATACTGGAATTCCAGAACAAACGAGTTTTATTCTGGAGTGAGTTCTGCCTGCATAATCAAAGCGTAGGGTTGAAAGCATACGTTGTCAACGAGCCCGGCATTTCCACTCTGTATTCCTTAATCCTTCTTGCCTTTGCCATTCATGGGCTGTTTCCTTCAGAATGAGATAATCAATCTTTCCGGCTTGGAGACCGGCTGATGCTGAACCTGACCCAGCGACTGATTCTCGGCTGCACACTTGCTCTCTGCCTCATGGCAGGGCTGGTGATCGCCGCTCGCCATGCGCTGGCGCAAGCCGGGCAGTTGAAGCTCGCCTGGATTCTGGTGGCAGCGGCGGCGCTGATCCTGGCGGGGATGGCCTTCCTGGTGCTCCGGCCCATTCGACTGCTGGCCCGCGACACGCGGCGCATCGCTGGGGGCAACCTGGAGCATCGTGTCGCGTGGAGCAGCCGCGACAGCCTGGGCGTGATCGCTAGTGAACTGAACCGCATTGCGGTGCGCCTGCGCGAGTTGCGCGAGACAGAGGCCGGACGCCGCCAGATGGAGTTTCAGCTCTCTGACGCCGTGCTGCAATCGATCTTTGAGCCGATCATTGTGACCGACGGCAAGGGGCATTTGCTGAAGGTGAATCCCGCCGCCACCAAGCTGCTGGGCGAAGCCGCCACCGATCGTCAGGCACTGGCCAAAGCCCCCGGCGGCGACAAGATCCTGAGCGCCATCCGCGATGCGGTCGCCATGCAGAAGGCGGTGGCCACAGAAGACGACGCCACGCTGCTGCCCATGCGCATCGGTACACTCGAGCGCAGCTACCGATTGCGCACCACGCCCATGCGCGACTCCGATGGACGGCTGCTGGGCACCGTCACCTCGCTCGAAGACGTGACCAGCCTGCAGGACTCAGACCGCTTCAAGACGCAGTTCATCAGCGTGGCCAGCCGCAAGCTGCGCGACCCCCTGCTGATGCTGCGCCGCGGGCTCTACGCTCTCACTCATGGCTTTGGCGGACCGCTGCTCCCCTTGCAGGCAGAGCTGGCGGCTGCGTCCAGCCAGGAGGCAGAAAATCTGGATGACTTGATGAGCGACTTGATCGAGGTGGCTGAGCTAGACGCTGGCCGTCGCGAGTTCCAGTTGGAGCGCGTGCGCCCCTTGCAGGCATTGAATGAGGTTCGAGACCGCTATATTGACCTGGCGGCGGAGAAGCGCATTCGAGTCGATGTTGAGGCCTATGCCGATCTCTCCTTTGTGCAGGCCGACCGCCGCGCGCTGCGTTCGATTCTCGACAATCTGCTCTCCAACGCCATTCGCTACACGCCAATGGAGGGCGAGATCCTGCTGGCCGCAACCGAGATCAAGGAATTTGTTCAATTTACCGTGCGCGACACTGGCCGCGGCATTGAAGCCGAGCGGCTGGGCACCATCTTTGACCGCTTCAGTTCCTTCAGCGAGAAGGGCTCCGGACTGGGCCTGGCGCTGGGGCGCCGCCTGGTGGAGCAACTGGGCGGGCAGATCTCGGTTGAGAGCCGGCTGGGCCATGGAACCACCTTCCGCTTCACAATCCCCGTGGCGGCCGTCAAGGAACTCCGTCACCCCGTGGAGGTTGGCTGATGGCAGAGATCAAGCTGGAACGCAAGGCCGAAGCCGCCAAGCTGCGTGTCTACATCGGCGCCGCGCCGGGGGTGGGCAAGACCTACCACATGCTCAACGATGCCTATATGATGGTGCATCAGCAGGGCCTCGACGTGGTCATCGGATTAATCGAGACGCACGGACGCAAGGACACCGAGGCGCGCATCCGTGATCTGGAAATCATACCGCAGCGCGAGTTTCCCTACAAAGGTGTCACGCTGAAAGAGATGGACGTGGACGCCATTCTCTTCCGCCATCCGCATACGGTGGTCGTCGATGAGCTGGCCCACACCAATGTTCCGGGCAGCAAGAACCGCAAGCGCTATGAGGACGTGCTGGAGCTGCTCGACGCCGGCATCAACGTGATGACCGCGGTCAACATTCAGCACCTGGAGACGCTGAACGACGCGGTCAACCGCTCTGCCAACACCGTGATCCGCGAGACAGTTCCCGACAACTTCCTCAAGCGCGCCGATGAAGTGGTCAATGTGGACGTGACCGTGGACGAGTTGCGCAACCGCCTGCGTCAAGGAAAAATCTACGCACCGGACAAGGTCGAGCAATCGCTGGCCAACTTCTTCCGCAAGGGCAACCTGAATATGCTGCGCGAGATTTCCTTGCGCACTACCGCCGAGCAGGTGGGCAATCAGGCCTCGCAATACCGGCGCAATCAAGGACTGGAGCAGGCGCCAATCCCGGAAAAAGTCATGGTCTGCCTGAGCACACGCCCCGGCACCGAGCGCCTGCTGCGCGTTGGAGCGCGCGTAGCCGGACGGCTGGCCAGCAACTGGTGCGCGGTCTACGTCACCCGTCCGGACGAGGACAAGGGGCGTGGAGATCCGGAGGCCTTTCATCGCCTCGAGGAGTATCAGCGCATGGCCCGCGATCTGGGTGCACAGGTGGTCACCCTCACCGACAAGAATGTCTCCGACGCGTTGGTTCGATACGCGCAACAGGAGAGCATCTCGCACGTGGTCTTTGGCCAGACGGCTCGCTCCCGCTGGGATCTCTTTCTGCACGGCTCCGTCATCAACCGCTTCTTGAATGAGGTGCGCGACGCCACGGTGCAGGTGGTGCCGATGCAGACGGCCAAACAGGCGCGCAAGGCTGAAAGGTAATTCAATGCGGCGCGTTTTCACTCGCACTCACTCAGCGCCCGTGTTACAAGCCATCTGCAGGATCAAGAATCGAGGATGAAATGAATGACAAACCTTATCGTCCGCAAGACGACATCGTAACCTTGATGAAGCAATTTGAGCAGCAAGTGAAGGAATCTCCCGAATTGCCCGACGCCGAGACCCGACTGCTGCGCGCGCGGCTGGTCTTTGAAGAGGCTCTTGAATTCGTCCGGGCCTGTGGCTGCACCGTCACTCTGCCGCTTGACGTATCCACCGGTGAGCAGGAGAAGGCTGTCATTGACTCGATTGGCGTGGTGCTCGATCCGAGGAGCACGCCTGATTTTGTTGAATACGTGGACGGCTGCATTGATCAGCTTGTGGTCACCTATGGCGCGCTCAACGCCGCCGGCGTCAAGGCGCAGCCCGCCTGGGATGAAGTGCAGCGCAGCAACATGAGCAAAGCATGGCCGCATTGCAGTGTGTGCGACGCGGTCCTGGTGCAGTCGAGCAGCGGGGAGTTGGTCCATCCAAATGCCTCCAGCGCCTCTCATGGCGCGTGGAAGCCAGCCCTGAAGATTCATAAGAGACCCGATGGCAAAGTCATCAAATCGCCCACCTATTCACCGGCTGATTTGAAGCGTGTGATTGATGCGCAAAAGCGCGCTCTCAATTTGCTCGATTGAATTTGCATCTCTTGTTTCTATGGCTTCCATTGGACGCAAAAATTTTGCAAGGCACGGCAGAGGGCTTTGCAAGAGACTCTGCCGTTGCAGGAAGAGACAAAGTTGGCTCCGAGCCTGGATTGGAAGTCTGTGGGGCGCGAATTGCGTGAATCAAGGCAGCGAGCCGCCAGCGCCATTCGCGAGGAAATGGTTTCATTTCCTCGCCAGTCAGCACTGCGGTTTCATGCTTCGTAGATTGGCTGCGGCAGTGGCGACGAAAAAGAGGCCTGCGTCAAGGAACGTTCACCGTTGCCGTTAGCAGAATCTCGCTGGACGAGTTGCCGATCATCACGCTAATCGGTTCGCTTTCCACGCGGAATCCGGGCAGCTTCTCATCCCAATAAGCCAGCGTTGATGCCTTAAGCGTCATCTGCACGGTTTTGGTTTCATTTGGCTTCAGCGTAACGCGCTCGAAGCCCTTCAGTTCTTCCTTTGGACGCTCGACTGTGGAGGCCAGATGCTTTACATACATCTGCACCACATCGTCGCCCGCGCGGCTGCCGGTATTGGTCACATCCA
>CAZXVX010000035.1:0-24185 GCA_964644105.1 uncultured Occallatibacter sp. | reverse complement strand
CGTGGCGCGCCAGTGGTCGTGCATGCGCTTCTATCCCGAGCAGAACAACCGGCGCCTGCGCGCGCAGAGCGATCGCGATGATATTGAAATCCGCTCCCGCTACTGGAAGAATCATACCGTGCCCAAGACCTACTTTTTGCGCCGCAAGATTGCCCTTGCCCTGCGCATATTGTGGAGGCTTATGACAGGCTGTTATAGCCTCGGTTATCAGAGGCACATGGAAAAGCTGGAGAAGGCATGAGGGTTTTACTATCGGCGTACGCCTGTGAGCCGGGCAAAGGCTCGGAACAGGAGGTCGGCTGGCAAAGAGCCCTTCATATGCTGGCCTATGCCGATGAGGTTTGGGTTCTCACTCGCTCGAATAATCAGACTGTGATCGACTCTGACCCACTCAGTAGAAAACCAGGATTGCATTTTTTGTACTATGACCTTCCACAGTGGGCATTGCAACTCAAAAAGAAAGCATGGTTTTCACCCATTTACTTCATTCTCTGGCAGCGGGGGGCTTACTGGCTTGCTGCCAGATGCCATCGTATCACTCCATTTGATTGCGTCTATCACGTCACATTTGCCAGTATTCAGCACGGCTCTTTGATGGGCAGGCTCGGAGTTCCATTTATCCTTGGGCCGATTGCGGGCGGGGAGCGGGCACCCGTTCGGCTGCGTCGCAGTATGCCATTTCGCGGCAAAGTTACCGAGTTTCTACGCGATCTTGGAATTGTATTTCAGCGGTATAGCCCGCTCACTCGTCCGGCCTTTGCCGCCGCGAATCGCATTTACGTGACCACCGCGGACAGCCTGCGGCTGGTCCCATCGAAATGGCGATCCAAAACTTCAGCGCTGCTGGCCGTTGCGGCCGCAAGCCGCGCCGCGCAAAAGGGTGAGCGAAGACCGCCAGAGCGCCCGCGATTTATCTTTGCCGGACGCCTCCTTCACTGGAAAGGAGTGCACTTTGCAATCCGCGCGCTGCCAGAGGTCAGAAGAAAAATTCCCGCGGCCACCATTACTCTGATTGGGAGCGGACCAGCGGAGCAATGGCTGCGCGATGTGGCAGCAGAATCCGGCGTGAAAGAGGCCGTTGATTTCGCCGGCTTTCTGCCTCGCAATCTGCTGATTGACTCGTATAGTAGTTACACTGCATTTATTTATCCGAGTCTTCATGACTCGGGAGGATTTGCTGTTTTGGAGTCGCTCCAGGAAGGAACGCCGGTGATCTGCCTTGACCTTGGCGGACCCGGCGCCATCGTTAACTCATCCTGCGGAGTGGTTGTTCCAACAAGCGATGCCGATGAGGCTCTGATCACAACTCGCATTGCCGATGCCATGATCTCCCTGGGGACCATGCCAGAGGCGGAATGGCAGCGCCTTTCCAGCGCCGCCAAGGACCGCATCAACGAATTGTCATGGGATAACCTGACGGCTCAAATTGTCCAACGCGACAGATAGTTCCAGGGGCAGTTTACGGCCAGTCAAAGCCGGAAGTTGAATCTGCCAGAAGAGGTTGTAACCGCTCCATGAAACCACTTGCTCACATCAATCATCATTTCGTGAAGCCTGAGATCCGATCCTCCGGAACTCTCAGCTTCTGGCGATTCTTCCTTCGCTATCCGATCTTTCTGCTCGCATTTGGACCGCCGATTTTGAGGCCGACCGCGGGTATCGACGCTACCAAAGGAATCATTGATTTCTGGTCTGTTTTACAGGTTGTCTGGATTGGCGCGATTGGCGCGCGGGCAATCTATCGCCTGGCGAACGAAAAATCAATCCAAATGCCCAGGCAAGTACGATCTGTCTACAGATATGTATTTCTCCTCGGCTTGCTATTCCTGTTTTCGGCTACCTACTCTCCGAGCCGCTCAGTGTCGGCGGCCTATGCCTTCCTCTATTTTCTTACCATGATCAGCTTTGTTGAATTTATTGTAGATGTTTATCGGAACCCACCTGACTGGATGCAGTGCCTGATTCATTTAAGAATGGTGTTTTTTCTTCTTTTTCTTCTTGTGCTCGCCATCCTTCCCTTCTTTCCAACTCTCATCATGGTGTTGATTCCAGGGGTTGGCCTTAGGCTTGGTGGAGGCGTGGTAGCTCCGGTCACCGTTATTTGCCCCGCCATCGCTCTTATTTCCTTGTACACCTTTCTGCATGCACTGGAATCAAAAGCGCGCTCAGCGTTCTTCTTCATGGTTGGCATTGGAGGCACATTCGTCACTCAATCCAGAGGAGCCGAAATCAGCCTTCTGGCATCCATGATGCTGGTTGGACTTATATGGGCAAGAAGCGGCAGGCGAAACAACTATCTTTTTATCGCTTCGTCTTTTGCCACCATCCTGCTGAGCGCCGCGGCCTTGGCGGTTATAGGCGGTGGCCGCTTATGGACTCTCTTCAACAGGGGACAAAGTATCCAAGGCATTGAATCCGCCAGCGGCAGAACCGATATCTGGAAGTTTGTCCTTCACTATTGCATGGCCCACCCCATGGGGATGGGATATATCGCGGGTTTCAGGGTGATATTCAGGGAGTACTATACGCTTGGTTTGCAGGTTGATCCAACGCATATCGGAAACGCACATAACACATTCCTGGAGGTTCTGGCAGACGCCGGATGGCTCGCCCTGGCGGTCTATCTATTGATATTGGGTAAGATCATGTTCTTGGGATGGCGTTATGCCCGGAAGCGAACCATTTTTTCGGTTGCCTCGGATGACCGCACCCGCAATGCGCTTCGTTGCGCGATGGTGCTGCTCTTTTCTTGTTTGGCCACTGGCATGGAGTCCGCGGATTTCGATGTTCCTTTGCGCAGCCCTTTCTATTTACAAAACATCTATATTGCCATCATTCTGGGCATATCAGTAGGAATGATTGCCGCCTCTCGCAACCGGCATCGCGGTTTGTCAGGATAGTGCCCAAGGTTTGCGGGTCGCCGGCTGTTGAAGGAAGGTTTCGGAGGCGAGCAATCAACTCATTCTTGTGGTTTTAATTTCAACGCAAAGTCTCGCAACCAGCTGTTTTGAATCATTCACGGAGTCCGTTCAACACTCATGATACCGCTTCGCATACTCGTAGTCGGGCAGACGCCGCCGCCCTATGGCGGGCAGACCGTCATGATTCAGCTTCTCCTTGACGGGAGTTATCAGGAGATCGAGTTAGTTCATGTCCGAATGAGCTTCTCGAAGAATCTGAATTCCAACGGCAGGCTGAAGCTTGGCAAGATATGGGAGTTATTCCGCGTTGTGGCGGCGATTTACCGGGTCAAACTTACCAAGCGGCCAAAGGTGCTTTACTATCCTCCTTCAGGGCCAAATTACGTTCCGGTGATCCGGGATATCTTTATTCTCTGCTTGACCCGCCGGCTTTTTTCGAACACGGTCTTTCATCTGCATGCCGGCGGAATCTCAGAGTTCTATCCGCGGATGAATCCCGCCTTGCGCGGGCTCTTCCGGCTTGCGCTTTTCAATCCGGATCTGGTCATCCGAACCGCCAGCCTCTCCGCGCAAGACGGCAAAGGCTTGCATTGCAAGCGGGAGATCGTGATACCGAACGGCATTCCAGATTCCGCCGGAGAAAGTATTGTTCGAACTGTGATCCCTGGAGCGCCTGTCAGGATACTGCTGGTTGCCTTGCTGCGGGAGGACAAAGGCGTGCTGGTGGCGGTCAGCGCTGTTCAGCAACTGCTGGCGGCGGGCATGAATGTGGAATTGACTTGCATGGGAGAATGGGACTCGCCGGATGTGCGCTCTCGCGCCGAGTCGCTGATCGAGCCGGCCTTCCGGTCCAAATTCAAATTCCCCGGCGCGCTTACTGGAGATGAGAAATGGAAGTATTTCCGCGATGCGGAGATATTTCTTTTTCCGAGTTACTTTCACTCGGAAACCTTCGGCATTGTCTTGCTGGAGGCTATGAGCTTCAGCCTTCCGTCGGTTGCCACCCGATGGCGCGGGATTCCCGAAGTTGTGGAGGAGGGAAGCTGCGCGCTGCTCTGCCAGCCGCGCGATGTGGAGGGCTGTCGCGATGCTTTGGCGCAGCTTGTTGGCGACGCTGCCTTGCGGGAGCGAATGGGAAAAAACGCGCGCGCGCGATATTTGCGTTATTTCACGATTGATGCGCATCGCAATGCCATCGAGCGCGCCTTGTCGCAATTGAAAGGATAAAAGGCAAATGAGAGTATTCATCAGCGGGGGCAGTGGCTTTATAGGGACGCACGTGATTGAAGGATTGCTTGGCCAGTATCCGGATGCCAAGGTGCTGAATCTCGATTTGGCAGCTCCCAAGCTGGCCAGCCATCTTTCCTATTGGCATAAGGGCGATCTATTGCAGCCTGCCACGTTCATGGATGCGGTAAAAGAGTTTCGCCCGACTCACGCAATCCATATGGCTGCCAGGACCGATGACAGCGGTGTAACTCTGGACGACTACCGGGTGAATATAGAAGGCAGCGCCAACTTCATTCAAGCCATCAAAGCCGCGGGCAGCGTGGAGCGCACGGTCTTCTACTCGACGCAGTATGTGGTGCGCGCCGGGCAGTTAGCGCAGAGTGACAGGGAATACCGCCCGGTGAATACCTATGGCGAAAGCAAAAAGGAAATGGAAGAGATGATTCGGCGGGAGACACACCTGCCGGGCATTTGGACCATTGTGCGCCCCACCAACGTTTGGGGGCCTTGGCACCCTCGCTATGCGCAGGAGTTCTGGCTGGTGGTCAAGAAAGGGCGCTATGTTCATCCCGGCGGAGCGCCGGTTGTTCGCGCTTATGGTTATGTGGGGAACGTGGCGGATTACACACTCAAGATCCTTGCCGAGCCGCCGGAAGTGGTCTCTGGCAAAACCTTTTATGTGGGAGATCCTCCGGCAAACATACTGCACTGGGTCTCGGCCTTTTCGAAGGCGCTCACCGGCCGGCCGCCGCGCGTTGTTCCCCGGCCTGTGCTGCGCGCGATTGCGTTGGTCGGAGACCTCGTCCGGTCCACGGGGCGCTCCTTTCCTTTGTTCAGCAGCCGCTACCGGAGCATGACGCAAAGCTACCTGGTGGATATGGCCCCGACCTTTGCCGTTCTTGGTCCCCCCAAGTACTCCCTTGAAGAAGGGGTCAACGAGACAGTTGAATGGCTCAAGTCGCTTGGCGGCATCTGGGCGAGTTCATAACGAACTGCTTGGTGATCGCGGCCTGTGCCAGCGCGCATACGATGGAAGCGGATATGGATGCGCAGCGCGTTGGTCAGGCTTCCAGCCGCTTGGCCTGCTCTTCACCATTGAGCACGCGGAATGCGCCCTCGGCCAGAGCGCGCAACTCATCCTCGCCGGGGTAGACCCGCACCGGCGCAATCCACTCGAGATATTCGCGCAGTTGGCGCACCACCCTCTCTGAATGGGCCATTCCGCCGGTCAGCAGCACCGCGTCCACTTGGCCTTTGAGCACCGCGCCCATCGCCCCCGCCTCCTTTCCCACCTGGTGGATCATCGCGTCAAAGATCAACGCGGCCTGAGCGTCGCCCGCATCGATCCGCCGTTCGATTTCAATCAGATCGCGCGTGCCCAAGTAGGCCACAAGTCCGCCGTCTCCAAAGATCTGGCGGTCGATCTGCGCCTCGGTGAAGTTGCCGCTGAAGCAAAGCCGCGTCAGTCCCCGCGCCGGCAAAGAACCTGAGCGGTCTACACCGAATGGGCCCTCGTCAATCGAATTGCTGTCGATCATGCGGCCATCCTGATGGGCCGAGACGGTGATGCCGCTGCCCAGATGCACAACAATCAGCCGCAGCGACTGATAACTGCGCCCCTCCGCCTGTGCAAAGCGCCGCGCCACGGCCTTGGTGTTCAGCGCATGGCCGGTTGCAATGCGCATGACCAGAGGCGAACCGGAGGGGCGCGCGCAGGCCTGCCATTCGTCCACCGTTACCGGGTCCACAATGTAAGCGTTCACTCCGCTCATCTGCGCAAAGCGTCGCGCCAACAGCCCGCCCAGGTTCGAGGCGTGCTGTCCGCGCCGCGCCGTACGCAACTCCTCTGCCATCGCCTCATCCACCAAATACGTACCGCATTGCATCGGCGGCAGCAACCCGCCACGGCCTACGGTTGCGGCAAAGCGCGCTTCGCCGTAGCCGCCCTCGGCCAGGGCGCGCTCAATCAGCTCCGCGCGATACTCCAACCGGTCGACCATCGGCCGCCCGCGGAAGCGCTCGATCTCCTCATCCCCATGGCGGATCGTCTGCTCCCACTCGGCGCCCTGCCGCGTATAGACGCCGAACTTCGTCGAGGTCGCTCCTGGGTTGAGCACCAGTATCCGGCTCTTCTCTTCGTTCAAGATCAATTCCTCCCGGCCAGAGATGAGTTTATCCTCTTCCCGCGGCCTTCGGTTTTTGCGGCATTCCGGCGGGTTTCAAAGCCCTCGCCGCGTGCTTGCTTTTTTCGGGCAGCGAGGGCAAGCCCCGGAATTTCCCCTGCAATCTTCCCAATCCGTGCTATACTTGCTTCAATCGTAGAATTCGATCTGAAGTTCTTGCCTGTTTCGGTAACCGCCTACTCGCAAACTTCCACATTGCGTTCGCGGTAAATTTGTTTCAAGGAGCAACACACAATGGAAACAGGCACAGTCAAGTGGTTTAATGATGCCAAGGGTTTTGGATTTCTGAGCCGCGAAAACGGCGAAGACGTCTTCGTTCATCACACCGCCATCCAGTCCAGCGGCTTCCGCTCACTGCAAGAGGGCCAGCGCGTCCAGTTCAATGTCACCAAGGGCCCCAAGGGCTGGCAGGCAGAGAACGTTCAGGCCATCTAAGCTTCTAACCAGAAGCAGCTTGAATCGGATCTAAGAAACGGGACGGCAGAGATGCCGTCCCGTTTTGCGTCTGGCTGCCGCCGAGAGAATGGGAAAGTCTCAACAAATGGGACGCCCACCGCCATTCTCTTGGTTCGCAATGGTAAGGAAGCTGCTCTTCGGGCCGATAATAAGAGGATGCAATTTCAACGATCTTCCGGAGTTTTGCTGCACGTCACTTCGCTGCCCTCGCTGGGCGGCATCGGCGATCTGGGCCCGGCCGCGCATGAGTTTCTTGGCTTTTTGGCGGAGGCCAAACAGCACGTTTGGCAGGTGTTGCCCCTCTGCCCCACCGGCTACGGCAACTCGCCCTACGCCGGAACTTCGGCCTTTGCCGGCAATCCCTTTCTCATCAGCCTGGAGATTCTGGCTGAATGGGGATGGATCGCTCCGGAGCGCATTGCCAACCAGGGCAGCCGCGGCGGGCCGGTGAACTTTGAGGAGATTGAGTGGCGCAAGGTCAAGCTGCTGGATGAAGCAGCGGGCAACTTCCTGGACCGCGCGCCGCACGATTCCAAGCTCAGCCTGCAGTGGGCGCGCTATCAAAAGTTTTGCCGCGCCGAGGCTGCCTGGCTGGACGATTACGCCCTCTTCGCCGAGCTGCGCCGCCAGTTCTCCACCGGCGCATGGGCTGTATGGCCGGAGCCGTTGCGCCGCCGTGAGCCGCAGGCGCTGGCCAACGCACTTGAAAAACACATCCGCCGTGTCGCCGAAGAGAAGGTCTTGCAGTTCGCCTTTGCCACCCAATGGACCGACCTGCGCGAGGATGCGGAGAGCAAAGGCATCAGCATTCTGGGCGACGTGGCCATCTTCGTCAATATGGATTCAGCCGACGTCTGGGTGCATCCGGAGCTCTTCGAGCTGGACAAAGACTTCAACCCGACGCGTGTTGCCGGCGTTCCGCCCGACTACTTTTCTCCCACCGGCCAGCGCTGGGGTAACCCGCTCTATCGGTGGGATGTGCTTGCCGCGCAAGGCTTCGATTGGTGGATCGATCGCATTCGCCGGGCCTGCCAGCTCTATGACATTGTGCGCCTGGACCACTTCCGCGGCTTTGAGGCCTACTGGGCCATCCCCGCCGAAGAAGAAACCGCCGTCAAGGGCGAATGGATCAAAGCGCCCGGCCTGGAACTCTTCCAGGCGCTGGAGGCGGCGCTGGGCCCGCTGCCGCTGGTGGCCGAGGATTTGGGCGTGATTACGCCGGAGGTGGAAGCGCTGCGCCTGGAGTTGGGCCTGGCCGGCATGAAGGTGATGCAATTCGGCTTCAGCAACAAGGGCGCGCACATCCACCTGCCTCATCGCTTTACACCGGATACCGTGGCCTATACCGGCACGCATGACAACAACACCACCCAAGGCTGGTGGCAGACGGCCAGCGCCGAAGAGCGCGCGACCGTCGAGACGTATACCGGTTTGAAGGATGATCGCCCGGTCTGGCCGCTGATTCGCTCGCTCGTTGCGAGCGTGGCAGAGATCGCCGTGGTTCCCGCGCAGGATCTGCTCGAACTCGGCTCCGAGGCGCGCATGAACACTCCCGCTATTGCCAACGGCAACTGGCACTGGCGCGCCCCGGAGGGCTGCTGGACGCCGGAGCTGGCCGCGCGTCTGGCCGCATTGGCCGAAGCCACCGACCGCGACAACGATCCGCTGGAGGCGGAAGAGGCGGAAAGCGGGGAATAGGGACTAGGGACTAGGGACTTAGGGACTAGGGACTCAGGGACTAGGGACTTAGGGACTAGGGACTAAGGGACTAGGGACCAAGGGACTTAGGAAATAGTACCAATTCTGTGTGAGCTGAGGGTAGCGCCGGTCTCCAGACCGGCTGTCGCGTGGGCGTCCTCGCCCACGCTTCATGGTTCAAATCCATCGAAATACTCCCAACTATGAAA
The DNA here is from genome assembly GCA_964644105.1 of uncultured Occallatibacter sp. Lineage (GTDB taxonomy): Bacteria > Acidobacteriota > Terriglobia > Terriglobales > Acidobacteriaceae > Telmatobacter. The sequence goes on along the minus strand of CAZXVX010000035.1, from coordinate 15,488 downwards.
AGCAAGCCCGCCCTTCACAACTGAACGGCAGGCTTCTGTTCCTCTTCCGCGGCATCCTGCATCTGGTTGGAGTAGAAGACGAAGCGGTTCCTACCCTGGCGTTTGGCGGCATACATCGCCGTGTCGGCGCGGGCAATCAACTCGTCCGCCTGGGAGCCGTCGGTAGGGAAGATGCTGATGCCGATGCTGGCGCTCACATGCACGGTCTGATCAAGGACCGGGATCGGTTTTTCAATGGCGTTGCGCATATCCTCGGCCACTCGAACGGCATCTTCGCTGGCGCGCAGATCCGACAGAATGAGCATGAATTCATCGCCGCCGATGCGGGCGAGCGAATCGCCCTTGCGCACCCTGGAACGCATCGTATTGGCGATGTGGATCAGCACTTCATCGCCGGCCGCGTGGCCCAGATTATCGTTGACCGGCTTGAAGCGATCCAGGTCGATAAACAGCAGCGCCAGCGAGTGCCCCGCATGGCGCGCATCCTCCAGGATCGCCGGCAGGCTGTCCATCAACATGCGGCGATTGGGCAGTTCGGTGAGCGGATCGATGAGCGAATTCATCACCGCGGCATCGCGGGAGTGCTGCAACTCAACCTGATGGCGGCGCATCTGCGTCACGTCAATGGCCGTGGTCTCATAGACAATGCCTTCCGGAGTCTCCACCGGCGTGACATTTTTGAGCAGATAGACGACCGATCCATCATCGCGGCAGAGCGTGGCCTGACAGTTGCTCATCATCTCCGTCTGTTTACCGCTCTTCAGCTCCTCGCGGCGATTGGATTCAATCTCGAACTCCCAATACGAGCGGCACTCCAGTTGACTCAAATCGTCCACGCCGAGCAGCTTCAGAAAAGCGTCATTGCATTCGGTGATGGCGCCGTCCGGACGCAATGTGTAAACCGCCGCCAAATTGCGCTCAAAGAGGCGCTGGTACTTGGTGGCCAGTTGAAGCTCCTTTTCCATCTGCTGTTTATTGATTGCGACCTGTCTTTGGACGGTACGCTTCAACTGTTTTACCCAGGCCAGGGGAACCAGAAGGCAGAGCGCGGTAAAGCCCAGAATCACCAGCGCGCGCTGCCAGGTGAGCCAGTTTTCTCCATGGCGAACGATGAGTGATTCAGGAGATTCAATCAGGATCAGCACCGAGGGCGGAAGATTCTTGCTTGCGCTTTGAAGAAGCTCCACGCCCGACAATTCAAGAGTAGATCCCTTGGGAAAGGTTTCAACCTTGCGCGAGTTTTCACTCAGTAACAAAACCGCGGTAAAGAGTTGGTCGTGATCGGCGAGATGGAAGGTAATCTGGGCGGAATCCTCTTCCTGACCCTCCAGCCGCGCCTTCAGTTGCACGCGCCTGCCGTTGAGGGAGTCTTTCAGCATCTCCTCCACCGTGTTGTTCAAAGGAGTAATTTTCACCGGGACAGGATATTCCGTAATTACGCGTACGGTCGAATCCTGCAACTCCAGCCCAAAGCGGCCATGAGAAGGGAAGCCGATCACGTCGACCGGATCGCCGATATGCACAATCACGGGCGTCAGGCCTTTGACGAAGATCGTCCCTGTCTCATCCTGCAGGGCGAAGAGGCTATTCGAGACCCAATTCACACGACCACGCATATGCACTTGGCGAACCATGGTCAGGTCGGCATCTTCCGGATGCAGGCTTTGCACCGTCACCGGCGCGGTGTTTTCCGCCAGCGGCGGCATTTCCACTTGGATATCTTTCAAGTTCTCGGAAAACAATGTCGAACCAATACGCTTGCCGGCATTGTCCATTCGCGCGGCGCAGACGCCAAGGGCTCGAACCGTCGCCCCGATCAGGCGATCCGTAGCCGTCGAATGAAGTTCAGGGACTATGAGCAAAGCTTCCTTTTTTCCCGCCACAATCCGGAAGCAGATGCGTTCGCCCGGATCGATGCAAGGGTGCAAAACCCCTTCCGCAGCCACCAGGAGACTATCCCTTGGAGCCGCATCCAACTCCGAGATCAACCTCGAAGTTGGTTGGATCTCAGGACCAGCACGCAGAAACTCTATCTTCGGCTTGGTGATATCAACCCCACCGCCGTTGGAGGCAGTTACCCCCTTTACCAGGACATGCGAACCCGCGGGAAAGTTCGTATGGTTCTTGCTGCCATGCAGATTGATGAAGGAATAACCTGTCTTGTCCTGAATGAACAGCATCCCCCACTCGACATCAATGTAGGTGATAACAGATTCAATATCAACCGGATATCCGAGTTTCGCCTGGTCGCTGGAGAGGGCGTAAACTTCGTTGATGGTGTGCAGTGTTCTTAGATTGGCCGAAGAGGGAGTTGCCGGTTCCGCAACCTGCGCCGCGAGGCAGAGAAGCATAAGAGTGCAGCCAACCGGAACCCAGGAACGGAATCGAGGGAAGCGGCCATTCTTCCGCGTTGGCAAGCAATCTTTGATGATTCCGCCTTTCGAACTTCCCTGGTCATTCAAAACATTCTTCATACAGTGTGGATTGTATAGAGCCCATCCACTTCTCTCATCGGCAAATTTGCCAATTCATCTAGTCTTTCGCGCAAATACTTGTGGGTGTCTTCGCTCGCCGGATGCCCTATCCCTGGTGCGGTCTGTGCGGATAAAAGGGGAGATCAACACCCTCACCTACACGGTAAATCAAGTGCGGTGAAGATTGGTGAATTACTTCGGGTATCTTACCCCTCCGCAGTGTGATCTGAGTCACGGAGCAAGCTGGCCGGGGACCGGTAGCCTTGAATCAGGACACAAGCGCCCAGAGCGCTTAAGCGACCAAGGAGTTTCATCATGGCTTACGTCATTACCGATGCCTGTACCAAGGATTTTCTTTGCGCGGCCGAGTGCGCCACCGCAGCCATTGCGCCCGCTTCCGCCGACGATGCCGCCGCCGCGGGCGTCCCTCAGCTTTACATCAACCCGGATGAGTGCATTGATTGCGGCAACTGCGCCTCGATCTGCCCCTCCGGCGCGATCTTTGTCGAGGATGAACTGCCGGCCGGCAAGGAGCACTTCGCCGGCAAGAACAAGGCGTATTTCAATTAGTGCTTTCTACAATTGAACGCCTCACCCTGTTCGCGCGCCAATCTTCGCGGCCAGGGTGAGGCGTTTTTCGTGCGCGGATATTTCTTTGGAGGATGAAGTTTCTTTCATAACCAGCCACGGTTTTTCCTGTCCAATCTTTGGAAATCCGCTTTCAAAAGGAAAACCGCGCATGAAAAAGATCGTCTGGATTTTTTTGCTGCTGGCTATTGCCGTGCCCGGGTGGGCCAAGGCCAAGATCACCAAGAAGACCTTTGAATTTCAAGGGCGCGTCCGAACCTATACGCTCTACGTGCCCGAGGTTGCCGAGCCCATGCCCGTGCTTTTGATCTTGCACGGCTTCATGAATTCAGATCAATATGGCGACCCGGGTCAACCGAGGATTGCCTATTCGATGGTCAATTCATGGAAGGATCTGGCCTCCAATGAGCATTTCATCGTGGTGGCTCCCAATGATGCGGGAGCAAGGCCCTCTGACTTCTGGGAGGGGGATTGGAACCCGCCGGAGTTCTTTCGTCTGCTGATGGAACAGGTCAACAATCAGCATGCCATTGATGCCAGCCGCATCTACTTGTTCGGAGACGGCGAGGGAGCGCAGTATGCTCTTTCGACGGCTCTGGTCGACTCCAGATTCTATGCGGCGGCGGCGGTCCATGCGGGCTCGTTGAATCCCGACTATGCGACCATGCTCGCCCCCGCCCATCGACGGTTGCCGATTGGCCTTTGGGCGGGCAACATGGATTCGATATGCCCCCTCTATCGAGTGAGAAAGTCAAAAGATATTCTGGAAGCCGCCGGCTATCCGGTGGAAATGGTCATCCTTCCCAATCATGGGCACGACTACTTCACCATGGACGGCATCATCAACGAGAGAGTCTGGAAATTTCTGAAGAAGGCACAACTCCCGCCGCATGATCCTGCCGTGATCAATAGACAATGACGGAGGGAGCAGGGGCCTGCAAGCCTCGGAATGAGCCTACCGGGATTCGTCCCGGCGCCGTCCCTTTCCGATTGCCAACGCGCGCCATGAACCTGACGGTTGCAGCAGCCAGGTTCTCACGGCTCGGTTTTATCGGGCGCGGTTTGCGCCGCCGCTCCGTTCACCACTGTCACCGGCAGAGTGAGCGTCTGCACGGTATTTGGATCGTCCCGCAGGATCACATAGAGCACGCCGTTCACGGGATGTGGAACGCTGACCATGGTTCCGGTAAAATCCCGTGGCAGGTCGATGGCATTGTCAAAGTCGTCGCTGGCGGCGATCGATGCGGCCAGGAAGAGGTTGGTTCCGGTCAGCGTGCAAGGCTTGGCCGGGTTGCGCGGGCAGCGCAGATCCCTGAAGCCCGGCAGCCGCACCAGAGTTCCCAGCGGCAGCCAGTCGCCGCTTACTCCGGCCGCCGAGATCACTCGCAGATGCAGCGGTCCAAAGGCCGAGACGCCAAAGCGAGCCAGCGGTTCAATCACCCCCAGTGCGGTTGTCGCATCTTCCAGCATCAGGTTGCCGTCGCTCAACGAGATCGTCGTGCTGAAGGAGCCGTCCACCGCGGCCACCTCAACCTTTTCGTCGCGCGGAAAAACTGCCGGTGATCCGGCGCGCAGAAAAAACACCAGCTTGCGGTCCAAAGGCAGATCATCCGCGCTGCCCAGTTGCACCGGCGAGGGCGCGGCAGAAAGGTCCTCCTGCGAGCCTTTGCTGAGCAGCGTCACCCGCGGCCGGCTTACCTCTACGCTAACCCCCACGCGCAACTCGCGCCCATCCTGCAACAGAATCGTGGCCACGGCGCGCTTGCCCGGCTCGAGCGCCGCCGTTGAAGAGTTCGCCGTCAGCGTCAACTGGTCGGAATCCTGCACGCGGCTCAACTTGGAGGGAGTCCAGGTGATGCTGCCCAGCGTGACCTTGGCAACCTCATCCAGGCGGTTGCCCTTCAGCAGCGCCTCCGAGTCCCCGGCGCTCAAAGTCATGTGGTCCAACGCGGCCGCCTCGGCATATGTCTCCAACTCCAACAGGTCGGGCTTGTCCAGCCCAAACTGGTAAATTTGCAGGCTGACCGGCCCCGGCGTCGCATCTTTCATCGGGACCACGATCTCCATTTGCTCCGGCTTGGGAGACTTCCACACCAGTTTGAGCGGGCTGCCTGTTGCCGTCTTCTCCTCGATGCGCTCGACGCAAAGAGCGTTTTCCCCCTCGATGTGCAGAGTATCCTCGCGCCCCACCACCAGGGCCAACTGATCGGCCACGGCCAGCGTCCATTTGCCGGGCACGGAGGCGCGCAGGTGATAACGCAGCCCATCCATCTCGTCAAAGCCCCATTTGCCGCGCACCACGCCGGTCAAATCGCCCTCCGGCAACGAGGGAGCCGGATGCGCCAGCACCAGCCCGCCCAGCGCTGGATCAACCTTCAAAGGCAGATCAACAGTCCCCGCCTTGCTCTCGATGCGCAGCTCGAGGTCGTGCGCCAACTGGGTGGAAAAAACCAGCGGCGCCCCCTCGGTGGGCAACACCAGCCCCGGTTTTTGCGCGCAATAGCGCTCGGCGGCATTCACCACGTGCAGAGCCGGCAGCTTGGCCGCCCCCACCGGCGGCAGCGCCACCACCACCACTGACTTGGGGGTGCGGAAGGAGGGCGGCACATTCAACCGCAGATTCAGCGTATCCTTGATCGGCAGGGCCAGCGCCGGAATGTACTGAAAGCGCGCCGTGTGTAGCGAGCCCAGAATCCGCGCCGTGTCCACAATCGCGCCCACATAGGGGCTGTACGCGCCGCCCTTGCCGATGCTCGAATTGCTCAGATTGTTCATCAGGTCAACGCTGTTGCCGCTGGTCAATTGGTCCACCCGCGATTGCGCGTTGGCGTCGTCCAGCACCATCGTATCCGTGCGCTGCATCAGGCAGGGCGCCTGCTGGTCACTGGGCTTGTCAAAGCACTGCTGGTCCAACCGGATGCCCAGGCTGCGCGCCGCTCGCTCGGTGCGCTCTTTCAGCAGCCCAAGATCGCCGAGCGATGCCTCTTTCACCTCGGCCAGATAAGCGTCCAGCCGCATCCGCTCCCAACTGGCCGCCTGCAAATCCTGCACCGCACGGACAAAGGCGCCGGGGCGGTCGCGCACCGCGTTGCGCAGCGTGCTCGAGTCGCCTCCCGTCTTCGGCGCCAGAAACAGCAGCGCCTGCTGCGACTCATCCGGAACCGTTACAAATACGCCTTCCTCGCGCGCCTTCCGGCTCCACATCTCCACCCTGGTAAACCACTCCGGCGGCGGAGGATTGGTTGCTCCGCGCAAAAAGGCCACAATCAGCACGTAATGCGCCGACTGGCTCTCCGGAAAATCGGGATGAATCCACAACTGGTCTCCCGCCAGCAGATTGGGCGTTTCGCCAATCGGCAGCGTCACGCCTGCCCGCTTCACGCGAACGTCCACCTTCGGTCCTGATAAATCAAAGGCCGGGGCTGAATCGGCGGCATAGCCTTGGATGGCTGTCAGGAATAAAGAGAGTAGAAAAAGTAATCTGGAACGCATATCCATCATTGTACGGAGAAAGACTTCAAATCCCTGCAAATATTTCCCACCCAACCTTCCACCCCTCAAAAGATTTTTAATCCAGCATGCGCCAAAGTGTGCACTTAGGTTACACTGAGGAGTGTTAGCTTGAATCAGAGGGTTTAGCTAGAGTATTTCTCCAATCCATCTGCGCAAGACGTAACCAGCGGGAAATGGTTTTTATGCGGACATCCAGTTCCGCAACCTCCATCCACCGCCTTAGCATTATCGGGGATGTATCCGCTTGCCGGGTAATAAGCAAGCTTCCTCTGAATGAATTGAATCGAGTTTTAAACTAAGGCTGCTCCCTTTGCCGGGTGTGGCTCAGATTCCTGAATCAGGCTCTCCAGCCCGGGTGTCTGCGGCGCAATCGGCATTGTGAAACGGCATACGGAGAAGAAAGAATGAAATCGTCAAAAGCAGCTCAAAGCCATCTAGAAATTAGCCATCTGACCATTCCAGACGCTGAAGAGATCATTGAAGACGCTCTCAACGAACTGGCCTCTACTACGGAACCAAGCCTTTTATCGGCACTACCTTTCCTGGCCCCTCCGGGCTACCAGGCGATTGTCGAGCTGTGTGGCGAGAATGGCCGCAGCAAGCGCCGCAACGCCTCCGCCGACACATGGTCGCCGGAAGAGGACGAGGTGCGCATCTACTTCGAGCGCATCGACGGCGAAGAGCCAACCCCGCGTGCCGCCAGAACGCCCCGCGCCGTGGCTCTCGGCAACCTGGCCGATGACGAAGGCGACGACCAGGAGGCGCTGATCCCGGACGACCTCGACGCCCGCGTCAAAGAGCTTTGCGCCGCTTTGGCCGAAGCCGAGCGCGGTGGGCATGCCTTCATCGCCCTCAAGTGGTTCCGCGACTCATTCCTGCCGCGCAAGGCCTACCGCTGGAATCAGCATCCAGAGTCCCGGCAGGCCATCCTGGCCGAAGCCATCCAGCGCGGCGTCGTCGTCACCAGCAAAATTGCCAACCCCAAAACTCCGGCCTACCCCACCACCACCATCCGACTCAACCGCGCTGAAGCCGGCATTCCCGAAGAGGCGCAGCGCTTCCACCCGGTCGCCGCGCAAGGAGAATCCATCGCCGAGGCCATTGAAGAGGAACGGGGGAACCTGTGAGCTGCTACTATCTTGAAGCCACGGCCTTTGCCAAGCTCTTTGTGCAGGAGGCGGGAACCAGCGAGCTGATCCGCCTGATGGAAGCGGTCGAGGACAACCGCAAACTGATCTCCGCCTCCACCCCGCTCGAGGTTTACGCGGCCATCCGCCGCCGCGAGCGCAGCGGAGGATTGAGCGCGGAGAACGCCGCCGCGGCGCTGGAGATTCTGCGCACCGAAGCTGCGCGCATGGTGCAGGAGCCGCTCAATCCGGCGGTTCTCGAGGCCGCCCGCCAGCTTCTGGATCGCACCACACTGCGCTGGCCGGATGCTTTGCAACTCGCCGCCGCCATCGTTGCCCGCGATATGTTCCAGGGCACCGAGATCATCTTTGTCTCCGCCTCGGCGCTGCTGCTGGAGACCGCCAAGAACGAAGGCTTCCGCACCCTCGACCCGGCCAAGGAAGCGGCTGCATCCGGCAAGGAAGCAGAACAGGACGCTGTTGAGTAAACAAAACAGAGCAATCTAACGCAGTTCGAAACGGACACTGGAACGCCGGCCTTTCGGTCGGCTGCTGCGTGGACCTGCTGGTCCACGCTCCTTCCTTCCAGCTTACCCGCTAAAAGAACACCCGCAATCTGCGTCAATCATCCTAGTGAATCATCCCGACACAGGTAACCTCGAGATCACCCCCGCCGCAGAGTCAGCAGCGTAATCTCCGGCAGGCAATCCAAGCGCAACGGAAGCCCCGATGTGCCAATGCCTCGATTCACGTACAATTGCAGCCCGCCCAGCCGAAAGCCTCCCTGCACATACTTTCGTCCCAGCTTGTTCGACATCAACGCACCCAACAGCGGCAGGCGAATCTGCCCGCCATGTGTATGGCCGCTCAGCATCAGGCCCACCGCGCTGCCGGCCGCCGTCTGCAGCAGTTGATCCGCGTAATCCGGCGCATGGCACAGCAGAACGACCGGCTCACACGGCAAATTGCGGATGGCGGCGGGAATTGCCAGCTCCGGCTTTGGATGGCCCCACACTGGATCGTCCACCCCCGCCAGCCAGAACCGGCTCCCGGCGCGTTCCAGCGGCAGGCAGGCGTTGTTCAACACAGGGATACCGTTCGTGGTCAGCGCCTCGGTCACCTCGCGTGCGCCGACCGCTACATCGTGATTGCCCAGCGAGGCGAAGATTTGCCTGCATTTGAGCTCGCGCAGAAGATTCGCACACTCCCAGGCCGCGCCGATTGCATACTTGCGTGAACCGATTCCATCGCTGACATAATCGCCTGTCAAAAAAATCGCATCCGGCCGCAACCTGTTGACCCGTTCCACCACCCGCCGCAGGAAAAAGGCCTCGGTAAATTCATTCATGTGAATGTCGCTGAGCTGCGCAATGCGGAAGCCGTCAAAGGCCGCGCTCAGTCCGCGCAGAGCAATCTCCTGCTGCGTGACCTCGATTCGATGCCGCTCGATCTCGCCTGCGTAAAGCGCCACGCCAGCCGCCGCGATCAGGCTGCCCTTCAAAAAGCGCCGCCGGCTGGTTGCGGGATGTGTGACCGAGTGAAAGAGTTCCATATCCCATCATAAACAGCCGCCCGTTGATGCACCGGGTAAACAGCCTTCCACGGTTGCTGGTAGACTGGCGTGTAATCCTCACCGCATGGTTTCAGCCTTCTCCATCCCGAAGCTCTTCCACGGCGGCAGCGTCAACCGGCGCATCTTCCGGGCGGCGGCAGCGGTGGCCGCGGCGGGGGTTCTGGTCAAGATTGTTGCCACCTTCAAGGAGTTTGCCGTTGCCGGAGTCTATGGGCGCTCGGACGCGATGGATGCGTATCTGGCGGCGTTTCTGATTCCCAATCTGCTGATCAACCTGATCTCGGAGTCAATGAATCAGGCGCTGGTTCCCACGCTGATCCGCGTGCGGGAGCGCGAGGGAGACGAGCAAGCGCAGCAGCTTCTGTCGAGTTCCATGCTTTGGGTTTGCCTGCTGCTGACGGCGGCGACGGTGGCGATGGCCGTGGGCGCGCGCGGATTTTTTCCGCTGATCGCCTCGCACTTCCCGCCGGAGAAGCTCGAGCTTTCCATCCGAATTTTTTACACGCTGCTGCCGGTGGTTCTGATCACCGGCATCGCCACCAACTGCGCCGGCGTGCTGAATTCCATTGACCGCTTCGCTCTGCCGGCGCTGGCTCCGGTGGCCACGCCCTTGGCGATTATTGGGGCGGCGCTGGTTTGGGGCAGCCGCTACGGCATCTGGGCGATGGTCTATGCGACGCTGGCCGGGGCGTTGATTCATGCCGGCGCGGTGGCGTGGATGATGGAGAGGCGCGGCTATCGCTTCCGGCTTTGGTGGCATGGAGCGACGGAGGCGACGCGCGAGGTGGCGCAACAGTACGGACCGGTGCTGCTGGGCGCGGTGGCCGCCTCGGGCGGGTTGCTGGTGGATCAATCCATGGCCGCCATGCTGCCGGCCGGAAGCGTCTCGGCGCTAGCCTACGCCAATCGCTTTGTCAGCGTGGTCATCACACTGTTGGCGGGTGCGGTTTCTTCCGCCGTGGTTCCGCATTTCTCGCGCATGATTGCGCACAAAGACTGGGCGGGCTGCCGTCACACGCTGCGCACCTGGGTGCATCTGACGGCGCTGGTCTCGACGCCGATTGCGCTCGCGCTGATTGCCGGCTCGCATTGGCTGATCCGCACGGCCTTTCAGCACGGGGTCTTTGGACCGCGCGACACGGCACTGGTGACGCCGGTGCTGATGATGTATGCGATTCAAATTCCTTTCTATGTTTCCAGCCGGGTTTTCTATCGCTTTCTGGTGGCGCTCAGGCGTTCGGATCTGATTTTTTATTGCGGCGCGCTGAACCTCGGGCTGGACATTGTGCTGAACCTGCTGCTGATGCGCTGGATGGGCGTGGCGGGCATTGCGCTGGCGACCTCTCTTTGGACGGTGAGCACCTTCCTTTTCCTCTGGTATTGGAGCTGGAGGCTGCTGCCCAAGGAGTCGGGCGAGGCGATCTAATCCTGACAAAAAAGATTCTATGAATGGATTTTTTTCTTCAGGACACGAAAGCCCTTCCGCAGACCTTACACTACAGAAGGTTCCTATAAAAGATGACCCGCTTCAACCTTCAGCCCAACCCGCAAAACCCGCTGCGCAAGCGCTCGATTCGCCATGGCCTGCTGGGCAAGATGGCGCTGCTGCCGCTGGTGGCCGCTACCTACTTTATGGTCTGCGGCGGGGCCTACGGCATTGAAGACATTCTGGGCGGCGCGGGCTACGGTGTAGCGATCCTGATTCTGCTGGTCATGCCATTCCTTTGGAGCTTACCGACCGCGCTGATGGTGGGCGAACTGGCCAGCGCGCTGCCGGTGGACGGCGGCTTTTATGTCTGGGTGCGGCGGGCGATGGGGCCGTTCTGGGGCTATCAGGAGGGTTGGCTTTCGCTGTCGGCCAGCATCTTCGATATGGCCATCTATCCGGCGATCTTTGTCCTCTACCTGGGCAAGTTTGTTCCTTTTCTTCCTCCTCAAATTGTCAGCCATCTGGGCGCATTCAATCCATCGCTGACCAACGGTTGGGGCCACTATGGATGGGCTTTGCTGGTAGTGGTGATCTGCACGGCGTGGAATCTGCTGGGCGCGCCCTCGGTAGGCCATGGCGCGGAGATCTTTTTTGTGCTCCTGATTGCTCCCTTTGTGGCGCTGACCGCGCTGGGCTTCTGGCATGGATACCATCTGCACACGGCCGTGCAGTGGGGCGAAATGCACACCTCGGCGGGGATTGCCCTGGCCATCCAGGTGGCCATGTGGAATTACATGGGCTGGGACAATGCGGCCACGGTGGCCGGCGAGGTCGAGAATCCGCAGCGCAACTATCCGCGGGCGATGATCTGGTCAACGCTGCTGGTGGCCGTGAGCTATCTTTTTCCGCTCTGCGCGATGGCCGTGGCGGGGATTACACCGGCCAGCTTTTCGACCGGCGACTGGACGGATGTGGCGGCGCTGCTGGGCGGTTCGCTGCTCGGCCTCGCGATGATCGCCGGCGGAGTGATTAACGGCTTCGGGATGTTCAACGCGCTGGTCTTGAGCTATACGCGCCTGCCGATGGCCATGGCCGAGGATGGAATGTTGCCGGGAATCTTTGCGCTGCGCAACCGGCGCGATGTGCCCTGGGTTTCGGTTCTCCTGTGCGGCGCGGCGTGGGCGGCGGCGCTCAGCCTGAACTTTGAGAAGTTGATCTCTATCGATCTGGTTCTTTACGGTTCAAGCCTGCTGCTGGAGTTTGTGGCGCTGGCCGTGCTGCGCGTGCGCGAGCCGGAGTTGAAGCGGCCCTTCAAGGCCGGCAATCTGGCGGTTGCCTCGCTGCTGGGCGTGGCGCCATTGCTGCTGATCGTCTTTGCTCTGTGGGCGGCGCGGGCGGAGAAGATCGGCTCGATCTCCGCGCTGGGGCTGGCTGCCGTGGTGGCGCTGCTGGGACCGGTGCTTTACTGGCTTACGGCTTCGCCGCGATGGTTTGGTCGATCAGGCGCTCAAACGCCGCAATAGCTCGATCCATGCGGAACTCCTCCACAAATGGATGGGCAAAGCGCTCGCCCGGCTGAAGCCTCCGCAGCGCCGCTAACAGGGATGCGGCCAGCGCTTCGGCGGTGATCTCCGGCGCGAGCCAAACTCCGGGTTGACCCTCCAGCAACTCCATCAGGCCGGCCGAGGCGGGCGTAGCCACAATCGGAAGCCCCGCGGCGGCTGCCTCCAGCAGGGCATTGGGCAATCCTTCCTGGCGAGACGGAACCACCAAGAGCGTCGCATCGGGAAACTGCGCCCAGGGGTTGGCCAGATAGCCGGCAAAATGCACGGCTTCGCCTATCCCCAGCGCATTGCATTTGGCCTTCAGCGCGGCCTCTTCCGGGCCGCAACCGGCAATCACCAGTCGCGCCTTGGGAACTTCAGCGCGTAGCAAAGCCAGCGCGCCGAGCAGTAGATCGAATCCCTTTTCTCGCGAAAGCCGGCCGATCGCAAGCAGTTGCGGGGCGTGATCGTCAGAGATTTTTCGAGGCTCGAATTTTGCCACGGAAGCGCGAATGCCCTCCACATCCACCGGGTTGGCCAACACCGAGATGCAATCCATCGGAAGCTTAAGCTCCTGCGCCAAATCAAACGCCATCGCCTTCGTCTGGCAGATCACGCCCTCCGCGCGGCGATAGAGCAGACGGTAGAGCAAGCGGGTATACCAGGGCAGACCGCCAAAATCGAGCGCCGAGGAGACGGTCCCGTTCTGACGCACCAGGATGTGCGTTCCATGCGGGAAGAAGGGACGCAGCAAGAGAACAAGAAAGTTAGCGTGAAAGATTCCTGACAGAATCAGATCGGGCTGGATGCGGCGCGCAAGGCGCACCAGGCGCATCGCTGCGCCACGCACGCGAGAGGCGCCCAGAGCGTGGATTTGAACCCATGGCGGCAGCTTCACGTCAGCCGGCGGCTCGGCCTGGGTAAGCAGAGCCAGATGCAGCTCGTACTTTTGCGCGGAGAGGCCGCAAGCCAGTAGAGCCATCACCCTCTCGGCGCCGCCGCCACTGAGGTGTGGAATGACTAAAAGAAGCTTGGATGGCAAATTCATGAGCCTGTGGAAAACCTTTTGGGTTGCTGCGAGTATACAGCAAACACACGAATTATCTGCAATTTGTGACCACTTTTCCTAAAGTATTTTTCCTCTTGACAAATTAAACCCGACTAATGTTTCCTGAGAGTACTGAGTTTGTTTATCTCCAACGTGAGACCGGCTTTATTGGTTTCATCTGCGTTGTCACGAGGAAAGCTGCTGGGTCGGAAAACGGGAGTGGTGGCGCTCTGGTTGAATTGCCTTGGGGGAGCCCACCGTAAGCATGAACTCCTGAATCCTTCGAGTCCTTTCCAAGCGCGTTTTCGATTGCAGTTCTGAATCGGAACGCGAAGGTCCTTTTGGGGAGGGGCTCGTGTTCAATCGCAGCATATATATTGCGGCTACCAATTCTTTGCCCACATTCTGGAGTGTGAGCAATCGCCTTTCTTCCTCATCCGTCCGGTTGGCGCACAAGCCGCAACCGCGCATCGTGGTTGGCATCACCAGCGCGCAAACCTGTCTGGTGCTCGCCGGGCGGTTGCGTACTCTGCGCGAGGCCGGCTTCCGCGTGACGCTGGTTTCAAGCCCCGGCCCTCTGCTGACCCAAACCGCCGCAGCCGAGGGGGTGGAGTGCGTTGCCATTCCCATGCAGCGCGAGATCTCGCCATTTGCAGATCTGCTGGCGCTGGTGCGTTTGTGCTGGCTGCTCTTCCGGCTCAAGCCGGAGATGACCGAGTTCAGCACGCCTAAAGCCGGGTTGCTCGGTTCGATTGCCGCCATGCTCTGCCGCGTGCCGACGCGGGTCTATTTTCTGCGCGGACTCAAGCTGGAGACCACCGTCGGCTTCAAGCGCCGCATTCTGCTGGCCGCGGAGTGGCTAGCCGCGGAGTGTTCGCACGCCGTGCTCTGCAACAGCGACAGCCTGCGCACCGAGGCGCTTAGACTGGGCATTGCCTCGGAGCGCAAATTGCGGCTGCTCGGCAATGGCAGCAGCAATGGCGTGGATGTGACGCGCTTTCAGCCGGGGCCAAGCCATCTGCGCGCGCGGCTCAGGATTCCACTCAGCGCCGAGGTGGTGGGCTTTGTGGGCCGCCTCACCCGTGACAAGGGCCTGCCCGAGCTGATTGAGGCCTTTGACGCGATCCTGGCTGCCAAGCCCGAGGCGCATCTGCTGCTGGTGGGTTGGTTTGATGCCGCCGAGGACGCTCTGGGCGAGGCAGTGCGCGCCCGCATTCAGCGCAATCCGCGCATCCACATGACCGGCTTTGTCGCCGATACCGCACCCTATTACCGCATCATGGACGTGATGGTTCTGCCCACCTGGCGAGAGGGCTTTCCAAATGTGATTCTGGAGGCGGCGGCGACCGGAATTCCTGTGGTGACTACATTGTGTACCGGCTCGCGGGACTCCGTGGTGCCGGAGGTGACGGGGCTGCTGATCCCGCCTGGGTACCCGGTGGCCATTCAAGAATCCGTGCTGCACCTGCTGCGCAACCCGGAGCGCCGACTCCGCATGGGACGGGCAGCGCGCGCCTGGGTGCTGGAACACTACGTGAACGGGCAGGTTTTGGGACGCACCGTGAGCTTTTACAAAAGCCTGATGAACAGGAATCAGCATACGGAAGCGAAACTTGGACCGCTCTCCGGGGATTCCGTTCTCAATCCGGTTTGATCGGGAAAGTAGTGAGCCAGTGAAAAAGTGAACGAGTGAATCAGTGAATGAGTAAACGAATGAAGAATTGAAAAGTGAGCTGTCGATACTTAGTCGATTCACTTGTTCACTTTTTCACTCGTTCACTCATTCACTCCGGCACAAATCCCGAAGCTCCGGCAGGAGCGCGTGGCGATCTCTGCCGCGCGGCGCAGGGCGTCTTCAAAGCTGTGATTCAAAGCGAAAAAATGGCAGAATGCGCCGTGCAGCACGTCGCCCGCGCCCAGTGTGTCGATGGCGTTGATGGAAGCGATCTCAATCTCAAAGCGCCGGTCGCGCTCCCAGGCGAGGATGGGCCGCGCGCCGCGCGTGAGGGCGAAGCAGGGAACGCCTTGAGCGGCGAACCAATTCCAGAGCGATTCGGGTGATCCGTCGAGGCCGGGAACACTGAAGCGCTCGCTGCAGATGGCGATGGTGAGCAGCGGGGCCAGCTCGGCAGTTCCCGGCTTCCAACTGCCTCCGTCCAGGCAGAGCGCGGCGCCGGCGGCCTTGCAGGCGG
>CAZXVX010000034.1:0-24419 GCA_964644105.1 uncultured Occallatibacter sp. | reverse complement strand
CGGAGACCTGATCGGCGATCTTGTCGGGATGGCCTTCGGTCACGGATTCAGAGGTGAACAGAAAACGGTCGCTCAAGGAAACTCTCCTCCCATTGCAGGGAATTCAATTTGGGCGGCTTGGAGCGAGGACCGGTAGATGCTGGATCACCGGCGCGGAAGACTCACCGCATCGGACCCACTCTCGCACAAACGCACGCCAGCACCGTCAGGCGTGCGCCTTGGGATGCATCCCTTTATTTTAATTGCCGCGGCTGGCAGCGGGCAATCGCTTGCAGCGAATGGAGCGTAAAGAGGGCTGAAGCGGGATAGGACGGTTCAGACGGGAAGAGAAAGCCACCGACGGCGTCTTTGTGGTATCGTTACCTCGTGTTTTAAAACCGAGACACAGGAGTAAAAGTCATGCAGCTTCGTCTTGTTTGCCTTGCCGTTTTGTTTGCCTTGACGCTTCCGGCCGTTGCGCAGGATCGTGCCGCTGAGTTGCAAACCGCCTTCAGCCGCGCGCAGCACCTGAAGCGCGGCATCAATGCTTCCATGTGGTTTGCGCAGTCGCGCGACTACTCCGCCGCCCGCACCGATCGGTTTATCGACGCACAGGACATTGCGCTGATTGCGCAATTGGGCTTTGACAATGTGCGGTTGAGCATTGATGCAGCGCCTCTGATGCAGTATCCGCGTGGCGAGAATGGACTGAACGCCGAGTTCTTAAGCCGGGTGGACCGCGCCGTGGATGCGATGCTGGCCAAGGGCCTTGCGGTGCAGATCGATCTGCATCCCGAAGACAGCTACAAGCAGCAATTGCGCTCGGGCAGCGACGGCGTGGAGCAGATGACCGAGCTATGGAGGCACCTGGCCGCGCACTTTGCCAAGCGCGATCCGGAGCGGATATTTTTTGAAATCATGAACGAGCCGGAGGTTGGCGATCCTTTGCGCTGGGCCGGCATTCAAGCAGAGGTGGCAGCGGCTATTCGCGAAGTCGCGCCCCGGAACACCATCATCGCTACCGGGCCGAATTACTCGGATTTGCGCGATCTGCTCACCCAGCATCCGCTGCCGGACGGCAATGTGATCTATACATTTCATTTTTATACTCCGTACGAATTTACCCACCAGGGAGCGGGATGGGGCGTGCCGTGGTGGAGCTACACGCATGGGATTCCTTATCCGGCAACAGAGGCTTCAATGGCCGAGGCATTGAAGGAAGTTCCGGATGCCGTTAATCGTTACGACCTCGAGGGATACTGGCTGAACCATTGGGACGCTCACCGCATGCAGTTGATGATTGATGCGGCGGCGGCTTGGGGCCAGGACAATCATGTTCCGCTGATCTGCAACGAGTTTGGCGCCTTTCGCGATCACTCCGATGGGCAGTCGCGCACCAACTGGATTCACGATGTGCGGACGGCGCTCGAGGCGGACGGCATCGGCTGGGCGATGTGGGATTATCGCGGCAATTTTGGCGTGGTCACCAAGATGGATGGACACGCGGCGATACCGGACCCGGCAGTCGTAGAGGCGCTAGGATTGAAGAAGCAGTAATCTCAGTTGCTCTTGGGAGGAGCGTCTCCCGTGGCCGCGCCGCTAAAAAACGAGTGGCCTACGGTGGCCGTCACCACCACAAGATTGCGCCTCTGGCTGACTGCGGCTGTCTTCAGCAGCTCTCTCAAGCTGTTGTTGGCGGCGTTGGCGGCCAGCGGCTCAGAGAAGCCGCGGGCCAGTGCCGCGAGTACCGAAAGCGCCGCGGCCTGACGGGCGGCTGCCTCTTCGCTGGGAGTCTCCTCCTCAATGCGCAGGCGCAGTTGGCCTTCCAGCGTGGGAGCCGCGCTGGCCACAATCGTCGAATCGGCCTTGAGCGGCAGCGAGAGGCCAAAGACGCTGATGGTGCAGTTGCTGGGCACCGGCAGGCCTTGGATATGTTCCTGGCCGGCAGGGCGATCTTCGCTGGCGGGCTCGTTGCAGCCGTCAGAGAAGGGCAAGCCAATCTGCCCCACTCCCCAGGCCAGGCGGCGCGAGAGCAAAGGCACCGTCAGTCGCGGCGTTGGCAGGAAAAGGTAGTTCCAGTGGCGCTGCAGCAAGGTTGAACCAGCGATGGGCAGCGCGGCGGTGGCGTGCCGATCGAGCATGGAATGAATCATCTCCGTGGTGGGAAAGTTGGAGATGGCCACCATATCGTAGCCGATCTGCGCCACGCGGACGGTGCGGCCTTCGGATGGAATGGAATAGATGGTGTGGCCGGCATAGGATTCGCGTGCGGCGGCGTGCGCCTCCAGCCATCCGTTCAGCCGCGCGCCGGTGATCTTGCCCACCAGCACCATGGAGTAGGCGACGGGACCATTGGGGCCGCTGGGATCGGCCATGCGATGCAACGCAATGGCTGCCACATCCACATCGCGCTCCGGATCAACGCCAATGGCCTCAATAAACTGCTGATAATCCTGGGCGTGTTGGGGCGGCTTCAAATCCTTGAAGTGGACAAAGCCGCGCACCGCGCTGACGTTGAAGTAAAGGATGCCGTCCGACTCCGGCAGCAGGCGCGCGGCCTCCGGCGGGGCAACGTAGCGCAGGAAGATGGCCGCGCCCAAGACGACCAGGACTGCGGCGACGATCCAGATGGTTCTGCGCGTGCGTCTGTTCATGGTAGACCGATAGAAATAACGTATCACCTGAGGCCCGCTGGTGCTCTTCTGGGATACACAAGATGCAAAAAACCTATGCTGCGTTACAGCCTCAATCCAGCCGCGTCAGAAAGGCTTTGCCCTCGGCGGGGTGGAGCTTGCGGGCGATGCGCTCGGCCTGCTCGCGGTCGTCGCCTTGGGGACGGATGCGTACCCAGTAGCTGGCTTCGCCGGGGAATTCAATCACTTTGGCTTCGGGGTATTTGCGCTCCAGTTGCGCTTTGAGCTTGTTGGCTTTGTGCGCGCTGGTGAAGGCTCCAATCTGCACGCACCAGCGACCGCCGGTGTCGATGGGTTTGGGCGCGCGATAGACCTCCAGGCGCACCTGGGCCGTGCCCATGCGATAGATGCCGGTGGCCTTGGCCGAGGCGATGGTCAGATCGAGGATGCGGCCTTCGACAAAGGGGCCGCGGTCGGTGATGCGCATCGGACTGGACTGGTTGGTGGTGAGGTTGGTGACGACGATCAGCGAGCCCATGGGCAGGGTGCGGTGCGCGGCGGTGAGGGCGTGATCGCTGAAGAGCTGGCCGTTGGCGGATTCGCGCCCTTTGGCGGCTGTGTACCAGGTGGCTAGTCCTTCTTCGGTCAGGATAGGTTTGTGGCTCTTGATGAACTCCAGATCTTCGGGACTGACGCCTCCGGCGGGCGCGGGAGTGGGCGCGATGTGGGCTGGCGAGGGTTTGCTTTTAGGCGCGGCGGGGTTGATCTGCGCTGGGTGCTGGGGCTGGGCGGGCTTCTGAATGGCCGGCGGGGTAGCTTGCGGCGCGGACATCGGTTCAACTTCAACGTGGTGGCCGCAGCCGGTGGCCAGTCCAAGCAGGAGGCTAGCGCAAAACCATCCCAGCGCGTGTACGAAGAATGCTGGGTGCCCCAGGTCCCACTTTTGGGACTTGGCTGACGATGAATCCCGCTCGGCTCTGTTCATCAGGAGCGCGGACCCCGGCTCTGCTCGAAGCGGTCAGCCAAATCGCGCAGCTTGTCGCTAACGGTTCGCAGAGCGGTAATGGATTCGTTGCGGACCTGCGGGACGACCGCGTCGTTTATGTAAGCGATGGTGTGGCGCAACTCCATCTCGATCAGTTCAACGGCCTCTTCAATGCGCGCGCCCAGTCCGCCAAAGGGAGGACCGGGAGGGGGATAGGAACTCATTGTGCACCTCGCTTGAGGAGCCAATTGGAAGCGCCTCTACCTCAGTCTGCGGCGCGCGGGTGGGCGAGTCAATCACGGAAGGTGAGAAGGTGCCGCAATGGTCAATACGGGGTGTGGCGCGGCAACCGTCATGGCTGAAAAACTAGGCGAAGCGGTTGCGCAGCCAAACGGCAGCGTCGAAGCTGTGGTGGCAGTTGTAACCTTCGGAGCGATAGAGGTCGATGGCCTCCAGGTTGGCTTCCGTAACGGTGAGTGAGATTTCGGCGGCTCCGTGGCGCAGAAAGCTGTGGGCGGCCAGATTGAGCAGGTTGCGGGCCAGGCCGCGGCGGCGATAGTTGGGATGAACGCAGAGCTGGGTGATATGGCCGCTGAGCGGGCTGACGCGCGAACCGAGAACCAGCGCCACCATCTCGCGCGTGAAGCGGTCAATGACCACGTGCGAGACCGGCGGGGAGAAGACGCCGCAGCCAGAGAAGCGGACGATGTTATTGAGAAAGCGCATTGAACCGTGCAGCGTGTTGTACTGGTCGTTGACCACGCTGTCGGGATGACCGCGGTAGGCAGTGAAGATGAGCTGGGCGGCGGCGTTCAGATCTTCTTCGCGCCAGGGACGCAGCTCCAGCCTTACCGGCAGATGAATGCGCGGCTGGACAAAGGAGCCATCGAGCTTTCGAACCATGAAGAGCCTGCGATAAACCTGAAAGTCTGCGTCGTGGAAGACGCCGGCTAGGGCGCCGGAGGGATGCAGCAGCAGTTGGGATTCGATGCGCTCCACCTGGGGCGTGTTGACCATCAGCTCGAGCAGGTGCTTGAGCAGTGTCTCTTCAATTTCGTGGGCGGAAGAGCCGTCGGCGCGAACACCGGGCAGGGCAAAAGCGTCGCCGATGACAGCTTTGGTCTCCTCGTAGACACAGAAGACGTAGCCGATGATCTGGCCTGCTTCGAGAGCCGCATAGCCGGGCAGGGTGTGGCCGTCAAGGTACTGCATGAGCAGCTTGGAAGATGCGCTGTAGTTCCAATGCAGCCGTTGCATCCATAATGCGCCTTCGGCCTCCAGCACAGGCAGCAGCACCGGCGCGGAAAAGTGCCGCAGGTCGAGAATCTCGATGGACGCTCCGGAAGCCATGGTTGTTCTCAGCAGACTGTAGACAGTTGACAGTAAACAGTGGTCAACTAGCCGTCAACCCTGCACATGAACCATTTGCGATTGTTAGATATTATCTGTCCTGGCGTCCACTGTCCACTGTCCACTGTCGACTGTCTACTGTCCACTGTCCACTGTCCACTCACTTGCTTCCCACCATATAGACAACCAGACCTTGTTCAGGCCAGGTGAAGAGCTGTTCGTAGTAACGGTCTTTGAGCAGGACATCGAGGTCGGCCTGGGTTTGCGGATCGGCGCCGCGGCCTGAGACGCGGATCACCAGTACATGCCGGCCGTCCGGCACGCCAGACTGCTGATAGTTGACCACTTGTTGATTTCGATAGAAGGAAAGTCCGTACTCGACGTCGCGGCGCACGCGAAAGACGGCGACGGTCTGCTCGCCGGGAGCCACGGCGGCGATGCGCTCGGCCAGCGGACGTGCCGAGTAGGAGCGATCCAGCAGGCGAATCACGTGTTTGCTTCGTTCGAAGGCCGGTATACCGAAGACCGGGCCGACGCCAAAGAGGAAGAAGAGCAGGATGACCAGCACGCCTGAGGTGACCAGGCGCAGCTTGGCAACGCCGTAGCCCTTGATGACCACCAGAATCAGCAATACCGCGCCTAGAGAGGCAATCGAGGCCACCAGCAACCTTGGCCAGGGCGGCATCTGCGGCCCATGCGCCACAAACCAGGGCAGCAGCAGCGCGGCCATGGTCATGACCCCGCTGAGCAGGGCATGGCCCAGCAACACCCAGCGGTTCAGCCCGAGTTGGCGGCGGCGGAAGAGATAGTCCCCAGTGAGAATGGTGATGGGCGGAATCGAAGGCAGGATGTAGCCGGGCAGCTTCGATTGCGAGAAGGAAAAGAAAAGAATGGGAATGAGCGCCCAGAGGACCAGAAACTCTGGGAAAGCGTCGCCGGGGCGTCCGGCGCAGGGTTTGCAGATGGAAAAGTTGCGCGCCTTCCATTCGCAAATCGACGTCTGGAGGCCATCGGCGAGCGCCCGCACGGCGATCACCGTCCAGGGCATGACGGCCAGAACGACTACGACCCCGTAATACCAGATGGGCTGATGATGCTCAAAGCGATTGGTGCCAAAGCGCTCCAGATTATGTTCGAGGAAGAACTCGCGAAAGAAGGTGGGATTCTTGTACTGCACGGCGATGAACCAAGGCAGGACGATGGCGAAGTAGAGCAATGCTCCCGGCCACCAGAAGGAGCGGCGCAGGATCGACCACTCGCGGCGCAAGCCGGCGAAGGCGGCAACAATCAGAATGGCTAAAAACGGCGCCACCGGCCCTTTGGCCAGCGTGGCTACGCCGGTAAAGAAATAGATGTCGAAGAGCCAGAACTTGGAGTCGGTCTCATACCAGGCGTACCAGCCGAGCAGGCCGATAGCCAGCGGCGCGGCCATCTGCATATCGGTGGATGCGCCGCGGGCAAAGCCCATGATGCCGGCGCAGGCCACCGTGATCAGCGCGGCGTCCAGGTGCCCGCCAGGGCGGAATCTACGCATATGCAAATAGATCAGCACCATCATGACAAAGGCAAAGCTGGCCGAGGGCAGCCGCGCCACCCAGTCATGCACGCCGAAGTCCTGGAAGACGAACATCGCCCTCCAGTAGTAGAGGGCGGGCTTTTCCAGCCAGGGCTGGCCGTAGAGATAAGGAGTGACGCAGGCCGCCAACTTGTGTTTCAGCGTGTGAGCCGCGTCAAAGCGGTCCAGCATCTCGTGGGCAATCTGCGCATAGCGGGGTTCATCGGCTCCGACCAATCCCAGGCCGGCGCCGCCGGTCCATGGCGTCTGCCCATAAAAAAGGAAGAAGACAGTAAAAGCCAGAAAAACGGCACCTTCTGTGGCAGCGGTCCATGAGGGCAACCGGCGACGCCAATCCAGGCGCGGTTTCGAAGCGGATGATTCTTGAGTGGTTTCCACTTCCAGCGTTTCTCCAACGAATTCAGCGCGCGAACGCGCCGCGTCATTTGCTCTTCGACAGGGTCAAGGCTAACAGATTCGGGGTTCTCAGCGGAACTCGGATCATTCCCCTGCGATGTCGCCGAGCTACTCGGCCAGCGTCTCCGGCTCTGCCGCAGGCTCTGGGGAGGCAGACTTCTTTTGCCGCTTGCGCTGCCTGTCCATCAATTCCATGATGCGCGCCTGGAAGCGCCCGGAGCGATCGGCCAGAAATGTCAGTTCCGGTACGTGGCGCACGCCCATCCGCTCTTTCAATTCATAGCGAATAAAGCCTTTGGCCGCCTCCAGTCCGGCCACGGTCTGCTCCTCGGCCATCTCGATATCCTTGACGGCGCTATCGATAGCCACGTAGACCCGCGCCGACTTGCCGCCGGGATTCAACGCCACCTCGGTCACATAGCAGAGGTTGATGCGCGGATCGACCAGTTCGCCTTCGATGAGCACGCCAATCTCCTCGCGCAATGTCTCGGCTACCCGGTCCTGATGGTGCTTGCGCGCCCTGTGTTCTGGCATCTGTTCCTCCTTGGTGCGGCTATCGTGGTTCGCCCATTGCCTTGCGCCGAAACCTCAAACCGCAACTGGCTTGGTCCTCAAGGGAAAGCCAGCGCTCACGAGGAAAGGCGGGAAAATCAATGGGAGAACTGATCTAAATTATTCACAGCATAGCAGAAAAGCGGTGCAACCGATCAGCTCTTGCGCCGGACAAAGGCGTCCTCTTGCAGCTCGTTTTGCAGCGCAACAAGCTTTCCGCGCACAGAGCGCCAACATCCGGTATAATCTCAAAGTATCGCGGAGAGATGGCCGAGTGGCTGAAGGCGGCGGTTTGCTAAACCGTTATAGGGTCAAAAGCTCTATCTGGGGTTCGAATCCCCATCTCTCCGCCAGCACCCCTTCCAGCCGTGTCCTTCCCTGTCCATTCAAGACCTCGTAAATAGTCTAAACATAAGAAAATAAACAATAATTATTCCGACCCTACCCAACCCTGTCCAGTGGAAGCTCGGTTTGCCAAGATGTATTTTGGGATGTATTCTTCCTGAATGGCCATGTATTTTTGGAAAGGGGCTTAGATGATGGAAATCAACAAGCTGACCGAAAAAGCTATCGAAAAGGCCAAACCCAGAGAAAAGGACTATGCCATGAGCGATGGCGCCGGCCTTTACCTCTGGATCACTGCATCCGGAGGCAAGCTCTGGCGCTGGGGCTATGTGTTCAAGGGCAAAAATAAAATTATGTCCTACGGAAAATTTCCTGAAATCGGCTTGGCCAGGGCAAGAGAGCTTCATCGCGATGCGCGTTCGCTTTTGGCGGCCGGCATCGACCCGATGGCTGAAAAGAAGGCTCGGAAGAACGAGAACAATGTTGCCAACAAGAACTCCTTTCAAACAATTACCAAGTTGTGGTTGGAACATTGGGGGGAAGGCAAGGACAAGCGCTATGTCGACACAGTTCGGCGGCGGTTGGATACAGATATTTTGCCTGCATTGGGTGCGCGCCCGATCGACAAAATCGAGGCCCCT
Organism: uncultured Occallatibacter sp.; assembly: GCA_964644105.1. Classification (GTDB taxonomy): domain Bacteria; phylum Acidobacteriota; class Terriglobia; order Terriglobales; family Acidobacteriaceae; genus Telmatobacter. The sequence goes on along the minus strand of CAZXVX010000034.1, from coordinate 15,962 downwards.
GAAGTGGTGCAGATGGTCAAGGGAATTCAGGACCGTGGAGCCATCGACATCGCCAAGCGCGCGCTCGAAAAGACCGGGCAGATCTTTCGCTTCGCGATTGCCTTCGGCTACGCGAAACGAAATCCGGCTGCCGAAATCAAGCCCAGAGACATTCTGAAAGCTCGGGTTGTGGTCAACTTCGCACGGATTGATCGCCGCGAATTGCCCAAGTTAATGAAAGATATTGAAGTGTATAGGGGCAAGCAGGTGACCCGCCTAGCGCTCAAGTTGATGGCCCTAACATTTCTGCGAACCGGCGAGATGCTTGAAGCGCAGTGGTCTGAGTTCGACTTTGATAACGCCCGGTGGGATGTGCCCAAGGAGCGCATGAAGATGCGCAGGCCGCATATTGTCCCGTTGGCCCGCCAGACCCTGGAGCTTCTGGATTTGCTGCGAAAGTTGAGCGGCGATAGCAAATGGCTCTTTCCCGGCATGGGACCCAAGAATCCGACGATGAGTGACGGCACGATTCTGATGGCGCTGAAGCGCATGGGCTACAAAGGCGAAATGACTGGCCACGGCTTTCGCGGAGTGGCCTCGACCATCCTGCACGAGGGCGGCTATTTGGAGGCGCATATTGATGTGCAGCTTGCGCACATCAAGAAGAACAAGGTCAGTGGCGCATACGACCATGCACAGTACCTGGGGCCCCGGACCAGAATGATGCAGGATTGGGCGGATTTTCTGGAGAAGTCGCTTCGCACGGGAAAAGTCTTCCTTCCCCATCCCAAAACCCCTTCGACGGATGAATATGATTGACCTGCTGAAGGGATTGGCAGTACGGACGTTCTTCCTTATTGAAGGGCTTGCTCCCCCACAATTCGATGGAGTCTTCACAGGTCTCGCAGTCTAGTTCGCAATTCTGGGTCCACTTCAAACCGGATTGGCAGCAAGAAAAGACTGAATGCGGTCGTATTCTTCCTGGCTGAGCCGGAAGTGCAGCGCTGGGGCCAGGCCCTCGACCTGCTGGCTGCTGCGGCCACCGACGATGGCGGCGGTGATCGCCGGGTGGTGGAGCGTCCAGGCGACGGCCACCACGCCGGGGCTGACGCCGTGGCCATGGCCGATCTCGCGCAGCACTTCCACCAGGCGCAGGTTGCGGCTGAGGCGCGGCTCATTAAATTCAACCGCGCGGCGACGCCAATCGTCGGCTGGGAAGGCCGCGACGCGGGCGGCGGTCATGGTGCCGGTCAAGAGGCCCGAGACCATCGGAGAGTAGTTGATGACGCCGATCCTGTTGGCCGCGGCAAAGGGCAGAATCTCCTGCTCGATGGCCGGCCGCAGCATTGAATAGGGCGGCTGCAGGCTGGTGATGGGCGCGATCTTCTGCACGCGCTTCATCTGCTCGACGGAAAAGTTGGAGACGCCAATCCAGCGAACTTTGCCCTGCTCGCGAAAGCGCGCCAACTGCGCCCAGCCCTCTTCGATCTCCTCTTCGGGGTTGGGCCAGTGGATTTGGTAAAGGTCGATGGTCTCCACGCCGAGGCGGCGCAGCGAACCCTCCAGTTCTTCGGCCAGCGAGCCGGCCTTGAGCGAACGATAGATCGATCGGTCGGCGTGCCAGCGCATCGAGCACTTGGTGAAGATCAGCGGCCGCGGGCCGGCGTGGCTCTTGAGGGCGCGGCCGACGACCTCCTCAGAATGGCCGAGGCCGTAGACGGCGGCGGTGTCGATCCAATTGATGCCCAGATCGAGCGCGCGATGGATGGCGGCGATGGATTCGTCGGCGTCCTGCGGCCCCCAGCCGAACTCCCAGTTGCCGCCGCCGATGGCCCATGCACCAAAGCCGATCGAGGTGAGTTGCAGGTCAGAGTTGCCCAGTGTGCGGAGAGTGAGAGAGTCGGTTGTCGTCATAGCACCTGTTTGGATGCTCGATGTGGAAACAGGCTTCAACTTTTACTGTCTGTTACCTGTCAAGGCGGAAAGATCAATAGGTCGGCACCCGTTAGAAGGTGCGTCGGCTAAAGGACTATTGCTTGCGGCGCCTGGTCTCGAGCGCGCCCAACCCCATGGTGGTTTTAATCCATCTGCCAATTGCGCAGCTCAGTGGGTTTTCTGTATGTGTGGTCGTCGTTCAGTTCCTGTTCCCACTGGTCTCGGAAACGGAAGGTGCCCAAGGATTGCTGACAAGCTGCAAGGCTGCGAAGAGATTTGCGAAAGCTGTAAACTTCGTCATTGCTCTCCGAATTCATGTAATCGCGCTCGGACTCCCAGAATTCCTGCACCAGGAAAAACAAAAGATGGTTGGACCGCCTGAGCAGATTTGTATAAAGAAAGCCTGGCTGTCGGCTGGAGATCTGTTGCCATGGTCCATCCAAGTCAAACGCTGAGGCAAAGGCAGAAATATTATTTGTTCCAACTTCGTAAAGTGTAATTGTGCAAATCATCTGAGGATCTCCATTGATTGGTTAAGGATTTAGGCCCGCATCAGCGCATGCGCAGAAAAACTTCTGCAATGTCGATGCCGAGCGCTGCTGTTACTCGTTGAAGCTTCGCCAGTGTTGGGATCGACCTTCCATTTTCCAACTTGGTGATGACGGGTCTCGATACCCCCGCTTTACAGGCGAACGCTTTCTGACTGAGCCGGCTTTCTTGACGCAAGATTCGAATTGTCGCGCCAATTCGTTTGGCCAAAAGATTAGAGGGGGAAATGGCGCCAGAAGACGAAGAGGATTGGTTAAGTAAATTGAGATGCGGTACCCCAAGTGGCCAGTGACAGCGGCGGCATTGTCCGTTTGCTGTCGTATATTGGCAAAGTTCGCAATGAATACATCGAAGCACTCTTCTTGACACTGAATTTGACATCATATTTAGGTTCCAGAAACTGATTGATTTGAAATAAAGGTTTTTGCATGATTGGCAAATCAACAAAACCTGCATCAGAGATTTCGTGGGAGGTGAAGAATAAAAACATCAAAATGATTAGTGCCGTTGAAGGCTTCTCATCATCCGGTGGATGAAACGGGATGTAACGCTGGCGGAACATAATTCGAGCAAGCTCTCTCTTAACCTCGTTCACGATAAATCGATTCGTGGCAGACTGATCTTCCCGGCAACTGCTGGTATTGAGGTTTGCTATGAAATATGACAGTGATCCGTTGGATCCAAATTCATTTGATGAGGAGCAGAACGTAGAAGCGACGGACGAAGAAAACCATGCGGTCTATATGACCAGCGAGATGGCGCGGGCCGTGTTTGAGGCTGAGCTGGAAGCTATGGCACGGGGCGAGTTTCCAGGGCCAACACCGCGCATTGGGGTGTGGACCGAAGCTCATGAACTGATGGCTGAGGTCGAATCGCCTACGTATTTACCCATGGATATAGCGAGAGGAGAGTTGTTTGAGGAGGATGAAGAACTCGGATATCTTATGCGTGAGCAAGGCAGATATTTTGCGGGTGATGGGTATCCCTCACGAAGACAACTTCGTACAACTGCACAAGCCTTGCGGGTTGCGTCCAATCGAGAAGTGCTTCGTAGAATCAGGCGGCCAAGAGCCTTTAGCGATATTCAAAAGCGCTCGCGGCGAGCGGCCTACTTTCCTTTGGCGTCGAGACGAATAGATCCGGAGGGCAAATAGATGACGCGATTGGAGCGTGACAAGGTAATCCTTATATTCAAATACCAAAACCTGCTTGAACTTTCCAAAAGAATCGATGAGGGCCATCCCCGTCGGGATAGTGCCAGGAATCTTCTACCCTATATTGATCGGCTGATCTCAATCTGCTCGAAACAGATTGAATGCGAGCAAATCAAGGATCGCATCGAGAAGGCAGAACGCTTTTTCAATCAGGCGTATGAGTTGATTCGCACAACAAATGTCATTCCACAGGAAGAGGTCGAAAAAGAGGATGCACAGGCTCACGCTTCTGTAGAGGTTCTGAAGGGTAGCTTGGCAGAAAAGCAATTGGAGATCGAGGCGATTCGTGTCCGCATTGGCAAAGAGGCAGCAGAGATCATCAAGTATTTGGATGTTCTTGAATTGAGGCAAGACCGACTCCTTCTGAGCGGATTGCCAGATGTGACCTTGACCTTTTGAAACATATTTGCTAAATTTCTTCTGTAGGTTCTGGTGTTCCTCTGCTTGCAAGACCCCAGGACATAGTGGAAGTGAAAAGGCCGCCTCTCCGGGCGGCTTTTTCCATGATGGAAACAGATTCTGACTGCGGTTTGCTATATTGGTCGGCGGGCCGTCTTCACTCACGAAAATGGTTATGCCAGAAGTTCCGGCTACGTGCTATCTGTTTTGGGCAGGTGGCCTGTCTTGTGGCTGCATTGTTCAAATGCGAAATATAACCTTTTGTCATAGGTTTATCGAAGATTCTGGGTGAGTGTCCGCCATTGCCAGCGGCGCGAAATTGCAACTATTGATGAAACATTTTGGAAAAGCAAAATAATTACTGGCTCAGACGGATTCATCGAAGGGTTTGGACGGTTGTTTTTTGAGCACTCGCTGTACGGTTGCAGTGGAGATGCGGTGGTCTTTCGCTATTTGTTGGAGGCTGTGGCCATTATGGCGATCTAGGCAAATGGCGGCGCAATCAAGTTCCAAGGGTTTGCGGCCGATGTGCTGACCGTCGAGGCGCGCACGCCGCATACCGGCGCGCACACGCTCGCTGGTCAGGCTGCGTTCCAGGCCAGCAAGGGCACTGGTGAGTTGTACGAGGGCGCCGCCCTGCGGTCCGCCGGTGTCGATCCCGTCGCGCACTGAGCTGAACTCGATGTGAAGCCGGTGGAGTTCGACGAGGAGATCGAGGAAGTGGCGGGTTGAGCGGCCGATGCGGTCGCAGGACCAAACGATGACCAGATCGAAATGGCCTCGGCGGGCGTCGGCAAGCAGCCGGTCGAGGGCCGGCCGCTTGGCCTTCGTGGCGGAGACTTTCTCGATGAATTCGGCAACAACCTCATAGCCGCGCTCCGCAGCCATCTGACGGAGTTCAATAAGTTGAGGCTCTGGATCGGGATCGAATGGCGTGATGCGCAGGTAAAACGCGGCGCGTTTGGCACGGCCGACTGCTTGTGCGCTTTCCATATACATAGGCTGGACTCCTTTGTGGCTGGTTGAAGTGGGTTGGTGTCGCTTGTCACGGGATTGTTGGGAGCATCACGATTTCTATTGCATTTCACGGCGTGAAATGATTTATTACATACTATGGACAGAATTAAGACGCGCTGGTTTGCACGCAATCTCCAATCTGCTCTTCGCGTCCTGCCCGTCACGGTGCTGACCGGCGCGCGTCAGACGGGCAAGACCACGCTCACGCAGGCAATTATGCCGGCGCGGGCGTATTTCACGCTCGACGATGTGGGCGTTCTCGATCAGGCCGAGCGCAATCCCGATTCGCTGCTGGCCACGCGCCCGGTCATCCTCGATGAGGTCCAGCGAGCGCCGCAGATTTTGCTCGCCGTCAAGCGGGCCGTGGACACTGAGAGGCGGGCTGGCGACTTCATCCTGACTGGCTCCGCCAACCTGCTGCTGATGAAGCACGTAGCGGATACGCTGGCTGGCCGCGCGATTTATCTGGACTTGCGACCGTTTTGCCCGACGGAGTGGCAGGAGCGCAAGGGAGCATTATTGCCGCTGGATCGGTTGTTTGCCGCGGATTTTGATTGGCGCGAGTGGCCGGATGAGCCGGGTGACTGGCCTGCCTGGCTCCTGCGTGGGGGCTACCCGCCCGCGCTGCAGATTGCCTCGGAAGCGGACCGCGGCCTGTGGTTTGCCGCGTATGTGCAGACCTATCTGGAGCGGGATTTGCGGCAGTTGAGCGCTGTCTCCAGCCTGCCGGATTTTCAGCGCGTGATGATGTTGGCTGCGCAGCGGACTGGAAAGCTGCTCAACCAGGCCGATCTGGCCCGCGACGCCGCGCTCAGTCATCCAACGACGCACCGGTATTTGAACCTGCTGGAGACCGGCTGCCTGATTGCACGCATCCGCCCGCTGGCGACGAATCCTGCGACGGCGCTGGTCAAGGCGCCTAAGCTGCTGTGGACGGATTGCGGCCTTGCCGCCTGGCTGGCCGGAATCAGGTCGTCCGCGGAAGTGTCGGCGCGCATGGACGCGGGATTCTGGTTGGAGCAGACACTCTTTCAGACGCTGGAGACATGGCGCTCGCTCGATCCGCAACAGCGCAAAGTCCACTACTGGCGCGACCGCGCTGGGCATGAGGTGGACTTCATTCTGGAAGAGGCCGGCAAGCTGGTCGCGCTGGAGATCAAGTCGAGCAGCCAGGTGACATCGAGCGATGCGAGCGGGATTCGCGCCTTCCGAGATGATTTGAAGCGCAAAGCATCTTTTGTGCGCGGAGTGGTGCTGCATGGCGGCAAGGCGCGCCCGCTCGAAGAAGGCGTCCTCGCGTTGCCGTGGGGATGGATGGTACCCAAGTCGCGCTCGAAATAGATCGACAGCGTATTCAGGTCGCGGTGTGCGGCTTGTTTTGGACTGTGTGAATAGCAATAGGCCGCCTGGCGCCAAGCGGCCTCTGTTGTGACGGTACCTTGGGGACGTGCAGAGCAGCGGTCGGTCCAAGGCATACCAATATAGGATAGCAATTCGCCGCGACAAGAACCAGTAGCCAAGATGTCAGGGTTACGTTCATTTTGTTGACTTGGTTTCTGGCCCAAAGAACTACCCGCCAACCAAAATAATTCCAGATGAAAAGTGACTGCCGTCAGCTGATTCGGCAGACAAAACGCGACAGATTTGAAGTCCAGCCATCTTCAGAATGACTTCGCCTCCAAACTCCTTCCATGTTCTCAGTCCGTCATAATCATGCTGATTTGTTGTGAATTGGCCTGTCCAGGTAAGGGCGATAAAGTATTTTCCTGGCGAATCGACGGTCCATTTTCCGGGGCCGGGACCAGTGTATCCGTGATAAGCTTCAATAGCCTCTTCGAGTGCGAGTATCGCAGCTATGCGCGTTGGGTGCGAAGACATCTGTTGCTCACTTTCCGCGGCGTTGTTGCCGCTGGTTGATAATTTGACTCGCGATGCGCAAAACCACTTGTTAATCGCGCACCGGAATAAGGGCCGACATAAATCTGTTCGGTCCGGACAGTTTAATAACAATGTGCTCAAACTCTAGCCCGGCGTTTGTGAGTATCTCTTCTCCTCCATACAATCTCCATAAGCTCTCGCTTTGAGATTCCAACGGAATGCGATTCTCTTCGAAGAGCCATGTAAGTGCGATGAAAGATTTTCCTGAATCGATTACCCAACTTCCAGGTCCTGGGTAACCTTGATAACTGTCTATAGCCATCATCAGCGCGACAATCGCCTCTGTTTTTGCGGGAAGTATTGTATCCAATTGTGTCTCTCTTTCTGTGGTATTGAGTGCCGCTATGGATACGAGTTGGCTCGCCCATACTGTGGCTATTCACAGCGGTTTGAGGTACGATGCCTCACACCGCTGCAAAAGACAGGATTAACGGCGGCGTATAACTCCAGACTTGCTGCGCCATGCAACCGGATCAGCGAATTGCACTGTCGTTCTTTCCCGGCCATCGACATTGTGGCTCTTCAGATGCAGTGAACTACCGGAATGTGTTGGCCGTTTTGAAATCCTTTGCTGCTCTGCCTTGACTGAATTGGTGGCCGGATACTCGAAGAGCAAGTCAGATAAGAATGCCGGGGTCATTGAGACTGCGGCACGGTTCAGATATATATAGGATGAACCCTTGAATGAAGAGGGAGGCAAAGGAACCCAGGAGCAATCCCCGTGTAAAACAAGACACGAATCAGACTCGGTCCCGAGTCGTATCATCGACAGCGCATCTGGTGGCCATTGGAAGAATGCGTAAGTACTCCCAGATCCGCGGCTCAATAGTGTCAATCCATCCCATTCTTGTTCTACGTTTTCCGGGCAGGTTCCTGCGAGACGATAAAGGACTGATGCAGCGCGAGGCTCGCGCATTTCAACAGCCCAAACGGCAGAATTTGGCCCTGTTCGAAGGCCGAAGCGACAACCTGGATAAGTCGATGGAAGACCTTCCAAAATCGAGAGATCGCATGTTGCCGTGTCTGCCAGCGCATCTGCATCAGATGCGAGCAGAGACCCCGATAAAATAGGGAATATTTGCCAGCCTCGCCTGGCCGCTTCGCGAATCTCCTGCGGTAGTTCATCGTGGCTATCTGGATGGTCTGCGGCTTGCGGCGAATCGATGCGCCTGGCCCGCTGGGCTTGGTCTTTCAAGAATTGTTCGGCTGATATCATAGATATTCCTTTCTGCAGACAGCGCAGTCTGCCCGGCCTTGGCATGAGGTGTCAAGCCGGTTGGTGAGTAAATTGGAATGTGGAATTGATGGGCGAATAATCTCTCTATCGAGGAGATCAAGGCAATGCGCCGGAGACACGGCCAGATCTGCTGTATTTATGAGTTAGTTATTTTTCTCCCTGGCACTTCATGATAGCGCGGGTAGTGAAGTAATGTGCTACTTACGATTGGCTCTTATCCAGACCCTGGCAGCCCATAAGGATATCAGCGCCATCATTGTGTCATGCACCACGGTCAGAACAGATGCCAGAATTGCAATCGTGATTGCGGTTGGCGGCGCCGCCGACCAGTACAATCCGATCACGCATCCAAAGAGAAGCAGCGCTAAACTATAAAGAAGAATCAGCACTGGGTTTCCAAAGCGAATTTCCATTTTCATTTATAACCTCCTTACCTCGTCGTTCATATCATGTTGCCTGAACGAGGATGATTGTTGATAGAAAATGCTATTAATTAACTTCTTGCGTTATGAATGGCAAGATTCGGATTTTACTCATAGTCATCCTGATTATTCCATAAGTCTTGATTGCCGATTTTCCACTCATGTGCTAAATGTGCCACCATCCATCCATGCGAGGAGTCGCATTGAATTTCATACGTTTTGTGAGTTTTTGGATGGAGAACAGTGATTTTGTTGAGTATTGTGTCTGCATCGACTAAAACTAGCCCAACCATCTCTGATGGTCGTAAGTCCGTTTCCACGGCTACGAATATCAGAATCTCATTGAGTTGGGCGGTTTTCTTTTTGCTACGTTTTTGGTTGGACATAGATAAACCTTTCTTCGCGCTGCGCGCGAATTGCAGTTGATGTTAAGGTTTTACTTTCCCCTGTTGAGTCAGTGCCACCTCAGCGCCTGTGGCGCATCGGATGGTGAAGGGAAAGCGCTGATTGAGAAGCGACATGCATGATCAGCCGAAACTGAAGTGCCAAGATGCTACTGGGCGGGAATGTTTATGAATGTAGAACTCCAGTAAAACAATACATTTGCAGATTGTTGAAGTGAAGCGTTATCATCTGCAGAAACATCTACCTTGACACGTCAACGATCAAAACTCGCTCTCATTTACCAGTTCTCATATTCCCAGGTATCAGATGCGCCCTTCCAATGGTAAACATCGACTTTGGCTCGACCTTCCAGGTAAGCTTCAATTACTTCCCAAGCCAAATCTGGTTGCAACTCCGAATCATCTTTCGCCTTGGATTCAATCTTTTCTCCGATTGTTCTGCACTCCGCATTATCTGGCGGTGCGCAAGGGCGATGGAATGAATACACACCATCCGTGAGGAGTTCGGCGAAATTCCCATGTTCGAATTTGTGAAAGCCGATAAAGCTAATTGTTCCTTCTTTTTCCATATAGTGCAGCGCCTGGTCTTTGGCCCCGTAAATCATGTCGATGCCTAATGTTGAATTTCGCGCTTTGCCGTCGCGAATACGTTTTGCATGACGGTTCAGACTCCACAGAGCCTGAGCTATGTTCAGGTTCATTTCTCGAACCGATTTTATGCGTTCACAACGGCGTTTAGATTCGGCTACTTCCCTCTCCGCTTTAGCCTTTTGAGAAATGAAACGAGGGCGGATGCGTCTTTTCGTAACAGTTGAATTCCCATAGCAATGCTTGAAGATCACGACTACATTGGCTTCGGCTTTGAATGCTTGATCATACGCCTCTTTCATAGCAGCCTTTTGATTGACTCCTCCGCACAACTCAATCAGTTCATCCAGTTCGATACCTGGGAAATCCTCAAGAGGAGTATTCACTGCCATGTCTTCTGGTATCTCAACGATGTACCAGCGAAAACCGGCATTAAAACCGCCTTGGCAGTGACAACGCTCGCCGAGGTATGTTCCTGAGCCAAAGCAGGAACTGCACACATTTTCCCAAAGAAAAAACGCTATTTTCTTTTCCATCATCGATCAAACTCCATATTTGTCGCATATACAGGATTAAAGAACCTCATCGTGCCCGCGTTTGCCCTGGCATCGCACACTCGCCAACGATCCCCTTGGCGGAGCTGGTTTCTTTGATCTTCGTATCCTGAAAGCGGATATCCTTCACCCCATCCCCGGGGTAAATAGTCGCCAAGCAAACAGTTTGAAGACTTCGTCAAATTTATCGGTTTTGATAACAATTACTTGAGTTTGGTTGATTGATTAGGAGAAGTTCGGCGACAGATCGGCGGGGGGGGGCGGAGTAATTCTGTGTCGAATGAATCTCGAACCGGCTGCGGAGCTGCGGCTATTTCGGTATCGGATTGCGCCTGGAGCAGGCGTGTTTCCAGCACGGCGACCATGCCGCTCAGACGCAGTTGCACCAGCGCACGATTAAGTTTGATCAGCTTCATGGATGGGATTCCTCGATTTGGATTCGTTGTAGGATAAAATCGCGATACTGCGTCAGTTCGCGGATCAGTGGATCTACTTGGCGCAGGCTCAGAGGGCTTGCGGACTGCGCTCCAGATGACGGCGCACGAAGCTAAACTCGGGCACGCGCAACTCCAGCGCCCCTGCGCAGGCATCGTCCGAAGCCACGCTGCCATATTGCTTCACCAGTTGGAGTAGGCCCTGGATGCGGCGCATTCCCAGTTCGACATGACGAACATGGATGGCATCGCAGACCGCGCCGATGCACGGTCCGGCCTTATGGGCGCGCGCCAACAGTTGCAGCAACTGCGGCGGCGTGCGTCGCGGACGATCCACATCGCGGATGAGATGGCCGCCGCGCTTGCCGCTCAGATGCTCGCGCATCCGCTGCAACACCACCTAATGCCGTACTAGAGGCTCTCGACGGCGGCAGCGCCGCCGGCTGAAACAGGCGCCGCCCGCTACGCCCCCGGCACCCCGCCCGCGCGGGCCTGTTCCTGCCCGCACCGTCCCTTTGAAACCTTCGCTGAGGTCTGCCCCTGGCGCGCACAAGGGGGTTCCAAGGCTTCAATCTCTTCCGGGTCTGATTCCCCGCCGCTTGCGGCGGGGTTGTTCATTTCAAGCTAAACCCTGCTTTTCGCCCACTGAAACTCAACTTCCGGTTTGCCAATCCCCGACCCAGTGCCAATCCCTCGGAAAATCTTGCCACAAGGCGACATTCCGGGAGTAATATGTGTTGGCGGAAGCATTTTAACCTTCCCAAGTCTCGAACTGGAGACCTGGTCCTCCAGCCACCCGCCCTGCGAGGGTTAAGAGGGTCCGACTAGTTAGGTCCCGAGGGGCATTGTTTGGGTTCTGATGAACGAATCCCTGACGTGCAATCACAGAAAACAGAGGTGCGGGGCATGAAGTTAAGCAATATATCAATCCGGAATTTTCGACGTCTCGAAAATGTCACGATCGATATTGAAGAGAAAGAAACAATCTTCGTCGGGCCGAACAACAGCGGGAAAACATCAGCAACAGCAATCTTCGGCTGTTTCCTCGGTGGCCGGGACTTCAAGATTCACGACTTCTCGGTTGCCTGCATTGCCAATTTTGAGAAGTTTGCCGCATCAGGCGATGCAAGCGACCTGCCGAAAATTAGCCTGGATCTGTGGTTTACGATTGATCCCAACACAATCGCCTTCGGACGGGTGTTTACCTTACTCCCAAAGCTCTCGGATTTCACCCGCGTCGGATTTCGACTTTCCTTCGGCATTGAAGATGCCGATAAGCTCCGCCAGCAATACTTCGATGCTTATCCTACTGATCAAAATGGTGCGCGCGCGAAAACGCTCACCCAATATCTCGCTACTGACAGCAATCTTGGCCAGCATTCGGCAGTTCGATACGCGTCTCTTGAAGAAAAGAGGGAGGCCGAGTGCGACCCGATAGAGGTGATTGCAACAGACTTGGCGCCCGACGAGGGAAGGCGATTGGTGAAACACCTCGTTCGGGTCGAATTCGTCGATGCACAGCGCAACATCAACGACGACGATAGCAGCCGGAGCAACCGGCTATCTGCAGCCTTCGCGTCCTACTACCGAAAGAATCTTGAACAAGCTGAATATGCCGCAAAGGCCTACGAAGTTATTGACGACAACAACAGTAAGCTCACCGCGCATTACAAGGTACAGTTCCAACCGCTTTTCGATTTGATCAAGGGGTTAGGGGTTCCCTCGGTTAACGATCGGGAAATCCGGATAATCTCTTCACTTACTCCAGAAACGGCGTTACGCGGTAGCACTGAACTACTCTATGTCGATCCTGGCCGAGCGCACGAGTTGCCAGAACTCTACAATGGTCTCGGCTTCAAAAACCTGATTTACATGGCTATTCAGACGAGACATTTCCACTCTCAGTGGCTGAAAGAGACCGAGAACAGGCCATTGTGCATGCTCATTTTTATTGAAGAACCCGAAGTCCATCTGCACGCACAAGTTCAGCAGACCTTTATTTCCAACATCTGGGGAGTGATTAATGAATCCGCTCGAACAGCCAACCAGCCGGACTTGGTGCCGCAGCTCGTAGTGACAACGCACTCCTCGCACATTCTGGACGCGGTCGACTTCGAGAAGGTTCGCTATTTCCAGCGCTGCCATCTGATCGGAGAGGCAGAAAATAGCACCATTCGCAACGCATCCGTTGTACGGAGTCTACGCGCATTCCAACCCGAAGAGGATGTAATCGACGGGGCCACAGTCTCATCGCCGGACGCGCTTGCATTTCTCAAGAAATATTTGCGCCTCACGCATTGCGATGTATTTTTTGCAGACGCCGCCATTCTCGTGGAAGGCGCGGCCGAGAAACTTCTGATGACATCGATGATCGAGATGTCGGCGAAGCGGCTGCGCACAACATATCTCACGGTCCTTGAGGTGGGCGGCGCTTATGCGCATCGATTCGAGGGACTGCTCGCGTTCCTGCGCATACCGTATCTTGTCATCACAGATCTTGATTCCGTCGTACCGACCGGACGTCAACACGCATGCCGCGCGGACCTCCCAGGTGCTTGCACGTCCAACGCATCATTGAGGAAACTGTGCGGTAGAAATACGGTTGCCGACCTGATGGCGATGTCGGCGGAAGAGAAGGTCGATAACGCCAAGGATCGCTGTGTTGCCTTCGAAACGGACATCTTGGTCATGGACAATGGGGCTAAGCTTGCAATGCGACCGCGGACACTTGAGGAAGCCATAGCTTACGAAAACTTTGCTCTTCTTCGCTCAGGGACGCTCTCAATCGACATTCAAATTCCCGCTTCCCTGGACGATGCTTATCAGTCAATTTACGACCGGATTCGCTCAGACGATTTCAAGAAGACAGACTTCGCAATGAGCCTGTTTGCCACCAGCGCGGTTTGGAAAGTGCCGGCCTACGTTTCCGAAGGTCTTCGGTGGCTCGAGGTGCGACTGTGCGGGCCCAATTCCACTGCGGGCACAGGAACAGAAACTGCGGGTGGTGCCTCACTATGAGAGAAAAGGTCGAAACTGCTGCAGATATTGCTGTCCGCGAATGCCTGGACAAGCACCGGAGTTTTGCGCTTATCGCCGGCGCCGGTTCCGGGAAGACCGAGTCCCTTCTGGACGCTTTGAAGCAAATTCGGGAACGAGAAGGGGCGCAACTTCGGCAGAACGGCCAACGTATCGCCTGCATTACTTTCACAAAGCGCGCAGTAGAAGTTATAAAGACTCGTCTGGGGTTCGACAACCTATATCTGGTTTCCACGGTGCATAGCTTCTTATGGGATCAGATTGGCAGATTCCAGTTCGATATTCGTGAGGCTCTACGGCTAAGTCGCCTGCCGGCGCTGATCGCCAAGGAACGCGCTAAGGACAATGGTGGTAGCAGTCGAACGGCAGTTGAAGCGCGAGCGAAAGCGGAACGGTTCGAGCAGATGGCGGGGGTGCTTGATAAGGTTGAGCACTTCAAGTATGACGATGCAGTCATAGGAGACTATCTGAACGGACAGCTGGGGCATGACGACATCATCGAAGTCGCTGCCTTCCTTTTTCAAACAAATGCAACTTTCAGACGAATCACCGGTCTGCGTTTCCCATTCATCTTTGTCGACGAAGCCCAAGATACATTCGAGGGGATCGTTGCAGGTCTGAATCTCGTCTGTGCAGGAGAAGACCTGCCAATTGTCGGCTATTTCGGCGACCCATGGCAGCAAATTTATGAGGGGAGCACTGGCAACTTCGCCCCGCCTGAGAATGGTAAAACGATCTCCAAGACTGAGAATTTCCGTTGTTCCAAAAGCGTCATTCGGCTACTCAACGCATTCCGAGATGATGTGGAGCAATATCCCGCTGGTGAAAACAGAGGGCGTGAGGGAAGCGTCATATTTAGGCTCGCTAAGTCGGAGAAGCCAGAGATGCCCCGTAATCGATATTCGGAGGAGCAAATCGTGCGGGCGTTGGCCAAAATGGACACGGCGCTTACTGAATGGAGTTGGAACGGCCGCGACGATGTCGTGATGCTCTTCCTCGTGCGCCAGATGATCGCAAGACGAATGGGTTTCGCCGAACTCAATCGACTGTTCAACGGCCCCTATGCGTCGTCGCGCGCCGAGGCCGCATTCGAGGAAGGCGATCACTTTTTACTCCTACCTCTGACGAAAACGATTAATCCGCTAGTTGCCGCCCGTGCGGCTGGGGATAGTCGCAGGATTATTGACCTGCTACGACGGGACAGCCCTGCGTTCGCCATTGACGGCATCAATGGGTCGAAGACACTCAAAAGAATGGTCGAAACCTCCATTACGTTGGTCGATCAACTAGACACGATTTGGAGGTCGGGTACTATTGGAGAAGTATTACGATTCTGCGTCGGCAAGGGGATTATTCGTGCTTCGGAGAAATTGAGCGAGCATCTCGTCCGCGTGCCACGCGCTGTTGAATATGATGAAGCAATCCATGGCCTCGATAGAGGGGACTGGCTTGCCGATTCCCTCTTCCGGATGGGTACTATCGAAGTTTCTAATTACGCATCCTTCGTCACCAAGAACACTGTGTACAGCACGCAGCATGGCGTTAAGGGCGAGCAGTATCAAAAGGTGCTGGTCGTCTACGACGATATCGAGGCAAACTGGAATAACTACAGCTTCGGTAAGATACTGACCCCGGAAACTGCGGGGGACCCTTCGGACGGTCAGCGCGCTCGCGGTCGCAAGTTGGCTTATGTTTCGTTTTCACGGGCGCTTGAAGACCTTCGAGTCTTATTCTTCACATCCGATCCAGAAAGTGCCAAGCAGGAGTTGGTCGCGAAGGGGCTACTCAAGTCAGAACAGATTGAGGTGGTTTCATAGCCCACCCCTGCATACTGCTTCTTGGTGCCTGGCGTCGATGTCATCGGCCTTCGGAATTTAGGTAGCAAGAAGTCTGTAGTTTGCAAGGATTTTCTCAGCATGATCTGTCAACTGTTGCCATCAGCGCAAGCCGCACATCGACAATTGGTTAGCGGAAATTGCGGCCATTACTCCCCGAAAACGCCGTAGTGCCAGGCCATTCCGTAGTATTGAGCGCATCTGACAGATTATATGACACTTGGTGACTTCCAATTGCCTTTCCTCATAGGTATCCCTCGGGTTCACTTCTGAATTGCCTGACACGTTCCCTTAGGTACCCATCCGGTGCCATCTTGTCCGCGCTGTGATCTTTTCTTGCCAACCTTGGATGCGCGAAAAGAGACCGTAGGTTACTCTATATCCATTCGCATGGCATTTGCTCACAGCATCGGCAACCAGC